>DIUQ01000021.1 GCA_002422375.1 bacterium UBA6154
TCTGACCATCAAGTACTTTCGCGATGTGGGAGTATCCAATGGCTTTACTTGCGGTAACAGCATCTCGCAACCCTTGAGACAGTGCCCAATCCACTTCCTCGACGAATCCGTTGTCAATCATGGAATCCACTCGACGTTCAATGAGCTGGTCCAGAACAGTTCGATCAATATCTATTCCAATCCGGACCGCGGAATAGTACGGGATAGGGGGGTCAGGCAATCGAGCTTTATACGGTTCGCCGGTGATATCAATAACCTCTAGCGCTCTAACAATTCGGCGAGCGTTATTTGCTTGGATTTCCGCTGCTGCCTGCGGATCTCGGTCCCGTAACAGCTGGAATAGCCAGTCCACTCCGTTCAGTGCCAAGAGAGCCTCATACTGCGCGCGAACTTCGGGATCGGTACCGGGAAATACATAGTCATCAAGGACCGCATTGATGTAGAGGACACTTCCGCCCACAACGATGGGTTGTTTTCCTCTGGACGAAACATCTTCAATACTGGTACGCGCACGTGCTTGAAACTCGGCAATGTCAGCAGCGTGACTGATTGGCCAAATATCAATCATGTGGTGGGGAACTTCACCCAGTTCATGAGCCGTTGGTTTAGCCGTACCAATTGACAGACCTGTGTAAGCCTGCATTGAATCAGTGCCGACCAACTCTCCACCAAGTGCCCGTGCGCACTCAAGAGCCAGCCTCGTCTTGCCACTGGCCGTTGGGCCAACAATGGCTAGGAGTAAATCACCCGGCAAAGGTCGGGATCCCTAACATCACAGCCGGCCCCTGTGGCAGTTCCTCGGATAAATCCCCGGCCCTGGTTTCTCGCGTGGAAATATGATCGGCAACCAGATGGTGCGGGGCGGCCGTGACCACTGTTGCTGTGACGAAATCACCTGGTCGCGCACTGTGTCCGTTCATATTGACATGGACCAATCTACCGTCAGCCGCCCGCCCCGACAGACGAGACGTGGCTCGATCCTTACGCCCTTCTCCGTGTGCCACAAGAACTTCTACGTGATTGCCAACGCGCTGCAAATTCTCCTGCCACGCGATCTCATTAACAACAGCCACCAGACGTTCATAACGTTCCTGTACAACTTCCTTAGGTATTTGGTCCGGCATCAGTGCCGCAGGCGTTCCAGGACGCTTGGAATACTGGAATGTGTAGGCACCGCTGAATCGAATCTCCTTCACTAGATCCAAAGTGTCGGCGAATTCACTGTCGGTTTCCCCAGGAAACCCAACGATGATGTCCGTTGTGATGGAAGCATGCGGCATGGCCTCCCGAACTCGGTCAATAATTCCTACATACTTTTTCCGACGATAGGAACGCCGCATTCGTTGTAAAACGCTGTCCGAACCAGACTGCAATGGCATGTGCAACTGGGGCATCACATTGGGCGTCTCTGCCATGGCCCATATGACGTCGTCGGTGAAGTCGCGTGGATGGGGACTTGTAAATCTCACCCGCTCTAACCCAGGAATCTCTCCTGCTGCACGCAACAATTTGCTGAAAGCCTCGGGATCACCTAAATCGCTTCCGTAGGCATTGACATTCTGTCCCAACAACGTAACCTCGAGGACACCGTCAGCGACCAGCGCCCTGATTTCTTTCAGAATGTCTCCGGCGCGTCTGTCTTTTTCCTTCCCCCGGAGTGACGGAACAATGCAAAACGTGCAGGTGTTATTGCATCCGACACTCACCGACACCCAGGCTGCATACCGAGCATCACGCTTTGTTGGCAATGCTGAAGGAAACTCGACTAACGCTTCTGCTATCTCAATCTGGGATTCTCGTTCAACGCGCGCTCGCTCTAGAAGAGTGGGTAGTGACCCTAGATTGTGGGTGCCGAACACCACGTCAACAACCGGTGATTTGCGGAGAATCTCACCCTGATCTTTCTGTGCTAGACACCCACCCACGGCTATTTGCAGATCCGGATTTTCCTCCTTCACGGGAACCAGATGACTGAGATTGCCATATAACTTGTTGTCTGCGTTTTCTCGCACCGCACATGTATTGAAGACGATCAAATCCGGGACGGAGTCCCCTTTATGAGGTACGTATCCCTCGGCCTCCAACATGCCAGTAATGCGCTCAGAGTCATGCACATTCATTTGACAGCCATACGTGCGCACTTCATAGGTGCGCTCACGCTGATTCAAGGACACAAAACCCCAGCGTAATCCGCCGCCGCTAGCGGACTACGACTGGTTCGGGATCGGGATCGTCCACGACCTCGTCCTCCCCAGGCTCAATGTGCACTTCAGGCAGAATCCTGCCCAGCCAACCCGGTACCCACCAGTTAGCGGTACCAATGATTGTCATGATGGCTGGAATAAACACGATGCGGATTATGAACGCGTCAATGAGCACTGCCGAACCTAATGCCACGCCGAATAACTTAATGGTGTTTTCCGGTGTCGGTATGAAGGCAATAAAGACGCTTGCCATGATGGCAGCCGCAATCACTACAACCTTTCCTGAACCGGCGAGACCGCGTCGAACGGCAGCGTTGTTATCCCCCGTGTGATCCCACTCCTCTCTCATGCGTGACACCAAAAATACCTGGTAGTCCATGGAGAGCCCGAATAAAATTGCGAAGACCATGATCGGCAAGAAGGGGAAGATGGGGCCTGTACCCGAGACGCCGAGGATGTCGTTGAACCAGCCCCACTGAAAGACCGCCACAGTAATGCCCGTCGCCGCAGCAAAACTGAGCAGACTCGTGACCGCCGCCGTCAATGGAACGACCAAGGAGCGGAAGAGAATCATGAGCGCTACAAAACCTAAGGACACCACAATCAACAGGAAGAGTGGAAGGGCATCCACGAGAACTCCCGTGAAGTCCGATGTGACCGCAAGCGATCCCCCGATAAACAACAGAGAACCAGTGGTATTCGCCAACTCTGGTGCGGTGACCTCGCGCAATTGAGTGAGCAATGCATCCGTTTGCTGATCCTGTGGTCCCGTTTCAGGGATGATGAATACAGCACCTACCGCACCGTCAGGACTTAAACCTTGACCGCTGAATTCCAGAAGCGGCATCATGGCGGTAGACGGATTAGTAGCTGCCACACCGGTTGTCGCCTCAAGAGCACCGACGACAGCGGTGTACTCCTGCATGTCGCCCGGGTTCTGCAGTTCAACCGCAGCAATGAATGGTCCGTTAACACCAGGACCGAAGCCTTCGGCCGTCAAGTCGTACGCGATACGTGTTGGTGAACCCACAGCTGCACCTGACGCATCAGCAAAACCTAAACGCAGCGAGAAAGTTGGAATAGCCAGTATCGCAACCGCAGCCAATGAAACGATGGCAAATAGCCACGGACGCCGCTGAATCGAGTGTCCGTATTTGGCCCACCGCATTCCCTCAGGCTTTCCTTCACCAGGCTTGATGCCCCACGGCAGCCGCAAACCCAGCGCCTTGGTTCCTAAGAGAGACAACGTAGCTGGAAGCAGCCACAGCGCCGAGAGCATGACCATGAGTACGGTGACAGCTGCCGCTAGGGATAGTCCATTAAAGAAACCGATCCGCAAAATGAAGAGACCCAACAGGGCTACTATCACGGTCGACCCAGCGAATAACACCGCACGGCCGGCCGTGTTCACCGACTCCATAGCTGCCTGCTTAGGCGGGTGCCCAATCAGCACTGCTTGGCGGTAACGATTTAGTACGAACAGGGCATAGTCGATACCGACGCCCAGCCCGATCATGGCGGCCAGTGTGGGTGCGAATGTCGCAACATCCATGAAAAGTGCCACCATCAAGACAAGCATCTGACCAGCCGCAAGGCCAATCACAGCGACCACAATGGGCATACCAGCAGCGATGATCGAGCCAAATGCGATCAACAGAATGACTATGGCCACCAAAATGCCAAAGAGTTCACTTGAAGGTGGCTCTTGACCGGCAAATTCCAAAATATCCCCGCTTGCACCCACGGTGATTGCATCCGAATTGGCCGCTTTAACAATATCCAAAACTGCCTTCGCATCTGCCGCGGAAACACTGTCCATTCCGCCAGTGAAATATATTGTTGCCACAGCGACCGCACCGTCAGGGCTGATGGAGGAATTAGCTGCAGCTGCAGCTGTCAAAGCCGGCTCTAGTTGGGACAACTGTTCCGGAGTTGCTTTCTGCATCAACGTCTGCATGGTGGAGTCTGGTTCAGGGCAAGCGCTTCCCAGCGATGCAGCGGGATCTACCGGATTTGTGACACACCCAACAGACTCAATGTTGGCAATTTCCTCCAGGATCGGCGTTATCACGCCGAGAGTTTCGGGGTCGACCGCACTGCCAACCGTAGGTGACCACACGATCTTCGCTGACGCACCAGAAGATTGAGCATCAATGTCGCTATTTCCTAGCGTTGCGAGCAATTCCTGAGCCGTGGTTGATTCCGTGTCTGGCAAATCAAAGGAATCATTCAACGTTCCACCGAAGTTGATACCAATTCCGATGACGGCAATCAACGCGACAAACCACGCAATCAACGCGGCAATCGGTCGGCGAACTGCCCACTGGGATAGACCCGGCATGAATACTCCTTGTTAGATCGCGAGCGGGCTCTCCGAGACCCCGTGACCGTAGTCTAGCTCTATCTGAACAGTGATCACATGCCGGTAACTGCGGCACTGCCCTACTCGACCGCCTCAGTGTCACCCACCATCTGATCAACCTGGTCCTCGCTGCTGCCAACCACAGCGGCAGCTACCGAATACGCCATGTGGGACGGGTATCCCTTGCGCAACAGGAGGGATGAAATTCTCCGGAGAGCCACTGTCGGGTTCAGCGACGCTACTGACCGCAATTTCTTGGTGGCTAATTCGACGGCACGCGCATAGGTGTCTCCGTCCGACACCTCCGACAATGCAGTTTCCACGATGTCGAGATCAACCCCTTTGAACAGGAGCTCCCGGCGAATGGCCGCTGGAGCCATTCCTCGCGACGTCACACGCGCGCGAATCCATACCTCGGCGAACTCCCGATCGTTCAGATAGCCCAAAACCTGCAGTCGATCAATCGCCAGATCACTGATCTCGGCTGATATTCCCGCCTGACTCAATACCTGTCGGAGTTCCTGCTCCGTTCGGGCGCGCGCGTTCAATTTGTGAAAACAGATACTCAGTGCGCGCTCCTGTTCCGCCTCCGGGGTTACGCTGTCTGAGGACACGTCCTCTGAGCTGGATGGGAGAACACCCCTCCGGGTACGGAAACCAGACAAGAGTTAGTCAGCATCCTCGTCGAGGTCGATCGATACGGCAGCAGCCGTGTCACCAGTCACTGGTTGATCAATCCGCGCTCCAATACCCAGTTGCTCTTTTATACGTTTCTCAATTTCATCTGCCAAATCTGCATTGTCCTTGAGGAATGTGCGGGCATTCTCTTTGCCTTGTCCCAGTTGATCACCCTCGTAGGTGTACCAGGCACCAGATTTACGCACAATTCCCTGATCAACACCAATATCAATGAGCGATCCTTCACGAGAGATTCCTTCTCCATAAAGAATGTCAAACTCAGCTTGCTTGAACGGTGGCGCAACCTTGTTCTTGACCACCTTGATGCGGGTGCGGTTTCCAACCGCTTCCGTTCCGCCCTTCAATGTCTCAATCCGCCGTACGTCGAGTCTGACTGATGAATAGAACTTCAGCGCTTTACCACCGGTTGTTGTCTCCGGCGAACCGAACATGACGCCGATCTTTTCTCGAAGTTGATTGATGAAAATAGCGGTGGTATTCGTATTACTTAACGCTCCAGCCATTTTACGTAATGCTTGACTCATCAGGCGAGCTTGAAGTCCCACGTGGGAATCACCCATATCGCCTTCAATTTCGGCACGTGGAGTTAAGGCCGCAACTGAGTCGATAACAACGAGGTCAATAGCTCCAGAGCGCACCAACGTGTCGCAGATTTCTAGTGCCTGCTCCCCCGTGTCTGGCTGTGATACATACAGATTGTCAAGATCTACACCGAGCGCCGACGCATAATCGGGGTCTAATGCATGTTCTGCGTCAATGAAGGCCGCCAGTCCACCGGCCGCTTGAACACTGGCGATGGCGTGCAACGCCACGGTTGTTTTACCCGACGACTCAGGGCCATAGATTTCCACGATCCGTCCCCGAGGCAATCCACCAATGCCCAATGCGATATCCAAAGCTATGGATCCAGTGGGTATGACCTCAATGGGCGCTCGACCTTCTTCGCCCAGCCGCATGACCGACCCTTTGCCAAATTGACGCTCGATTTGGGCTAATGCACTATCTAGTGCCTTTTCGCGATCCTTGGCGGCGTGTGCCATGTCCGTTCTCCTTCGATTGATCCGCTCGTGGGTACTGCCTAGTGCACCCGGTGATGTCCTCCATCACCTGCGCTGCACACTAGATGGAGTGACTGACATAGCCGTCGAAGAAAATGCCGCCTGTGGAGGCTTAGGCATCTGTCGCCGACATGTGCATAACTCGACCCAGCGAGCATTAACCTATATCGAACGTGCGTTCGAATACGCGCGACACGCCGGACACGCCGCCCAGAAGCCCAATGCAGCTAACGGAACCAGCGAGAAGGCACACAACCACCCATAACTGCCCCACATCATGATCAGCCCCGCGACAATGCCCCCCAGTGCTCCAGCCGTGTTCATAACAAGATCAGAGAGTCCCTGAACCGAGGGGCGCTCAGCGGGTTCAACCGAGTCAGTGACCAAGGTGGACCCGGCAATCAACGTGCACGACCACCCCAGCCCCAGGAGAAACAATCCGGTACCCAGGATCGGAATATTGTTCGCCGGCGCCAGTCCAGAAATCACACTGCTGGCTGCCAAAATGGTAATTCCGGCCACGATTACTTGAATCCGACCAAACCTGTCGACTGCCATGCCCACCAGGGGCGAGAAGGCATACATGCCGGCGACGTGAACGCTGATGACCAGACCAATCAGTTGCAGGGTGACATCAACATGTGCCATGTGCACGGGAGTCATGACCATGATCATGACCATGACCACGTGGCCAATCGCGATCGCGCCAATTCCTAAGACTGCCCTGGGGCGTGTTTTGAGGTGCTCGATCCCATCTCGTAATCGCGCCTTGTTCTGGCGAAAATTTTCACCTTCCATGTGCTCACGAATTCTCGTGGCCAGTAGAAAAGGGTCAGGGCGAAGCGCCACCAACAAGACGACCACGGCCAAACCAAGTGTGACTGCCGCCATGACATAGGGACCCGACAGTTGCGGTAGCCCTAAGGACAGTCCAATCGAGCCACTGAAATTGAGCAAATTAGGCCCCAATACAGCACCAATAGTGGCCGCCCACACCACATATGACAGGGAGCGGGCGCGATGCTGAGGTAGGGCGAGATCGGTCGCGGCGTAGCGGGCTTGGAAACTCGCGGCACTCGCCACGCCCACCAGAAGGCACCCGAAAAGAATTAAGGTGAGGTTACGGTTAACGGCGGCAAAAATTACAACAAGGGCCCCCAATGCCCCCAGTCCATATCCCAGCGCCAACGCTGGACGACGACCGTGATTTAACGCGATGCGGGCTAAGGGCAGGGCGAATACTGCAGCACCTACAACACCGGCAGTTTGTGCCAAGCCGGCAAATGCTTCCGAATCCGCTATGGAGGCGGCAATGAGCGACCCCGCAGGGATGGATCCAGCGACCGCAATACCACCAAACATTTGACTTGTTGAGAGCGTGGCCACGGTTCTGTGCTGTATTCGGAGTACCCGGTCACTCGTGGGCAACAATGTTTCCGCCGACACGTTGGTCATTTCTGCTCCCCCGCCCACGAACCATTTCCGGTGTGTTGACCATGAGTCAGAACAGTGGACAGAGCGGAACCAATAAGGCTTGGATCCACGGGAAAACCGAGTCGCTCGAGTGCCTGGGTAAGGAGTGAAGAATCACTATTCCATTGGTCATAATCAATGAGCTGGACTCGATCCTCCCCCAACAGTTCAGACAACAGTGATGCTGTTGATCGCATAGTGTTCTCCGTCCGCTCCAATGTTGACTGCGCATCAGGGTGTTCTATCCACCATCCACTCCGTGCAGCCTGTTCTGCCGAACGTGTGTTGAACAGGAAAGATAATCCTGGGAGCAATTCTTGGAGGAACAGCAAGTAACTCGCCATGAAGACGGGATCGGTGAAATAGGCACTTTCATAGCGAACTTCTTTAAAGCCAAGCCATTGTGTGTCACGGCGAGGGCGCAAGAGCGTGTTCACCACAGAATCGTGTAACTCGGTCCGAACTGTGTTGGGTTTGAGTCGCGCCGTACCGAACCACGGGTGGTCTGGCTGACCTGCATGATGTCGAGAGGCGGAATCGACGATCGATGTGTAGTAGTTCCACAGGCCGGTAAAAGCGTTGTAGTTTTCCCCCCGAATAAGGGTCTGCGGATGTGCATTCAACGCGGACTGGAGGGCAGTACTCCCGGACCGACCGAATGTCACGATCGTGATGAAGTGATACGTCGGGTCGGCCACACGTCAACCCTAGAGCAAGCGATATGCCCGTTGCGTAGTTAACGAAGGGAACGTGGCACGTCGAGGCATTGGCAAACAGCGCGCCATATGCCGCTTGTCTCCACCCCTTGAGCTATTGCCTGCTCCACCGTGAGGTGAATATCAGGAAGCACCATGTCCCGAGCCCACGACTGAACATAAGGCGCACCAACGACTTGCTCGAGGCGCTCCCAGAAATCACTCAACCGCACCTGTTGCTCCACGCCCTCGCAGTGTCAGAGAACGCGCGCTGGCGTGGGGAATTCCAGCGGCTCGGCCGACTCAGCCTGAGCTACCTGGGAGCTCACCGAGGCCAGAACATCAGATAGTGATACATCCAAAGCCCCGCAAATTGCTGCAATCAACTCCGACGAAGCCTCTTTTTGTCCACGCTCAACCTCGGAGAGGTAACCCAAGGACACCGACGCTGCGCCGGAAATATCACGCAGAGTCCGACCTTGATCCTGACGTCGGCGGCGTAATTCGTCACCGATCACATTGCGAAGAACAATCATGCGGGCCTCCCCTCTGCAAACCGTTCGCGTGCTCACCGTAGTGCCGGGACCGAAACCCGACCTAACTGAATAGTCCATGATACCCGGAAAGACCCACGTCGGCGACATGTTGGTCAGGTTAAGACCCGGGATGTTTATCCACACTGCATTTATGACACCTCTAGCAGAAATGCGATGGCTAGGGCGATCAGATGCTCCACCGTGGAATCCCTAATCTCCTGACGCGAACCCTTCAGCGAGAGTAAAGAACTGGAATATCGATATTCAGACGCAACACAGATCCAGACGGTTCCCTCCGAGACACCGTCCTGTGGACCAGGCCCCGCCACACCAGTGCACGATAACGCGAGGTCAACCCGCAGGAGCCGTTGAACACCCTGAGCCATGGCCACTGCCACGTTTTCCGACACTATGCCATGACCCAACGCCTCAGAAGACACGTGAAGGACACTGGTCTTAACCTCGGTCGAATAAGCGACAATTCCACCGAGATATACATCGGAAGCTCCTGGAACCGAAGTCACTGTAGAACCAAGAAGACCTCCCGTCAGAGATTCAGCACTGCCGATGGACAATCCGCGAGTCCGACACAAGGACAGCAATTCGTGAATGCGCGTTTCGGGGTGATGACTCATGCTGGTCTATTCACCTCCACCACTACGGGTGAGGCGCCGGAGCGAGATCGCTTGCTGAAAGTAGTAGATCGCCGTGACTACCGTGAGTATCACCGCTATCCCCATGACCAGTGCACGCACCAGGTCCCACGTAGATGCAAGGCTACTGGTTTCTGGAATAGCTACGAGATACATGGTGATGGCAATTGTTTGCGTGAGTGTCTTGGCCTTGCCACCGCGCGATGCAGAAATGACACCGTGCTCAATGACCCAGAATCGAATGATGGTGACGATTACCTCCCGGGCAATAATCACAATGCTAATCCACCACGGTAAAAGTCCCAGTGCAGAGAGCCCCACCAGCGCTACGCCGGTCAAGAATTTATCCGCGATTGGATCCGCAATCTTTCCGAAATTGGTGATCAGCCCGTATCGGCGGGCAACGAATCCATCTAGCACGTCGGTCAACGAGGCCAGCAAAAACACCAACGCTGCCAAATTTCTAGCCTGATATGTGTCAACAAACAGCAGGTACCCCACGACGGGAACAGCCAGCAACCGAAGGAATGTCAGGCCATTAGCAATGTTAAACAAACTAGTGCTGCTGACAGGGTCTGAAGCATGGTCTGGCGGGCGTTTCACAAATCGACTTCTTCCGCCACAAGATCCACTCCCTCTGTTGCGATGACACGACCTCGCACCATTGACCCAACCGAGACGTGGGAGGACACCATCTGAACACGTGTTTCGCCATCGTCAGGCCCTTGATGACCAGCTCGGCCAAAGGCGCTCTTGGACTCGACATCAATGGAGTCGACGATTACCTCGACTGTTTCACCTACGCGATCTTCGGCACGTTGCGACATAAGTTCGTCTACTAGTTCTTGCATGCGATGGACCCGCTCAGTGATCAGATGCTCTGGAACCTTCGGCTCGAAGTCGAATGCCTCCGTCCCTTCCTCGTCGGAATAGCCGAATACGCCTACCGCATCCAGGCGCGCCCGTTCGAGGAATCGCATTAAAGTCGCGAAATCCTCCTCTGTCTCACCGGGGAATCCCACAATCACATTGCTCCGAATTCCTGCACGTGGTGACTGTTCACGAATCATCGAAATCAAATCCAGAAACTGCTCCTCACCACCAAAGCGCTTCATGCGGCGAAGGAGAGGGCTGGAGGCGTGTTGAAAGGACAAGTCAAAATATGGAGCGACCACCGGAGTGCCGGTCATAACTCGAATAAGGTCGGGTCGAACCTCAGCTGGCTGCAGGTAAGCAACGCGGATGCGCTGAATGTCAGTTCCCTCATTAATTGCCGGTAGGAGGCTTTCGAGGAGACGTAAGTCACCTATATCTTTGCCATACGATGTTGAATTCTCACTGACTAGCACAACTTCGCGCACACCATCTGTTGCCAACCAAGCAATTTCAGCCATCACATCAGCGGGAGGCCGAGAGATGAATGAACCTCGGAAGGACGGAATGGCACAGAACGTGCATCGGCGATCACACCCTGATGCAAGCTTGACCGGCGCAACGGGCGAATGGTCCAGTCGCTGGCGCAGTATCGGGGGTTCCCACGACAAGGCCGAGCGTTCGATATGACCAGTTTCGATGGAACGCCCATGCCCTGGAATCGAAGCTTGTGATGTGCCCGCCTCAGCCGGGCGATCTAAAGGCGTAATAGGCAGAAGTGTGCGTCTATCGGATGGAGTGTGCGCACTATGTGCCTCACCAGCCAGAATCGATGTGAGTCGAGCGGAAATTTCGGGATAGTCGTCAAAGCCTAGAATTGCATCGGCTTCCGGCAGAGTCGCGGCTAGTTCAGATCCATAACGCTGGGCAAGGCACCCCACCGCTACAACAGCCCGTGGACCTACCTCACCTGAATCAGCTGAATTGCCATCACTTTTCATATCCGCAGCCGCCAAGATTGCGTCAATACTGTCTTTCTTGGCGACGTCGACAAATCCACAGGTATTCACCATCACGGCGTCTGCATTACTCGGGTCCTCCACCACTACCCAGCCATCAGCTGCGAGCCGGCCGGCCAGTTCCTCAGAATCCACCTCATTGCGCGCGCATCCCATGGTGACAAGCGCCACCGTGCCTTTGCTGTCGGCGAAACTTTCGTTGTGTGAAGTCACCACCACAGCCTACGCAGGACTAACTCGGTACCCGAGTCCAGTTCGCTTGTTCCAGCATCTCATGCGGATTCGGACCACCAAATACGGAGTGAGGTTGCACCCGATCATGGAGTGCAGCGGACTTTCCCGTGCGTCCTCACACTCAGCGACAGAAAGAGGGCCTGCCAGTCAATCGGGCTGGGCACACCGCCCTAGCCGCGAATTGACAGGAGGACGGCCGGTAATTCATCTGCTCCGACCAAGACTTCACGGGCCTTCGACCCTTCGCTTGGACCGACAACTCCACGGGATTCCATCAAATCCATAAGTCGGCCTGCTTTGGCAAATCCCACACGAAGTTTCCGCTGCAACATTGACGTGGATCCAAATTGAGTGGACACCACGAGTTCCACCGCCTGGAGCAAAACATCCATATCATCGCCAATGTCGGCATCAATTTCCTTGGAAGACGCCGCGGTGGCAAGTACTTCATCCACGTATTCGGGATCCCATTGGTCTCGACAGAATTGCACAACTTCACGTATTTCATTTTCAGAAATGAACGCGCCTTGAATCCGGAGTGCCTTGTTCGCGCCCATGGGCAAGAACAGGCCATCGCCCTGGCCCACCAACTTTTCCGCTCCAGGTTGGTCGAGAATAACCCGACTATCCGCCAAACTTGATGTGGCAAAGGCGAGGCGACTCGGAACATTGGCCTTGATTAGTCCGGTAACGACGTCAACGCTTGGACGTTGAGTAGCCAACACCAAGTGGATACCCGCCGCACGAGCCAGTTGCGTGATGCGAACTATAGAATCTTCAACGTCGCGGGGCGCTACCATCATTAGATCAGCCAATTCATCAACAATCACAAGCAAGTATGGGTACGTCGTCAGGGTCCGCTCTGACCCCGGCAGTGGTTTGATCTTTCCTGATCGCACGGCTTTGTTGAAATCATCAATGTGGCGGTAACCGAAGGACGACAAATCGTCATAGCGACGATCCATCTCCTTAACTACCCATTGCAAAGCATCTGCCGCTTTCTTGGGATTAGTAATAATCGGAGTTATGAGGTGAGGAACTCCCTCATAAATCGTGAGCTCAACCCGCTTTGGATCCACCAGGATCATGCGGACCTCGTCCGGCGTCGCTCGCATGAGAATCGAGGTGATCAAGCTGTTGATGCAGCTACTCTTACCAGCACCTGTTGCCCCCGCAACTAAAATATGAGGCATTTTGGCCAGGTTCGCTACCACGAATGACCCTTCAACATCCTTACCCAATGCAACGACCATGGGGTGTTGGTCATTAGCGGCAACGCGACTCTTGAGGACATCTCCGAGAGCAACTAATTCCCTGTCGGTATTGGGAATCTCAATGCCGATGGCTTTTTTACCGGGAATCGGGCTCAAAATTCGAACATCAGCACTTGCCACGGCATAGGCAATATTCTTACTCAACGCCGTGACGCGCTCGACCTTGACGCTCGGACCAAGTTCAATTTCATACCGCGTGACAGTCGGTCCGCGCATAAACCCTGACACCGTGGCATCGATGCCGAACTGATCTAAAACCTCGGTGAGCGCTGTGACTACCTGGTCATTAGCCTGCGTTGCCACTTTGTGCGCTGGACCGCCCTTGAGTATTTCTCCTTTGGGCAGTTGATATGGCGTTCTAGGGGCTAGAACCAGCTGTTTACTTGCTGCTGGAGATACTGATTTCTCTCGTGCACTTTGTGCTGGTGGTGACTTATCCTCAGCAACATCGAGAATGACCGTTTGATTTTTGCTCCCCTGCGTGTCATTCGGGGTGGCTACTGATTTACGCGGCGTCACTCCACTCAGTAAGCCGGCGGCGGGCCGTAAGGACTCATTCTCGGGCACTTCAGGGAGCGGGGAAATAAATGGCTGATCGCCGGCAAGTGGCACATCCGTGCGAAGTACCCCATTGGGATCTGGGAATCCTTGTTCATTGGCTCCATCACTGCGATCCAATGAGCCAATGCGGACCTTCTCAACTTCGACCGTGCCCGTCAGAGGTTCTTGAGCCCCCCGAGGTTCCGAGCGGGCGAACATTCCTCGTACTCGATTCCAGCCTGACCGCACTATCTCGCGCACGCGAGCAATACTTGTCCCGGTCAACACCAGCGCGCCGAAAAAAGTCAGTACCAGTAGGAGAATCCCACTGACTATGGCTCCCAGTGCGGCAACCACAGGAGCGGTGACTAACCAACCAATGACCCCACCAGCACTGTTCATGGCCGCGGACCCATCGCTGGGACCTACCGCACCTTGGGTCAAGTGCCATAATCCGATAACGCCCACGAGGACCGCTGCCGTACCGATCACTAAACGACCTGTCGTGGCATTTTGATCCGGATGTCGTAAAAATCGCCAGGCTAAAGCAACCAAGAGGATCGGAATAATCCAGGCTAATGCCCCGATAAGCGCGGTGGCCACCATGCCGGTCCAGGAAATGAACCAACCATCAACCCCAAACCAGGTGGCTGCCACCACAATTACCGCGGCGGAAATCAACGCCAAACCTAGGCCATCACGGCGCAATGTGGGATCTAGATCCTTGGCCCCGTTTCCAAGACCACGGGCCAGCGCGCCAACCAGGTGAGCGATTGCTACCCAGATGCGGCCAATGCTCCGCCCGATGCTGGCCGCAACGCGAGGAACGGGACCTGGTCGAGCCGGTCCGCGGCGAGCTCGAGGCATAGATCGCGAACGCGACCGGGTTGCCTTAGCTGAAGGGGTACGTTGAGACGCCGACCTGGGCGAGCCCGATCGGGTCGTTCCGGGGGAAGATCCACGTGACTTCGTGGACGTGCGGGACGCCATAGAGGCGAGATTACCGAGAATTCCCCCAAATCCCAGCAGTCACACGCATCCCGCGTGTCACAGAATGATAATGACCGGCACGATCATGGGCTTGCGGCGATGCGTGGTTCCCACCCATTTCCCGACTACCTTGCGGGCTTTTTGTGACAATTCATGGGGGTCGTCGATGCCCTCCGTCATGGCCTCGACCAAGGCTTGCCTGACTCGGTCGACTACTTGGTCGAGGTCTGGTGTCTGACCTACCCCGCGTTCATGAATCTCCGGGCCCACCACCACCTCGTGGGCTTGAATGTCGACCGCGGCAAAAACGGAAATAAAACCTTCTTCACCCAATACTCGCCGGTCCTTGAGCAGGCTTTCATTGACACTTCCGACGCTTGCACCATCCACATAGATTTCGTGTAGTGGGGTGTAACCGCTGATATGGGCGGCGTCATGATGTAGATCAACGCTCACTCCATCGCCCGTCACCAGGACATGGTCGACTGCTACACCAGTGCTTTGAGCAATCCGTGCATTAGCCGCTAGGTGTCGCCACTCGCCGTGTATTGGCATGACATAGCGAGGTCGCACGATATTCATGACATAACGCAATTCACCAGCGGCTGCGTGGCCTGAAACATGAACCAGAGCATTTGACTTGTGCACAACCTGCGCGCCCAGTCGTGTTAGTCCATTAATAACCCTGTTAACGGCATTCTCATTTCCAGGGATGAGGGATGAAGCCAAAACAATCGTGTCATTCTCCCCAACACTGATGTCATGATTGCGGTGAGCTATTCGCGACAAAACTGCCATGGGCTCGCCCTGGGATCCCGTGCAAATCAGGACCGCTTGATTGTCTGGCATGGAAGCTAACTCGTCAGAACTAATGAGGGTGTTCGCCGGTATCGATAGATAACCCAGGTCACGCGCCACTGTCATGTTGCGCACCATGGACCGTCCCACGAATGCAACCTTGCGGTGATGGGCCACGGCTGTGTCAATAATTTGTTGAATTCGGTGCACATGTGAAGCAAACGAAGCCACGATCACCCGTCCCTGGGCACGGGAAAAAACTCCATCAAGGACAGGGACAATCTCTCGTTCGCTCGGAACGAATCCGGGTACTTCGGCGTTGGTGCTATCTATCATGAGAATGTCTACGCCGAGATCACCCAACCGAGAGAAACTCTGAATATCGGTCAATCGGTTGTCGAGCGGCAACTGATCCATTTTGAAGTCCCCTGTATGGAGAACTCGCCCTGCCGGTGTTGTTATGCACAGTGCCATGGAATCAGGGATCGAGTGGTTGACTGCCAGGAATTCGACAGAGAATTTCCCCACCTGTTCCACATCCCTGTCCTGAACCGCCAGCGTGTAGGGAGTGATTCGATGCTCTTTGAGTTTGGCTTGGACAAAGGCCAGAGTTAACTGCGATCCGATGATCGGAATATCCGGCTTATGGCGCAATAGATAGGGAACAGCACCAATGTGGTCCTCATGCCCGTGCGTGAGCACTATGGCTTGAATGTCGTCGAGCCGTTCAAGAATTGGGCCGAAATCCGGCAGGATTAAGTCGACACCCGGGTGGGATTCCTCCGGGAAAAGTACGCCACAATCGACGATCAGTAATTCCCGCTCGTATTCGAATACGGTCATGTTGCGACCGATTTCGCCAATGCCACCCAGAGGGGTTATGCGCAATGTCCCGTCGGGCACTTCGCCAGGAGGAGAAAGTTCGTGGAAATTAGGAAAATGCACGAGAAACCGCTACTCCGCCCTCCGTGAGATCTTTCATCAACTGGGCGCGCTCGGCATCGGTGGCGTTGACCAGTGGTGACCGCACGGGACCACTGGGTAGGCCCTGAGCGTGCAAGGCCGCCTTGGTCAAAATGACACCCTGGGTTCGGAAAATACCTGTGTAAACAGGGAGCAGTGACTGATTAATCTGCTGAGCCTGGACAATATCTCCCGACCACAGTGCGTCAGCCATGTCCCGCAGCCGATCCCCCACGATGTGGCCCACGACTGACACCATTCCCGAGGCTCCCAGGGACAGCAACGGCAGGTTGAGTACGTCCTCGCCGGAGTACCAGGCCAGATCAGTACGTTTCATGACCCACTGACTGGCTTCCAAGTCACCTTTCGCATCTTTATTCGCGATGATCCGCGGATGCTCGGCCAGTCGAACGAGCGTTTCGGTCTCAATGGCGACTCCCGTTCGACGGGGTATGTCATATGTCATCAACGGTAAGTCCGTTGAATCGGCAATGCTCGTGAAGTGCTGAATTATTCCTTCTTGTGGCGGACGGTTGTAATACGGTGAAGAAGCCATAAGAGCGTGGGCTCCCGCCCGAGCAGCAGACCGTGCACTTGCTACCGAGTGAGCAGTGTCATTTGTGCCGACCCCCGCAATAACGGTGGCACGATCTCCGACCGCCTCCAAAACTGCTGACAGGAGTGCTAAATCCTCCGCGTCCGTCTTGGTGGAGCTTTCCCCTGTCGTCCCATTTACCACCAAACCATCATGTTTGAGCTGGTCAACGAGGTGTTCCGCAAGTCGTTGGGCACCGTCGAGGTCTTGCGACCCGTCTGCACGAAAAGGAGTGATCATTGCAGTCAGCATCACTCCAAACGGCGTCGAGCGAAGCGGGTTGTCCATAGAAACCAGCCTATCTTCCCGTAAACCAAGCCTGACTTAGGGCGCTACACGTCCATGCGCCACGAAGGCCGCATGGGTCAAAGGCATGAGCCGCTCAAAATGATCCTCGTACTGTTCGGCGACTATCTCGATTTCGCGTTGTGGGAATGATGGAAAATGTGAACCGTCAACTTTACGTCGAAGGGACAGAAAGTTCATCAGGGAGCGAGCATTGAGCGTGACGTATGCCGAGGAATAAATAGTCACCGGTAACACCATGCGGGCGACCTCGCGAGCAACGCCCGCATCCAGCATCGCTTGATAGCTGGAATACGACTCCGAACAGGAGGCTTTTATGGATGCCTCCACCAGCCGGTACTGATCAGGTGTCCCAGAGTGGAATTCGTAGGCACCTGGCTTCCCTGACTGAATGATCGGACGCTCAGAGTTGGGAACATAGAAAACTGGCAATAGCTCCCGGTAGCGACCCGATTCCTCGTTGTAGCTTGCAATTCGATGCCGCATGTGTTCGCGCCATACAAAGATAGGTGCGTGAACAAAAAAAGTCATGGAGTTATGCTCGAACGGACTGCCGTGACGATCACGCATTAAATAGTTAATGAGCCCCGCTGATCTCTCTGGATCCGCGTCAATGTCTGCAAGACTTTGCTCACCTACCGTGGATACTCGCGCCGCGAAAACCACGTCTGAGTCGCTGGCACTCGATCTGACCAATTCAACAGTTATGTCGCTTCGAAACTCGATTTCGGGTGCTGGTGTATCCACCCGATAACCATAGTGGATTCGACAATATTCCTGAGGGATCCATCCTGGCAATTCCCTCGATGTCACCGGTGGGTAGGTTGCGTGCCATGTACGTCACTCGACTAGCCACTGCAGCCGATGCGCCCGCGATCGCACAGTTGCAGTACCAGTCCTGGCGGGAGCGAGGGATTCCATCTGACGAATGTGTGGAGTCAGAAATTTCGGACTCGTGGAAGGCCGCCATCGTGGAACAGCAGCATCGTGGCCGCGTACTGGTGACAGAAGAGGATGCCACTCTGGTCGGTTTTGTATCGATAGAGTTTGTCGCCAGCAGCAAATCGGCTATCTTGCACATGCTGGAGGTTGAACCACGGCATCGCCGTCGTAGCGTCGGTTCGCGCTTGTTGAATGCAAGCCTCGACGTCGCTGCAACTATGGGAGCCGAGACCGTTCTAGCGTGGGTGTCAGTGAGTGAAATAAGTGCCCGTGAGCTTCTTACAAGCAGCGGATGGGCAGAGACCGGTGCCCGGAGAACGTTGTCGACAGGAAACAACTCCCGTGAACGCGATGAGATGGAGTTTCACACCACTCTCATCTAAGTAGTGGCATGAAATTGCCGGCGAGTCCCCCGCGCACGCCGGCGCTCAATCATCACACTCAAGTGGACACATTCTCTACCGTTCCGTGTCCCCAATCGGGGGGACACATGGCACAGAGTTGCCACATTCTCAGGACCTCGTGCCCATGAAATCATCCTCATAAATTAGTGGGGATGCTCGAGCAAACCGTCGTCCTGTGCTGCCACATACAGTTCCGTGCGCGTTCGCGCCTCTCGTCCCACCTGGCTGTACTTGGTGCGCACACGATCGAGATATTCCTTCACCGTATGCGGTGAAATATTCATTTTCCTCGCAACAGCATTGAGGGTAAGACCCGTCGCGTACAGTCGTAGAGCGTCTAACTCTCGAGGACTTAGTTCCGGTTTCTCTGCATTAGGTGTTTGGGCTGAGTTGGACAGAATCGCTGCCAGGTCTACTGATAGGTACAGGTCGCCGTCCATCACGGACTTCAAAGCCTGATTCAAAGTGTGCAAGCTCACGCTTTTTGGGACGAAGCCTAGAGCGCCAGCTGTTAGACCCGAGCGAATCGCGTCTGCATTGTCATGTGAACTGATCATGAGGACAGGTATCGATGCGTGAACAATTCGTCCCACGTTATGTGCAACTGGCTCTGATGCCACGCCTAGGTCCACGTCGAGCAATACCACCTCGGGATTCGAATCCAAACAAGCTAGAGGGTCAGCGCCCGAATACGTTACTTCCGCAGGCGGAATGAGACTGCTCGTTAAGAGAGCGACAAGACCCTCACGTACTAATTCATGATCGTCAACCACTGCGATGCGCAACGGACTCACCTCCTCTGCTCGCTAGGTTAGTGGAGGTATCGTGAGCTCCCAGTATCACCGGCTGCCTGACTGCTGATTCATGTTGCCAAATCAAGGTATACAGACCGGTGTCAATCTCTTCAATATCTACACGACCGTCACCAGCAAATCGCGAAACCCATGCCTGAGGATCCTGCGCCGAGGTAACGACTAGCCGAAGCACGAGATTATTACTTTCGTTCGTCAATGAAAATCTTCCGCGGTCCGTGCTTGTCATGGAGGAAACGCACACCTGCACAACCTCAAGTGCCACGTTCTTTACGTCAGTGTCGACTGGATAGTTTCTCCCCACAACCGACATGACTGCGTGCTGGCTACGGGCCAGTTCGGAGATCTCAAAGAGGAGGGAATTTGGCACTATGTGCTCGTTCATGACGACGTTTCGCAGATATGCCTCCAGTACAGCACATTCGTGTTGCACACTTACTGATTTCCAGTCCTGTTCTCCTGATGCAAATCCATCAAGAAAATCAGCAATGCCGTCCAGATCACACTGTGAGAACCGATCTGACCTTCCATACGTTTGCAAGCGCGACACCGAAGCACTCATCGAATCACGCGCCACGCTCTCAAGCGAGCGTTGGCGATTCGTGTCAAGCCGACGCAATACGAATCCTAGGAAACCGCCAGCCATTATTAGTACGAAACCGGGTGCAAATAATTCTCCAGGAAATCCCCCTTGGATAACCAGCCACGCAATTCCAACGAAAATCCAGGCCCACCACGTACTTGCTGCACTAAGCACAAAAAACATCGCAACAATTGCCTCGGAACTCCATTCAGACCACGGACCGGCCGTTACGTCCTGTCCAGCAAGATTTTCCAATGAATACGTGAAAGCGGCCACGGTAATTCCGATGAAAATGAGCCACCATGGCAGATCACCTGACCTACTCAAGGCAATGGCGACAAGTGAGAACACGAGTATGAGCGCAAATGCAATCAAATTCAGCGATGGCTCCTGATAACTGCCAATAACCAGTGCAATATTCACTGCGGAAAAAAGTAGCCACGTCAATAAGACAGGCGCTACTACAACCCAGGTGGGTATTGGTGAACGTTTGGTCAACCCTCGAAGCAAATGATGCGAATGGGAGTACTCGATACTGACTCGGGTTCCACTCCCTTGGTGACTCGTGATCACCGCCCGGGCACCTACGGTCCTGAGATCTCGCCCAAGAATCACTGGAATTCCGTATCCAGGAGAATCGTCATATTCACTCAAACTGGCAAATATATGTTGATCTGTAATACCTTGGCCGTCATCGGAAATGGTAACTCGATAACTTTCTCGCCCAGAGGCTTTAAAATCCAATGAAATGCGTTGCGCGTTTGCATGTCGAATCGCATTAATGAATGTCTCACGAATCGCGGCCATAATTGCCGCTTCACCCAAAGACGGAGGGATTGCGTCGAAATCACCAGTCACCGTGACATCAATCCCTCGGGCGCTACATTCCACGATCAGATCGCCCAGCCATTCCATGA
Organism: bacterium UBA6154; assembly: GCA_002422375.1. The sequence continues at coordinate 20,931 of DIUQ01000021.1, forward strand.
ATCCTGGTAGTTCTCCTGCGTCCTTCACTGATTTACTCTGTGACAGGTTTCGTAGAACTTCCGCTGATTCGGAAGACCGATGCGAGATGGCCTCATTCATTTCGCGATTATTGGGCAATCCTCCCCGACCAATTGCTGTCAAAGTGTTCAGGACTGACTCATGGATTCGGGCTTGGGTGCGAGCAATACCTCGAGATTGTTCGAGTGCGCTTTCGGCCTGCAATTCCTTTTCAATGGCTAACAGCCGGGCAGACTCCGATCGAGCATCCGCATGCAGCAGCCCCCTCTGCGCACTGGCTGCAGCAACCCCAATTGCCAGTGCGTACAAGGGGTAGAGAATCACGGACTCTGTGTTTAGTTCCTCCGGGTATCTCAACCCAAAGAATATGAATATCAGTAACTCAATAGCAAAGATTGCTGAGACCCAGAACCACTGCTCCGGGTTCCGAATAGAAATGCCTGCGATGCCTAAAACCAGGTTAAAAATCGACGCCGAAGTGATCCAATCGTTGACCGTGGGGTCGATGGAAAAAAGCGACATTATCGTTGCAGCCATGACCAGAAGAACAATATTGAGGCGCACTGCGTGGGTTATCAGTGTCTCGGAACGAAACCCCTGCCTCAACATGATCAGACCGGCAGCAACGGTGAGCCATGTCAGCCAGGAACCCACGATCAACATGGATTCCCATAAATTTGATTGAACGGTCGGCCACAGTGAATCGTCAGCCAACATCCAGGCCGCCTGCCACACCACCGCGAACACCAGGAGGCCAATTCGAAGCGGTGAGTATGGAGTCGGCTGCCCAAGTTTCACATGACGTAGCCTGACATACTCTGCCAACATCCACGACTTCCATGGGAGAACCGCCGTGCCTGGCCACCGCAATCGAGAGATCCATCTCAATGCCTTAAGTATTGGAGTGGCTACCGGGGCGTACGCACTTTCATTTGGCGCTATCGCCATTGCTAGCGGATTGGATTTCTGGCAGACCCAAACCTTGTCCCTGTTCATGTTCACCGGCGCATCGCAATTTGCCCTCGTGGGAGTGATTGGGGCGGGCGGCGGCGCCGTCATAGCCATTGTCACCGCCTTGCTCCTTGGCGCAAGGAATAGCCTGTACTCCCTCTCCCTGTCCCCACTCATCACACCGCGACCTCGGGAGATTGCGCTAACTGCCCAACTCACCATCGATGAATCCACGGCCATGGCGTTCAAGTACAACCATTCTCGGACTCAGTCACGTCGAGCCTTTTTCGCTACGGGGCTGAGCGTTTATGTCCTCTGGAATATTGGAACCGCGCTAGGAGCCTTGGGTGCATCGTCACTGTCCGACCCAGGAGTACTAGGGCTCGATGCCGCAATACCTGCCGGGTTTTTAGCATTACTCTGGCCTCGCCTCGTGGCCGGTGATCGCAGCGCTAAACAACGAATGTGGCTTGTGGCCGGAATCAGTGCTCTCGTTGCCCTTGTCCTCATTCCCATCCTCCGTCCCGGACTGCCCGTACTGGCAAGTGCCCTTGTCGCCGTTGCAGCCAGTCTGATGTGGCGAGATCTGCCTCAGGAACACAATCAACCTACGGAAGTACCGTAAAAAATGTGGCCAACAGTTCTCATTGCGTCCCTGGGTACCTATATTGAAAAGCTAGTGGGATACGCGCTGCCGCATCGATTTCTCGACAACAGCACAATCAGGAAAATGACGGGCCTGCTGCCTGTGTCCCTGCTCGCCGCCTTGGTTGTCGTGCAAACAGTTGCCGTGAACAATTCCGTGAGCGTTGACGCACGGTTGATTGGGCTCGGCGCCGCTGTAATAGCGCTCTTATTCCGCGCGCCCTTTATCCTGGTCGTGCTTTTGGCTGCAACGAGTACCGGGATAGTGAGATGGCTAGGCTGGATGATGTGACATGGAAAACGTCAATGTCTGAACCTGAATTCCGCAAACCAATCTTCGGTTTTCTGTGGTCTCGCGACCAAGTCACACCCGTGGACCAACTCCGATTCATCCGTATTAAACCCCGTGGGCTCCTTCGAATTTCCATTCTCGCATTGAGCACGCTTCTCCTTCTCGCTCTCACCTCGATCACCTTTGTCTATTTATCCGCAACGAGGAATTTCCTAGAAGCCATCACATTCTCTGTACTGGCTGCCACCCTATGGGTCGTTGTCCTACGCGGGTGGACACTAGGAACGTACGTGAATGATCACGGTCTGAAAGTCATCACACTGCTTACTACCCGCCGAATTTCTTGGGAATTGGTGCAGGATGTGCGCATGAATAAGCGAATGTGGACGGTTGCTGGGATTCCGCTTGGTATTCGTACTGTCGGAATCACTGTGGACACAGCTGACGGTCGGTCGCTGGACACCCATGTATTCGTTGGAAGTATTGACGGCCCCTACCGAACCGATTCACTCCCAGAAACAAACTCATTGATTCGGCGTTGGTGGATGGCGAAATAGTTTTTCTGCAGTACGCATGGCTCGGCGGGCCGCCTTCCGATCCCGTGCTTCGTCATAAGCCACCCCGATCAGATACCAATCTCTCCAACTTAGGAGATCCGCTGTTGCTGCGAGTTCCTGAAATCTTTCTTCGGCAGCTGCCAGCGTTGTTCGCCCGGAAGGATCCTTCGGAAGACTGTCGGGGAGCAGGCCTCCCTCGCGGGCCAGGAGTGATCCCATCTGTTGCATGGTGTAACCAAAGGTGATCTCGCGAATGATCATCAGGACGCCTAAGACAGGTATGACAATTATGGCAATTGCTAATACGACGCCTACAGCATTTCCTTCCTGGAAAACGATCCACGCCCGCCACACAGCGAAAAGGGCATAAACCACACTCGCCGCAGTGAGCATAAAAACCCACAACTTCGGATTTCGCATCTCTTACCGCGGGAACAGAAGTGATTCAAGTCCCATGGTGACCCCGTCGAGGTGACCAACTTCCTTGATAGCTAGTAGGACTCCTGGCATAAATGAGTCACGTGAGAGGGAATCGTGTCGAATGGACAGAGTTTCACCGGCTCCCCCAAAAAGGACTTCCTGATGGGCAACTAGCCCACGCAGACGTACCGAATGAATAGTGATGCCAGATTCCATTGATCCACGCGCATGACTCGGATCATGAAGAGTCGCATCAGGAATAGCCGGCATTCCAGCACGGGCCTCGGAAATCTTGCCGGCGGCATAGATAGCTGTCCCTGACGGCGCATCAATTTTGTCCGGATGATGCATTTCGATGATCTCGACAGATTCGAAGTAGGGAGCCGCCAGTGCGGCGAAGTGGGTCATGAGGACAGCACCAACACTGAAATTCGGCACGATAATGATTCGTGATGAATTCCTTTGTGAAGCCCAGAGTTGAATATTCTCGAGTCGCTCCTCAGTGATACCTGATGTGCCAATTACGGCTGGGATGGAGTGTCGAATGTAGAACGCAATGTTGTCCATAACCACATCAGGACTAGTGAAATCAACGACAACATTGCAACGCTGCTGTACCAGAAGTTCCAGGCTGTCGCCGAGATCTAACTCTGCCACTAACTCGCATTCGGAGTCCTTGCACACTGTGTCGCAGACCATGGAGCCCATGCGCCCGCGAGCTCCCACTACACCTACCCGCAGTGGATCCATAGCTGACTGCCTTTCCTCGGGTAACACTCCAGTTACCGAATGCCGACATTCTGACAGATCTGCCTTGAGCGCCGTATGACTACCTTGTCAATGAGATTCGCGGAGTGCTGGTAAGCGGTCATATGGGCCAATAACTGACAGAGCGAGTTCAGGACTAAAGAGATCCCCAGCTAGATCGTTGACATTCGACGTGGTCACATTGTCCACGCGCGCAAGGACCTCTGGGATAGAGAGGAGCGGCTCGCCATGAATTTCGGACTTACCTAAACGCGTCATACGTGCGCTCGTGTCCTCTTGACCGAGAACGGTTGCACCCTTTACCTGGCCTTTGGCCCGAATTAGTTCATCGGAAGTAACGCCGTGCGCCACGAATTCGTCCAACTCCGCTTTGCAAACCTCGAGAACTGTCTCCAGCTTGGATGGAATACAGCCGGCATAAATCCCGAATAGTCCCGTGTCACTAAAACTTTGACCGTAGCTGTAGACCGAATAAGCCAATCCTCGCTGCTCACGAACAGATTGAAATAGCCTGCTACTCATGCCGCCACCCAGCGCCGTGGACAGAACTGCCGCCGTGTAGCGCCGATTATCCCCACGAACAAGGCCGTGGGTGCCCAACACCACATGCGCTTGTTCCGTTGGGCGCGAATCTAAGAGCGATGTGACGGACGCGGTCTTGACGTAATTGGACAAAGGTGGACGGGGCGAGCGGCGACCGAACTGACCAGTGCTGGCCTGCTGCAGAGCCGCCTCGGCAAGTCGCACTGCTTCGGCATGATCAACATTCCCAGCGATGGCAATGACTAGTGATTCCGGTTGGTAATGCGCGCGATAAAAATCAACAATCGATTCGCGCTTAATCGCGGAAATTGTTGCTTCGGTACCCAAAATAGGTCGACCTAGCGGCGTATCACCAAAGAGTACGCTCGAAAATTGATCATGGACGAGATCAGACGGATCGTCGTCAACCATGGCAATTTCCTCGAGGATCACACCCCGTTCAGCCTCAATATCCTCATGACGCAGCACGGCGTCCGTTACAACATCGCATAACACGTCAATGGCAAGCGGAAGATCCTGGGATAGAACCCGTGCGTAATAACAAGTGTGTTCCTTGCTGGTAAACGCATTGATATCACCACCGACCGCTTCGACGCTCGAAGAAATATCGAGGGCTGAACGGTGATTGGTGCCCTTAAAAAGCAGGTGTTCAAGATAGTGAGCTGCTCCCATGTGGGAGCCAATTTCATTTCGTGAGCCAGCGTCAACCCAAATACCGATACTCGCTGATAGAACCCCCGGTACGAACTCCGTGATTAATCGGACTCCACTAGAGAGAACGGTACGGCGAACGATCGAGCCGTCCGTTCCCTCAAGCAAAATCTCGTCATGCTGCATGGCGCTTATTCGGTTGCGTCTTCAGCCTGCACAGCAATGAGTGACAACTTGCCTCGTTGATCAATCTCCTTGATCTCCACCTGCAATTTGTCACCAACCTTCAGTACTTCCTCTACATTTTCGATCCGACCTTTGCCAGCCAGCTTCTTCACTTCAGAGATATGCAGCAGGCCGTCGCGCCCTGGTACGAGTGAAATGAAGGCGCCGAAAGTGGTGGTCTTGACGACGGTACCCAAATACCGCTCACCAACTTCAGGCATGGTCGGATTGGCGATTTGATTGATGGCATTTCGTGCTGCCTCAGCGGACGGACCATCTGTGGCACCAATGTAGATAGTTCCGTCGTCCTCAATAGTTATGTCAGCACCAGTCTCCTCTTGGATCTGATTAATGATTTTGCCCTTGGGACCAATGACTTCGCCGATCTTGTCGACCGGCACCTTGACGGAGATAACTCGAGGAGCTGTTGTCGCCATTTCATCCGGAGCGTCAATGGCCTCGGTCATGACATCGAGGATGGTCATGCGAGCATCGCGCGCCTGAGTCAGGGCTCCAGCCAGCACAGACGCAGGAATGCCATCTAATTTGGTATCCAACTGCAGTGCAGTAACGAATTCGCGGGTACCAGCCACCTTGAAGTCCATGTCACCAAAGGCATCTTCAGCGCCTAGGATGTCAGTCAGCGCCACAAACTTCTCAGTTCCGTCTACCTCACCGGAAATAAGACCCATGGCAATTCCGGCAACCGGTGCCTTCAATGGAACACCAGCATTCAAGAGCGACATGGTGGATGCACAAACCGAACCCATTGATGTTGATCCATTAGATCCCAGTGCTTCAGAAACCTGACGAATCGCGTATGGGAACTCCTCACGCGTGGGCAGCACGGGCACTAAGGCTCGTTCCGCGAGCGCACCGTGGCCAATCTCACGGCGTTTCGGAGACCCGACACGGCCGGTTTCCCCAGTGCTATACGGAGGGAAGTTGTAGTTATGCATGTAACGCTTGCGGTTGTCCGGATTCAACGTATCTAGCTGCTGCTCCATACGAAGCATGTTGAGTGTCGTGATACCCAGAATTTGGGTTTCCCCTCGTTCGAATAATGCCGAACCATGAACACGAGGGATGACCTCAACCTCAGCAGAAAGCGTGCGAATGTCTGCCAGGCCCCGGCCGTCAATGCGCTTGCCTTCCCGCAAGACCCGCTCACGCACAGCGTTCTTGGTCACTGACCGGAATGCTGCACTGAGTTCCTTTTCCCGGCCCTCAAATTCAGATCCGAGGGACGCAACGACATCAGCCTTAATTTCATCTAAGCGGTCCTCACGCTCAGCCTTGGACACGATAGTTAAAGCCTGAGCAACTGCCGCACCAGAAACTTTTTCGACGGCTTGATAAGCGTCTTGCTCATAATCCAAAAAGACGGGGAAGTCGGCAACAGGCTTAGCTGCGGCGGCAGCAAGCTCACTTTGGGCTTCACATAGAGCACGAATGAATTTCTTGGCCTCTTCCAGTCCCTCCGCTACAACCTCTTCAGTGGGTGCGGTTGCGCCACCAGCGATGAGTTCAATGGTTCGATCTGTCGCCTCGGCTTCCACCATCATGATGGCTACGTCATCACCCGCAATGCGGCCAGCAACAACCATGTCGAACACGGCTTCCGCCAACTGATCGTGGGTTGGAAAAGCAACCCACTGGCCTCTGATGAGCGCAACACGCACACCGCCGATCGGACCGCTGAAGGGCAAACCACTCAATTGGGTTGATGCGGAGGCGGCATTGATGGCCAGAACGTCATACAGATCCTGTGGATTCAACGCCATAACCGTGACCACGACCTGAACCTCATTGCGCAGCCCCTTAGTGAAAGTCGGGCGCAATGGTCGGTCAATGAGGCGACAGGTCAAAATGGCGTCTTCCGTGGGACGGCCTTCGCGGCGGAAGAAGGAACCAGGAATTCTGCCTACCGAGTACATGCGCTCTTCCACGTCAACTGTCAGTGGGAAGAAATCGAATTGATCTTTCGGCTGCTTGCCGGCAGTCGTTGCGCTTAAGAGCATGGTTTCGTCGTCAAGGAATGCGCTGACCGAACCGGCAGCCTGGCGAGCGAGTCGACCAGTTTCAAATCGGATTGTGCGTTTGCCAAATGAACCGTTATCAATAACGGCTGTTGCTGTGTGTATGGAACCCTCCATGGGAACCTCCTAATGTGAGGATGTCCCTGAAGTTGCACGTCATCGGCGGTCTTCGATCGAGATTCGCGGGTTGGATCCCGAAAATCACTACCGAGGACCGACTACCGTGGGACAACTTCAGTGGCATCGATATTTTCTATTTCGATTGAGTGGGAATACTCAAAAACTCTAAATGGACGTGTCTCAACAGAACCGTGGAATCGCGCTAGCGGCGCAATCCGAGACGCTCAATAATGGAGCGGTAGCGATTGATATCTGTCTTTGTGAGGTAATTCAAGAGGCGTCGTCGTTGACCGACCAAGATCAATAGGCCACGGCGACTGTGATGGTCGTGCTTGTGGGCTTTCAAGTGAGCTGTCAGGTCGTCAATTCGACGACTCAACATTGCTATTTGAACCTCAGGTGACCCTGTATCTCCAGGCTTGGTGCCGTATTCAGCAATGATCTCTTGTTTTGTTGCAGTATCGAGTGACATGGTGTCCTTTCATGGGCGTTCTCACACGCCGAATATGCGGTCACGAACCCCGCAGCAGCTACCTGTGCCGCCGAGCCGTCTAGAGCGTCAGCGTATCAGTCAGCCCTCGAGCTCCTGACGCACCCTCTCAACATCGATAGTCATTTGCTGCAAATAGCCATCAAGGTTGGCAAATACCTTTTGGGGTCGCACTAGGGCAACGAATTCGAATTCCACCGTGTGTCCATACAGGTCAAGATCGGTGCGATCGAGAACATACGCCTCGATTCGTTGACTACTGCCCTCAAACTGTGGATTGGTACCAACGGAGATAGCCGCTGGGAAGGTGGCTGACTCCGTGTGCACGAAGCCCGCGTACACCCCGTCCTGTGGAATGAGCACAGAGGTGGGCCAGTCCAGATTAGCCGTGGGATACCCCAGATCCCTCCCTCGCTGATCCCCCATCACGATCACTCCGCTGAGACGAAAGGGATGCCCCAACAACTCCGATGCCAACCGGATCTCCCCCCGATCGAGTGCCGCCCTGATTCGGGTCGAGGAAATGGGAACCGAGTCAGTGGTAAGAGGGACCTGGGACACGCCGATTCCTGCATCGTGGCCCAGCGTTCGGAGCGTTTCGACATTTCCACGGGCACGGTGCCCGAAAGTGAAGTTCTCTCCCACGACAATATGCCGAACATGCAAATGCTTTTGCAAGATGGAATGGAAGAATTCGTCACTGTCCATGTGAGACATGTCTGTCGAAAATTGGAGCACTTCCACTCGATCTGCACCGAATTGCTGTAGAAGGGCAATGCGTTGATCAAGAGTTGTCAACATCCGAGGCGCCCGAGAAGGATCAACAATCTGGAGGGGGTGCGGGTCGAAGGTCACAGCAACTAACGGTTCCGAATATCGATGAGCAATCTGGCGCCCGAATTCCAGTAAGGCTTGATGACCTCGATGAACCCCATCAAAGACACCGAGACACACTACGGGTTTGGACTCCGTTGATAATTCGTTTGTCACGAGATCCCCACAAAGACAGTTTTGTATTTCATACGCGAATCCAGATTACTGGCAATAGCAAGGAGTTCATGATCCGCTCCTAACACCCCGAACACCGACTCTTCCGGCACCGTAGTTGATGTAAGACGCTGACCGCGTGCAACTTTCTCCCTTGTCGCTTGATCGACCGTGACACATGGCCACACACGTTCTGCAATCACACCCATGGTCGTGACATATGAACCCGGGTCTGGGGAATCGAGGAGATTCGGGAGTGAAACGCAACTGTCAACATGGAAGGGACCTACCGCAGTTCGTCGAAGTTGGGTTAGATGCCCTCCTACTCCCAGATCTCTCCCAATATCTCTAGCGAGCGCGCGGATATAGGTACCCGCTGAGCAATGGACAGTGATCGCGACATCAGTCCATGGTCCTGACCGCTGAATAGAGTTAACGACGAAGGAATCAATTGTTACCTCACGAGCATCCAATGTCACCTCGCCGCCCGTTCGCACTATCTCGTGGGCACGGCGACCCGATACCTTGATGGCGCTGACAGAGCTGGGAACCTGATAAATTCCTCCGCGGTAGTTGCTGCACGCTTGCTGAATACGTTCGTCCGAGATCCAGCCCGAATCCTGGACTGAGGACAGCACGCCCTCGCGGTCATCTGTTGTGCTTTCTGCACCAATACGAATAACTGCTTCATATGCCTTAGTACTCAGAGTTAAGTGCCCCAACATCCTTGTTGCTGCATTGATCCCTAGAACCAGCACGCCTGTTGCCATGGGGTCGAGAGTCCCCGCGTGACCTACTTTTCGAGTGGAGAAGAGTCTTCTCAACGCACCAACCACGTCGTGGGAGGTGACACCCTCCGGCTTGTCGACCAGAACGATTCCGTTCACCATCAGTCTTTGTATGGATTAGCTTCGCCTGCGTAATGGGCGCTTTCCGCTTGCTCATGCACTCGAGCATCGTCAGCCGCAGCTGCTTTGAGCAAGTCCTCAACGTGCGCTGCATTTTCCGGAATCGCATCCAATACAAACTCCAATGTTGGAGTGAACTTCACACCAGTCCCCTTACCAACCTCAGTCCTGAGCATTCCTTTACTGGAAGCGAGTGCCGCGGCGGTATCCAGTCTCTCCTGATCAGAGCCATAGACGGTGTAGAAAATCGAAGCGTCTCGCAGATCGGGTGTGAGCCGGACATCGGTTATGGTGATGAACCCCAATCGCGGGTCTTTGACTCGGTGCTCCAATGTCTGGGCCACAATCACTTTAATTCGATCTGCGAGCTTTCGGGCTCGAGCTTCACTCCCCATGTGTATATCCCGTCTCTACTTGCGCGGGATTTCGCGCATCTCAAATGTCTCAATCACGTCTTCGACTTTGACATCCTGATAGGAACCAAGGTTGATACCGCATTCAAAGCCCTCGCGCACTTCTGTGACGTCATCTTTAAACCTGCGCAGCGATGCGATATTAAGGTTCTCCGCGACAACTACTCCGTCACGAACTAACCGCGCCTTAGTGTTTCGCTTGACCTCACCACTGCGGATCAGGCAGCCAGCAATAGTTCCAAACTTGGACGATTTGAATACATCGCGAACTTCTGCTGTTCCAAGTTGCACTTCTTCATACTCGGGCTTGAGCATGCCCTTTAGAGCAGCTTCGATCTCATCGATGGCCTGGTAAATGATGCTGTAGTAGCGAACGTCGACACCCTCCTTGGATGCAAACTCCGCGACTTTACCCTCAGGACGCACGTTGAAACCGATGATGATCGCTTTCGAAGCGCTTGCCAAAGTGACGTCGTTTTGGGTGATGGCACCGACCCCACGGTGAATAACGCGGAGGGATACTTCCTTGCCAATATCAATTTTGAGCAATGCATCTTCGAGCGCCTCAACGGAACCCGAAACATCGCCCTTAATGATCAACGTCAGTTCAGAAACTTCTCCACGCTCAATGGACTCGAGGAAGTCTTCCAGCGATCGCTTGACGCGATTCTTGGCCAACAGGGCATTTCGCTCTCGCGCTTGACGCGTTTGGGCAATCTGCCGCGCAATCCGATCCTCGGAAACGACCAGGAAGCTGTCACCAGCACTCGGGACGGTTGTCAGACCCAGCACTTGAACAGGCGCTGAAGGGCCGGCTTCTGAAACGGGGTTGCCCGAGTCGTCGAGCATGGCTCGGACTCGACCAAAAGCGTCCCCAGCCACGATGGAGTCCCCTGGTCGCAGGGTTCCACGCTGAACGAGCACGGTTGCCACGGGACCGCGACCGCGATCCAGATGGGCCTCGATAGCAATACCTTGGGCGTCCTGTTCAGGATTGGCACGAAGATCCAATGCCGCATCAGCAGTCAAAAGCACCGCCTCCAATAGTCCCTCGATACCGAGGTCATTTTTGGCGGACACGTCGACAAACATGGTGTCCCCACCAAAGTCTTCAGCGACAAGTCCGTATTCGGTCAACTGACCCCGTACCTTGACGGGATCCGCGCCTTCTTTGTCAATCTTGTTCACTGCCACCACAATCGGAACATTCGCCGCCTGCGCATGGTTCAGCGCCTCAATTGTCTGTGGTTTCACACCGTCATCGGCAGCAACAACCAGAATCGCAATGTCGGTAGCTTCTGCACCACGTGCACGCATAGCGGTGAACGCCTCGTGACCGGGTGTGTCAATGAACGTTATGGCTCGATCACCATCGGGAGTATGCGCCTGCACCTGATAGGCGCCAATGTGCTGCGTGATTCCACCGGCTTCGCCCGAAATAACGTTCGTTTTGCGAATAGCGTCAAGCAATCGAGTCTTGCCGTGGTCCACGTGACCCATAACTGTGACAACAGGTGGTCGTGGCTGCATGTCCGCCGACTCGCCCTCGTCCTCGCCGAATTCGAGATCAAATGTCTCAAGTAGTTCGCGGTCCTCGTCCTCGGGGGACACAACCTGGACGGCAAAATTCAATTCGGTGCCCAGTAATTGCAGCGTGTCGTCGTCAATCGACTGCGTTGCCGTCACCATCTCACCCAGACCAATCAACACCTTGACCAGATCCGCAGGTGATGCGTCAATCTTGTCTGCGAAGTCGGTCAGGCTTGCGCCGCGTGACAGGCGAACAACATCTCCATTACCACGCGGTAAACGAACACCACCCATCGATGGCGCTTCCATATTGTCAAACTCTTGACGCTTTGCTCGCTTGGATTTACGACCCCGCGAGGGCTTGCCGCCAGGCCGACCGAAAGCGCCCGCTGTTGTTCCGCGGCCTCCGGGTCGTGCGCCAAATCCACCACGTCCACCGCCGGGACCACCCGGGGCACCTCCCGGTCCACCAGGAGCGCCACCCGGAGTGAAGGGTGCGCCACCAGGACGAGCGGGGCGAGACCTATCAGGGCCGCCAAAGGCACCCGGTCGCCCGCGACCAGGACCACCCGGGGCACCACCGGCACCACCGGCACCACCGGGACCACCGGGGCGCGGGCCGCGAGCGGCCGGCATGCTGCCGGGGTTGGGTCGGGGTGCCCCCGATACTCCACCGGGGCGTGGACCTGCTGGCCGGTCGGTCGCCGGAGAGCCAAACGGATTATTTCCCGGACGAGGTGCTGGGCGGCTCATGCCGGTGCTACCACCAAACGGGTTGTTCCCCGGGCGTGGACCCGCCGGCTTTGCAGCCGGCCGCGGTGCAGGACGGGGGGAAGGGACCGGACCCGCAGCCGGGGTTGCCGGGGCAGATGCAGCAGGCGAATCCACCGAAGCGGGATTCGCCCTCTCGGAATCGGACGAGCGAACGGCGGGATGGGCAGGTTCCGCCGCCATAGTGGGCGCGGAAGCCTTGGGTGGTGTCGGAAGGTCACCCTCCACGGCCGCGGACTCAGTTAAAGTCTCAGGCTCGGCTGCCGCCGCCTTCTTGGTGGCCTTTTTGGCAGCTTTTTTCGCTGGCTTGGGCTCAGCGGGTGGGAGCGCTTCTTTGAGGCGACGAGCCACAGGAGGCTCAATGGTGGAGGATGCTGAGCGGACAAACTCGCCCATATCCTGCAATGTCGCTAAGACAGTTTTACTGTCGTAGCCGAGCTCTTTGGCGAGCTCATATACCCGAACTTTTGACACAACTCTCCTGTCTTGGTTCGGGCGGTGTTGTCCGAACCGTTACTGGGCGCGATGCACTTTCATGCCTGCACGCTCATGTGAGGGGCCTCATGAGGAAGCGCTCATTAGCTTGTTCACGGTGATCCTTTGGGTGGACGTGGTATGGATGTTGAGGAGTCTGCCACTGAACTTTGTTGTACGACTGACATGACAATCTCCCTAACGGCGACTAAATCTACCGGATCCACCAACTTGAGGCTTGCTTGGACCCGTTTCACGGCGCGGGAGAGGCAGTTTGTGGTCGGATGAACGTAGGCGCTTCGCCCATGCACAGTCCCGTCCCTGTCGATGGTGATGCTGTGCCTGCCTGGGTCTGGCCTAAAACGCACCAGGGTCATTTGAGCTGCAGCGGTTCGGCACCCTAAGCATGTTCTTTCCACCAGTGGACGACCCATTCGACACAGGGCCTATTCCACTATCTCTGGGGCTGGAGCGCTTTCCGGTGGTTGAGCGTCAGACCTGATGTCAATACGCCATCCGGTCAATCGCGCAGCCAGGCGCGCATTTTGCCCTTCCCGGCCTATTGCTAAGGAAAGTTGATAGTCGGGCACAACCACTCGGGCACTGCGCGTGGCCGGATCAACAATTGTCACCGACGATACTTTCGCTGGGGAAAGCGCTTGCGCGATCATGTTTGCGGGGTCGTCACTGTGGTCAACAATGTCGATTTTCTCGCCAGCCAGTTCACTCATTACCTGTCTGACCCGTTGTCCTAAGGGGCCAATGCAGGAACCCTTGGCATTGACATCAGACTTGTGTGACCGAACAGCAATCTTTGTCCGATGTCCGGCTTCCCGGGCAACAGCTGTAATTTCGACGGTGCCGTCAGCAATTTCGGGAACCTCCAAAGCAAACAGAGCCTTGACCAATTCCGGGTGCGTTCGAGAGACGGTCACAATTGGACCCTTGAACCCCTTCCGCACTCCGGTTACTAGACATTTGATGCGCTCCCCATGGGTATACACCTCGCCTGGTGATTGCTCCTCGGGCGGAAGGTTCGCCTCAATTTTACCCAAGTCAACCCGAATCATTCGGGGATTCGTTCCCTGTTGGATAACTCCGGACACGAGGTCTCCTTCGCGTCCGGTGAATTCCACCAGAGTCGCGTCACCTTCTGCTTCCCGCAAACGACCAAGAAGCACTTGGCGAGCGGTACTAGCTGCCACACGTCCGAAATTCTCCGGTGTGTCATCAAATTCAGGACCATATGTCACAGGCTCATCTGGCGTGGACCGCTCTTGTTCCTCCCGCGCCCAAACGGTGACATGACCGCTTTTTCGATGTAATTCAACGCGGGCCTGCGGCCAAGATCCAGGAGTTCGTTGGTAAGCAGTCAGCAGCGCCTGTTCGATACTCTCGACTACCAGATCTAGTGACAGATTTTTCTCGCGCACCAGAGATTTCAACGCACTGACATCAATATCCATTGTCATTCCCCTCGATTGAATTCAACTTGTACGACAGCATGTTCAACATCGGCAGGCACCACGGAGATGGACACATCTTGCTGATCAGTGAGAGTGATTGAGTCGTGATCAACGGACGAGATGCGATATGTCCCCGACTTCTGCGAATCCTTATGGTCCATGTGAACCAGATGACCAAGGGCGCGACGCCAATGTCGAATTTCCGTCAGCGGCCGATCAACGCCGGGTGAACTCACCTCCAACACGAAGGGTGAATCGTCACTATTAATCGCCTGGTCTAATACCTCAGACAACATGCGACTAATCTCAGCAATGTCGTCTAGGTCAATTCCTCCGTCACGATCAACAACGACACGCAAGACCTCTCGCCGCCCAGCTCGAGAAATGTTTAGGTCCTCTAGATCAACGTCAAATGTGGCACACACGCGCTCTGCGATGTCACGGCATTGTTTCTCTGGCAATCCCATGATGACCACCATTCCCTAGCGTTGTCCAGTTGTGTGACGCGATTGTAAGTACCCTCACTGTAGCAATGGGGGTTTTATTGCGTCCTGGCCACACCGAGAATCTATGGCACCCAGGTATCCCAGATCAGCCGGATAATTAATAGCGCAACGACGGTTAAAAACACAGTCCGCACAAACGCGCTTCCCCGGGCAATGGCCGTTCTCGCCCCTACGTATGCGCCTAATACGTTGAAAAGCGCGAGGAGTAGCCCGAGCAGCCACAAAACTGAACCGGTAATCCCGAAAATAACCAGAGCTGCTGCGTTAGTACCCAAATTAACGATTTTCGCTGTTGATGAAGCCATGAGAAATGAATAGCCGAGGAGCCCTACCAAGGCGATGAGGAGGAATGACCCAGTGCCCGGACCGAAGATTCCGTCATAGAAGCCGATAATCGCACCGACCAGTACCGCCACGACAAGGTGTTTTCGGGAACCATGCCACCGAAGGTTGTCCACGCTCCCGAGTACCGGAGAGAAGAGCGTCCAGAGCCACACTGAAATTAATGCCACAATCACAAAGTTTGCAAACAATTTTGTTGGCACAAGGTGGGCAGTCCACGCCCCCATAGCGGAAAACGCGCAAGCCGCACCCGCCATAGGTAGGACGGTTTTCCAATCCGGTGAAAGGTTCTTGACGTACGTCCGGGCGGCCGTTGCGGTTCCGAAAAAACTGGATAACTTGTTTGTGGCCAGCGCATTAACTTCAGCGCCCGCCGGCAGGGCAATGAATAACGCCGGTAGCTGCACCATTCCGCCGCCACCGCTAACAGCGTCGACCCACCCGGCAGCCGCAGCAGCTACGCACAAGAGGACGACCGTCCAGACGCTTAGGTCGTACATATGTCGAGGACGTAGTCCAGCGCGTGGCTCACCTCAACATCGACCCTTTCACCCGTGGCCCGATCCTTGACTTCTACGACACCGCGCTCTAAACCTTTTCCAATAACTACGATCGTGGGAATGCCGAGTAATTCCGAGTCATTGAACTTAACCCCTGGCGACACCCCGGTGCGATCGTCGTAGATGACTCTCAATCCACGGGAATCCCACTCGTTGGCGAATTCCTCCGCTGCAGCAAACACCTCAGGAGTCTTGCCGGCAGCAATAACGTAAACATCAGCGGGCGAAACTTCACGGGGCCAGATCAGCCCACGATCGTCATGGTGCTGCTCCGCAATGGCTGCGACCGCACGCGATACTCCAATACCGTAGGAGCCCATGGTCACGGTAACTAAATCGCCTTTCTCGTCTAACACTTTTAGACCCAATGCGTCAGCGTATTTTCGACCCAGTTGGAAGATATGCCCAATCTCGATTCCACGTGCCATGTGAAGGGAGCCACCACATTGATGGCAGATATCTCCTTCCTTGACCTCCGCCACGTCAATAACTGAGTCCGAGACAAAGTCACGCTCAAACACAAGGTCAAAAACATGTTTACCATGTTCGTTGGCGCCTGTGATCCACCTCGTTCCGCGGACAACACGGGGGTCAGTGCGGAATTCGATGCCGCTGGATGAGTTTTTCCCCAGAACACCTGGGCCAATGTATCCCTTGGTCAAGACCGGATATTGAGTAAAATCTTCCTCGTCAAATGGTCGAGCGACATAGGGGTAAATAGCCGCCTCTAGCCGTCGCATATCAATTTCCCGATCACCCGGAACGCCGATCGCCAAGGGCTTTTCGTTGCCGTCGGCATCCTTCAGCATCAAGAGGAGGTTCTTCAACGTGTCCGAAGCCACCCACTTCCGATCGGAGCGCTGCAGATCTGGGCGAAAATTGGAAATATCGACAAGCGTGTCAATGGTGGGAGTATCCGGTGTCTCCTCCACGTGGGCAGCCGGTAGATCATGGACTAGATCGAGCGAAGGATCCCACGAGGCTGCGGGAATAACAACTGCTTCAACATTCGCCGCATAGCCACAATCACATCGAACGTAGGTGTCCTCGCCAACATCTGACGATGCAAGAAATTCTTCACTCTGTGATCCACCCATGGCCCCAGCCATGGCGGACACAATGACGTAGGACAACTTCATTCGATCAAACGTTGATATATAGGCATCTCGGTGCCGTTGATAGGAGAGCTCCAAGCCTTCATCGGTGACATCGAATGAGTAGGAATCCTTCATGACAAATTCGCGTCCACGAAGTATGCCTGCACGCGGCCGGGCTTCATCGCGAAACTTAGTTTGAATCTGATAGATAACGAGCGGCAAATCTTTATAAGAGGAGTACTCCCCTTTCACCATTAGAGTGAACATTTCCTCATGTGTTGGACCAAGAAGGTAGTCATTGTCTCGTCGGTCAGTGAGTCGAAACAGATTGTCTCCGTATTCCGTCCATCTTCCCGTTTGTTCATACGCCTCTCGTGGGAGCAACGAAGGAAAGTGAACCTCTTGAAACCCTGCGCGATCCATTTCCTCTCGGACTATCCGCTCGACGTTGCGAAAAACAATGTACCCAAGGGGCAGCCATGAAAAAATCCCCGGCGCTATCCGTCTGACATATCCGCCACGCACTAGCAACTTGTGGCTAGGCACTTCAGCATCGGCCGGATTGTCACGCAATGTCCGAAGGAACATGGTCGACATGCGAGAAATCACGAGCGCCTCATTTCAGGTGAAACCCCCTCGAGTCGTACACACGAGGTGGAAGTTGTCTGAGAATAGCGTCACAGAGTAGCCAATCCCCGGGAAGCACGGCCTCGACTACATGGAGTCAGAAAAGAACTGTGGCGAATGTGTCGCATTGACGGAAACCAGCCCGGGCATAAGTTCGGAGCGCTGGGGTATTGAAATCATTGACGTACAGGGTCACTGTTGGGGCAATCGCTCGCTGGATAATGTCAGCAACTGCTGCTACTGCCGGAGCCGCAATTCCATGACCCCGCAACTCTGGGGCAACCCAGACACCCTGGATTTGAGCAACGGTTGGAGTTGCATATCCGACCTCAGCTTTGAACAGCACGCGGTTATTTTCAATAATTGCAAATGCATGTCGCTGTGCTATTACTTCGGCAACGCGCCGTTCATACTGAACCTGGCCACCGTGGAGGATTGGCGACACACCAACCTCCTCGGTGAACATATGAATCGATGCTGGGAGCAGTATCGGTAATTCTCCGGCGGTCACATGTCGCACTCGGGGATCTCTTACCCCGAGCGCTTTCCCTTCCAAGGACAAATAGGGTTGATTGGCACGAACTTCACGCGGCAATCCCCAACTCGAGGACATGAGATCCCACAGCCCGAGGACATCAGTGCGCGGCCCCAGGAGTGCGGAACTTCGTCGACCAGTTCGCACCAATTCCTGCGCGAATGCGAGTCGAGCCTCGTGGGTGGTCGTTGAAGGAACAATATTTGCACCAACAAAAAGAATGGATTCCAGACCTGCGCCGGTGAAGTATCCCCAGAGACCCCCGCCCATTCGCCAGCTATCTCGCATGCCAAGCGCAATCCGCGAGGCCAGAAATCCATGAACCAGTGGATCGGACTCGGTGATATCACGCGCGCGTGCTAATTCAGCCACAGACACGTGGCGCACCCAACCCCCCAGTGCAGAGCCGGGCTCTGCCACGGCGTTGGTGGACATGCCGTCACCGTACTAGGCGGTCGTTACAACGGGGGATCCTTCTCCAGAAATTGAGTCGGCAATCTTCATGGCTTCTTCGATCAGAGTTTCCACGATGTCAGCTTCCGGAACCGTTTTAATGACCTCACCACGGACAAATATTTGGCCCTTGCCATTGCCCGAGGCCACACCTAGGTCAGCTTCCCTCGCCTCACCGGGACCGTTGACAACACAACCCATGACGGCAACTCGCAGTGGAACGTCGAGTCCTTCGAGCCCGGCGGTCACTTGTTCAGCCAATGTATAGACATCCACTTGGGCGCGTCCACACGAGGGACAGGACACAATTTCCAAACCCCGTTGACGCAGATTTAACGATTCTAGAATCCCAATTCCAACCTTGACTTCTTCTACGGGTGGAGCAGACAAGGAAACGCGAATGGTGTCGCCGATTCCTCGCGAGAGCAATCCACCAAAGGCGACAGCTGATTTTATGGTTCCCTGAAATGCAGGGCCGGCTTCAGTTACACCTAAATGGAGGGGGTAATCACATTGCTCTGCCAATTGCATATAGGCCAACATCATGATGACTGGATCATGATGTTTAACGGAAATTTTAATGTCCTGGAAACCATGTTCCTCAAATAGTGATGCTTCCCAGAGTGCAGATTCGACAAGTGCTTCAGGAGTAGCTTTGCCGTACTTCTCCAACAATCGAGGATCGAGCGAGCCAGCATTAACACCTATACGAATCGGGGTACCTGCATCCTTGGCCGCTCGGGCGATTTCTCCCACCTTGTCGTCAAACTTCTTGATGTTCCCTGGGTTGACGCGCACTGCGGCACAACCGGCGTCAATGGCCGCAAAGACATACTTCGGCTGGAAGTGGATGTCGGCAATCACAGGGATGCCTGACTTGCGCGCAATCTGTGCGAGCGCATCGGCGTCGTCTTGACTTGGAACAGCTACTCGAACAGCCTGACACCCTGCTGCCGTTAACTCAGCTATCTGCTGCAGAGTGGAGTTAACGTCTGCTGTCAAGGTGGTGCACATGGATTGGACGCTGACGGGTGCGTCACCTCCCACCATCAACGGCTTGCTGTGGTGCTTGAGTGTCAAAGCTCGTGATTTCCTCCGAGGAGAAATCACCGGGGGTGGAGGTGCTGGGATGCCAAGGTCAATACTCACATGCCCATTATTGGGCCTTCGGGTCATCCGAGCGAGATGGGCTTGACTAAATCAGCCCAAATGACCACCACGCCCATGGCTAACAGCACCCCGGCAACGACATACGCCACGGGCAGGAGCCGCGCGGTGTCCACCGGTCCAGGATCGGGTTTTCCGCGTAATCGAGCTATGGATCGTTTCAACGATTCATAGAGCGCACCGGCGATATGTCCCCCATCGAGGGGGAGAACCGGGAGCAGATTGAACAGGAAGAGGAAGAGATTCAATGAGGCCGCCAAACCCAAGAAGGTGGCTACCTTGGAAGTGATGGGCGAATCCATGGCAGCAATCTCGCCACCAAGGCGACTCGCACCGACGACGGATACAGGCCCGTTGATATCCCGTTCTTGCCCACCAATGAGGGTCTGGGACACGAGTTCGTAGATCCGCACGGGAAGCGAGATCAGAGCCTCCACCGAACGCACGGTGAGGTCCCACATAAATGCGGGTACCTGGGTGATGCTTTGACGCTCGTACTCAAATGTTGGACGCATTCCCAGGAAACCCACTGTTTGAGATGCACCTGTCTCAACGCCATTAGCGTCGTATACCGGGCGCGTCACCTCAGCGATAGCGAGTGGAAGAACCGTCGTTGACCCTGAGCGGTCCACTGTGACAGTTGTCTCTACCCCTGGGTGGGCAGCTATCCACTCACTCACCTGCGTCCAGTCCTGCGCGGGAATGTTGTTCACTGCGACTATGACGTCCTCTGCTACGAGTCCTGCGGTGGCAGCAGGAGTCGGCACGGTGCCTGACGGACAAACCCCGGACGGCAAAGGCTGACCGGTCGGTTGCTCCAAGCTGGGAGTGCAGGGTACGACCGCACCAACACTCAGCGAGGGTTGAGGTAAGCCAATTCCTACGAGAACAATGGCAAACAGCACAAATGCGAGCACCAAGTTCATGAAGGGCCCACCAAGCATGATGATCACTCGGCGGTGCACCGGAAGCTTGTAAAACAATCGGTTCTCATCCCCGGGGCGAATTTCGTCAAATGACGCTGCCCGCGCTTGTGCGATGAGAGCAGCAAAGCGCCCCGTGGACAGGGAGCGGGATCTGCCTTCGGGGTCAGCCGGATCAGGCGGGAGCATTCCGATCATGCGGATATATCCGCCCAGAGGGATCCACTTGACGCCGTAACGGGTTTCCCCTCGAACCGTGGACCACAACGTAGGCCCAAAGCCAACCATGTAATCAGAGACCCGCACACCAAATTTCTTAGCCGGTACTAAGTGACCTAATTCGTGGAGTGCAATAGACGCCGCAATCAGTGCGGCGAAAAGCACTATCCCAACGACCTCGAGCATTACTCCGCTAACTCCTGAACCCGGTGGCGCGCCCACCTATCTGCTTCTTGGACGCTCTCGAGTGTAAGCCCGTTCCCTGACACATGCTGGGTCTCCATGTGCTCAGTCAACGCTCTGTCGATAAAGGGCACAATCTGGTGGAAGGGGATCTTGCCCTGCAAAAACAGGTCGACGGCCGCTTCATCGGCCGCGTTGAAGACGGCTGGGGCACTTCCGGCCGCATCCCCGGCCATGCGCGCCAGCGAAATAGCGGGAAACAGGTCGTGATCTACAGGGAAAAACTCCCAATGGGTGGCCTGAGACCAATCACACGCCGGCGCGGCATCGGGTACCCGCGCCGGCGCTCCCAGACCCCACGCAATCGGTATTCGCATATCGGGCGGGCTGGCTTGCGCGATCGTTGACCCATCGACAAATTCGACCATGGAATGGACAACTGACTGCGGGTGCACAACCACCTCAATCTGCGCGAAGGGAACATCAAAAAGCAGGTGGGCTTCAATGAGTTCTAGGCCCTTGTTCACCATCGTGGCAGAATTAATAGTGACCAGCGGACCCATGGACCACGTTGGGTGGGCAAGGGCCTGCTCCGTGGTGACACCCTCCAGCTGTTCGCGGGTATACCCACGGAAAGGCCCTCCACTCGCCGTCAAAATGAGGGACTTCACTTCTGCGGCTGACCCGGCCAAAAGGCACTGGGCCAGGGCCGCATGCTCGGAATCGACCGGAACAATTTGGCCGGGTGACGCTACGGCCCGTACTAGGTCTCCCCCGATTATGAGAGATTCCTTGTTCGCCAACGCCAAACGAGCTCCCGATGCCAGAGCGCGCAATGTCGGAATGAGACCTGCTGCGCCAGCGATCGCGTTAAGTACCACGTCCGCGCCCATGTCGGCCACGCGCGCTGACGCCTCCGTTCCAATGACAAATTGCGGACTGGACGCACCCCCACGGGAAAACCCGGCAGATTGCACGTGGGCGAGCACCCGGAGTTGTACATCCTGTGCGGCACTCCCGCGAGAGATCCCCACCACGTGTGGAGAAAACTCAGCAATCTGATCAGCGAATTCACTCGGATTGGCACCGGTCGAACTCAAGCCGACCACGACAAACCTATCGGGATTGCGACGGATAATGTCCAGTGCCTGTTTTCCGATGGATCCGGTGCTCCCCAGAATCGCTACCTGCTGCACCCCCGGAGTGTTTGTCACGCGTTAGCCCATTTGTCGGGGTGGCGCGATATCGAAGAAAGTCTGCCCAATGCGGAGCACCTGGGGGTCTGTTAGGTCGTCAATATCAACCCGCAAATCGCCGAGAATCTTCGCTGCCAGATCCGAATAATGCTTCTCAACATATGCGAGAAAAGCATGGGAGGCGTTAGCTTTGCCATTGCCATGCCCCAACAGGATCACCGAGTCGGCACGCTCCAACACAATGGCAATCGACTTCCAATATTCGTCACCGGGGGTCCGGTAATCCCCTTCGACATTATTCGCCTTTGTGTGCAACTTCCGCGTGTACCCTGTGGGATCTTCAGCCACGATGCGCTCTGGGCGTCCCGTGGCATCTCCCTCGAGCGCAAAGACGCGCGTTTGATGGAAATCGATGGCCGCAACGGCTAGTTTGCCTCGAAGATCGATCTCATTGAACTCGTCATGCTGTGCCATCTTAAACTCCTAGTTGTCGAATCCTGCGGCCTTGATCATACGGCGCAGATCGGCAATCTGTTCCATGCTGAGGTCCTTATGGTTCGGGTCAAAAACCTCACTAGAACCACCTATCGTCAGCTTTACTTTCCCGTCATGCCGTTCCTCAACTGCTCCAAGTGCTTCCGCCAAGTGAATAACCTCTTTCCAATGCAGGTTATGACTGGTTGGGTGGGCGAGGAGTTTCTTGAGGGTGTCGCGCTGATGATGGTTTACGTGGACGCCATTGATCTCATGTGATTCGGTCATGGAGCAAGTGTACGGTTGCCACGATTGCCCCTAAGATCAGGAGCAGATGCACCCTTGTCAATCCAGGAGAAACCATGACAACGACTTCAGATCACACTGTTAATGGCGTTGAGCAAATTCGTCGACTGGTCACGGAAATCCCCGGGCCCATTTCTCGTGGACTCCTTGCACGCAAGACAGAGGCAGTTTCTGCCGGCGTTGGGGTGGGACTTCCAGTATTTATCACTAAGGCCGCCGGTGGAATTCTCTGTGACGCTGATGGCAACTCATTCATTGACATGGGGTCAGGAATCGCTGTTACCACGGTAGGGAATGCGAATGCCGAGGTTGTTCGCGGAATCCAAGAACAGGCAGCCAATTTCACTCACACCTGCTTCATGGTCACACCATATGAGGGATATGTGGAGGTATGCGAGGCACTTAATCGCCTCACCCCAGGGGATCATTCCAAGCGCTCTGCTTTATTCAACTCAGGAGCGGAAGCGGTAGAAAATGCCGTCAAGATCGCCCGCGCCTTTACCGGTCGGCAGGCAGTGGTCGTAGTCGAACACGGCTACCACGGACGGACAAACCTCACTATGGGCATGACGGCCAAGAACATGCCATACAAGCAGTCATTCGGTCCATTTGCCCCGGAGATCTATCGCGTTCCTGTTTCTTATCCATTCCACGACGGTCCGCATAGTGGCTCCGAGGTTGCATCGTGGGCCATCTCCCGCATTGACAAGGAATTGGGCGCCAGCAACGTGGCAGCAATCGTCATTGAACCAATTCTCGGCGAAGGTGGGTTTATTGTCCCGGCTCCCGGTTACCTCAAAGCCATGGCTGACTACGCCCAGAGCAATGGAATCGTCTTTGTTGCAGACGAGATTCAATCTGGTTTTTGCCGGACCGGGCAGTGGTTCGCATCGGAATTTGAGGGTGTCATTCCCGATCTCATAACCACCGCCAAAGGAATTGCCGGTGGAATGCCGTTAGCCGCCGTCACGGGACGCGCGGACATCATGGACTCGGTGCATGCGGGGGGTCTGGGGGGTACCTATGGTGGGAATCCTGTCGCGTGCGCGGCAGCATTGGGCTCTATTCAATGGATGGAGACCAATAACGCAACCCAGTTGGCGCGGGATATTGAAGCTGTCATGCTCCCCCGCCTCCGGGATATGCAGATCAATCATCCGACGATTGGCGATATTCGTGGTCGTGGTGCCATGATCGCCATCGAATTAGTCACTCCGGGGACGCGTCAGCCCGATGCAGATCGCGCGGCAGCGCTCAATAAGTATTGCCACCAACATGGCGTGGTCACACTCACCGCCGGAACCTATGGCAATGTTTTCCGATTCCTGCCATCGCTGTCCATGCCCTTGCATCTCCTCGAGGAAGCATTGACCGTTCTCGAAGAGGCGTTTGAGTCAACAGCCTCTTAGGAAGAGCCCCAGCGGATCCCGTACTTTTGACCGTAACCCTCTGTTAAGAGCTCCAAATACGGCACCGCATCAAATGCCTCAGGCCCCAGGACTCCGCTTCCCACCCATGCGCCAGTAGCGAGTAACTCAAGGGCAATGACCGGATTCATGGCTGTCTGCCACGTGACTGCCTGTGTTCCATATTCCTGCATGGACCATTCATTGTCGGTGACGTGGTACAGGTACACCTCGGCAGGTTCACCAGCTTTGTTCAGCCCGGTGATCCATGTTCCAGCACATGTCTTTCCTGACATCTTGTCGCCCAGTGTCAAAGGATCGGGTAACGCAGCCGCCACAACATCTCGTGGCGACACCATGGCGCCCCGGACGGTAACTGGATCGGTTGAATCCAGATTGAGTTTATGCAGGGTCTTCAAGATGTCGATGAACTCCTCACCCAGTCCATACTTGAACGTCACCTTCTTACAGTCGATCCAACGAGGAACGAGAAGGACTTCCTCGTGCTCGACGTTGACGCATTCCTGGGGGCCGATACCCTCGGGGAAGTCGAATACTTCAGCTCCACTAAATGGTTCAGTCGTGTACCAACCCTTGTCTTTTTCCCAAATAACTGGCGGATTGAGGCACTCCTCAATCGTTGTCCATATGGAGAATGTTGGAGCAAACGAATAGCCGGCCACCTCTAAATTCGAGCCATCGCGAATCCCAATTTCATCAATCTTGGAAAATAAGTGGTCTGCCGCATACCGGGCAAACACATCGGCTAGGCCGGGTTCAACCCCCATTCCACACAGTGCAAGAGTTCCTCGGTCCTTCCATTGCTGCTCAGTCTCAAATTGGCTGTCCCCCAATTTGATTCCCGCCAATTCATGGGGAGATGTCGGATGCGGGCGAGATAAACTCATGGCGGTATCCATGTAATTCACATTCGCGTTCATACACGCATCAAAAATCGACATGACAAACCGTGGATCCACCACATTGAGTACGTGAGTGATTCCCTCCTCAATGATGAGAGCGGCCACGCTATCGCGATCAGATGCATCGACCTGGGCTGCCGAAAAACGAGGATCATTCACTTGACCCACCAACGAAGTGGCGCGACCTAGGTCGTAGTCGGCACATACCCATTTTTCGAAATACTGACGGCGGGCTGCGATCAAAGCGGCACTCGTGCCTACTCCCCCGGCACCTATTGCAAGTACTCTCATTGATTCTCTCCTGGAATTCGATCGGAGAGAAGCGGTTGTGATGGGTCCCATGTTGTGCCCGCACGGCTGTCTTGGCGGCGGCGCGCCATGGCACTGAGCGCCTCCAGGACAACTCGATTTCCGAGCATCGCGGTGATGTCAGCATGGTCATAAGGAGGGGCAACCTCCACTATGTCCATCCCCGCAATAGGCAAGGTGTAGCAGATTTTCCGGACGGCGTCGAGAAGCTCTCGCGCCGATAGTCCACCGGGCTCAGGGGTTCCGGTGCCCGGTGCGTGACCCGGATCGCATACGTCGATATCGACACTCAGGAAGACGGCACCGCAGTCGGAGAGTGCGATCTGGAAAATCTCGTCCAAGCACACATTTAGTCCACGCGTCACGATCTCCGTCATTTCATAGGAGCGCATGCCTTGCTCGGCCATCCACTGCAGTGTCTCTGGCTCAGGCCAATATCCACGGAGGCCAACTTGCAGAAAGCGATCTCCACGGACCGCGCCTGATTCAATCAACCGCCGCATTGGTTGCCCATGACCAATTAACGAGCCGAATGTGATGTCCCCGGTATCCGCGTGTGCATCAAAGTGAATGACCGAGATCTTGCCCCAGCCCCGAGCCCGGGCGACGCCGGTTACGTCGGGCCAGGTGATGGTGTGGTCACCCCCAAGAATGACCGGAATAGCGCCCGCTAATGCGATTTTTTCAATTTCCTTTTCAAGATCCGCACAACTTCGCGCTGCATCACCGCTATACATTTCAACATCGCCGGCGTCCACAACGTTCATGTCTGACAGTCCATCAACACGCAAAGCGAGTGATGGCCGGCGGCCGTCATGTTCCAGATAGCAGGCGGCTCGTAATGCCTGCGGGCCAAATCGCGCGCCTGCTCGAAAGGACGTACCGCCATCAAAGGGTGCCCCTACTATGACGATATCGGCGGATTCATAGGATGCTGGATCACTCAAATCACATTCAGGAACTCCGAGGAATGTGAAATTGGGTCCAAACTGCGCTCCATAGCGGGTCATAACGAAACTCTAGTGCGTCCATTCACCGTTTACGAGTCGAAACCAAGCCCCAATGAGTCGAGCAGTCGCAGCCAGAGATTGCGTTTGCCTTCCTTACGGTCAGCGCTCTTAATAGCCGCAGTTGTCCATCGAATTACTTCCGACCTCAGCGGCTCAGGTGGGAACGGTAGAGGCTTTGTGCGAACCATCTCCAACCGTGTCCGTTCCGTTTGACGGCTATACAGAAGGTCCAGACAGGTGACAGCGCCGAACCGCGATGCCCCAACTCCGAGACCTGTGTATCCCATGACGTAGGCCGTTTTCCCGCCATGGGCTGTCCCCCAGAAGGCACTGAACCGTGAGCAGGTATCGATGGCACCACCCCATGCATGGGTGAAAGAAATATTCGAGAGCTGTGGAAATGTTGCCACGAAGTGATCCGCTAAGCGGGCAAAACTCTCAGCATCTTGATCAAATCGTGTACCCATCCCGTTATCTCGATGATAGACCGCGTCGTAACCCCCAAATAAAATTCTTCGGTCTTCCGACATGCGGTAGTAGTGGAATTGGTTGCCCGAGTCACTTATTCCCTCCCGACCACTCCATCCAATACTGGCTAATTCCGGATCAGTGAGGGGACGAGTCATCAGTACGTAGTCGTATACGGGTATCACATAATGTCGAATACGTCGTAATAGCGGTGGATAGGCATTCGTTGCTAACAGAACACGTTCGGCAACAATCGATCCATGTGCGAGTGAGACCTCAACATGATCACCTACATCATTGATGCTTCCTACTGGTGAGTGCTCATGTATAACGACGCCAAGTTCCTCAGCAGCGCGGGCCAGACCCCATGCTAATCGTGCGGGATCGACCATGGCGACATCCGGATCGACCAGGCCGCCCCGGTAAATCGGGGAATTCACCAGCTGACGCACCTGGGCAGCATCCAGCAGTGTGGACTCAATTCCGCTTTCACGCATCTGCTCGTGTGTTTCGCGCAACTGATCCTGTTGGTAGTCCGCGACTGCTACATCAATCTCCCCTGACGGCAGCCAATCACAGTCGATAGCAAATTCGGCTACCCGCGCCTGCATGGCGGCTAGATTCTCTACGCCTAAACGATGTAATTCCGTCATGTCGTTCGGCCAACGACTGTGCCCGTTGGAAAATCCGTGTGTCAGCGAGGCTGATACAAATCCACCGTTGCGCCCGCTCGCGCCCTCTGCGATTCGACCACCTTCCACGAGCACAATGCGTTGGTCTGGATACGCGATTTTCGCTTCAAGCGCCGCCCACAAACCGGTGAATCCGCCACCAATGACGAGGAGATCGGCTGCCTCAACACCCGACAAAGGTGCGCGCGCAACGGGGCGCTGCGGATTATCCAGCCAAAAAGGTATGGTGCTAAGACCACTTGTCTTTGTGAAACCTTCAGGTGATGCATGGTGAGAAAACATGGGATTCCTTACGTCAGAGTTCACGTAATGAGTTAGACCGAGCGCCTAACTTTCCCACCAATCCCTTCGATCAACCAGGTCTACAAACAATCAATCTCTACAAACAATGGTCCTGCAGCATGGTATCAATATGTCGCATTTAGGAGCGAGGTAATGCCGCCTCTAGTGCCTCTGGAGGTAGCTCTAAAGCTTTGCGGCGACGGTGTGCAACAAACTGAGAGGACAAAACGATGACTAATGCCACAATGAACACCATGGTGGCTAAGGCGTTCACCTGCACCGGAATTCCCCGTTGGGCGGCACCCCAAATGTAAATCGGGAAGGTTACCACTGTGCCTGCATTGAAGAAGCTGATAATGAAATCGTCGAAAGATAGCGAGAATCCAAGTAACGCAGCACCAGCGATGCCCGGGGCGACAAGTGGGAGGGTCACGTATCGAAATGTTGCTCGCGGATTCGCATAAAGATCCCGGGCCGCTTCTTCGAGCCGTGGATCCATTCCTTGCAGGCGCGCTTTCACGGTGACGACAACGAATGAAATGGTGAACATGATGTGCGCGATAATGATGGTGGTTTCACCCAATGGAAAACGCAGGTTTAGGAACAGCGCCAACAGGCTCGCACCCATGACTACTTCTGGTGTCGTCATGGGCAAGAAAATGAGAAGATTGGTCGTAGATCGCCCCTTGAACCGATACCGCACTAATGCAAAAGCGATCATGGTGCCCAGAATCGTGGCCACTATTGTCGATATCACACCGATCCGAATACTGATCATAAAGGAATCGCAGACTCCTGGAACGCCACAGAGGCTGGTCCACGCGTCCAGCGAAAATTTGTTCCAGCTGGTGTTGTACTTTCCTTCCGGCTTATTGAAGCTCAGTACCGCAACTACAGCAATGGGGACAAAGAGATAGACCAACACCAGAACGGCCACCACACCAAGAAGACGCTGCCTCACCCACCTCATTAGACCAAGTCCTCCGTTCCGGCTCGGCGTATGTACGTGAAGACCAATACCAAAATGACCGCCATCAGCACAAAGGACAATGCGCTCGCCGTTGGGTAATCCCGGAACTCAATAAAGTTCGTTTGAATCACGTTTCCAATCATGCGATCCTGCGTGGAACCCAAAAGCTCCGCATTGATGTAGTCACCCGTTGCCGGTATAAACGTCAGCAACGTTCCTGCGACAACTCCGGGAAGTGAGAGCGGCCATGTCACCTTACGGAAAGTTGTGAAGGCGGATGCATATAAGTCACTAGAGGCCTCGATCAAACGCGGATCAATTTTCTCCAACGCCGCATATAGCGGCAGGATCATGAATGGCAAAAAGTTATAGGTTAATCCGGCGATCACCGCCAGACTTGTGTTGAGTATTCGATCCTCGGGAAGCAAGTGCAGTGCATTAAAGAAGCTAGTGATAAATCCTTCATCAGCAAGGATTGTCTTCCACGCATATGTTCTGAGGAGGAAGGACGCAAAAGAAGGCGCAATGACAAGGACCAGCATGAGCGCCCGCCAACGACCCGCCTTGAATGCAATGAAATAGGCGAGCGGATAAGCAATAAGCAGGGCCAAAGCCGTGGCAATACCTGCATAGATGAAGGACTTGATGAACTGCGGCCAATATTCCGTTAACGCTTCTGGATAGTTACTTACTTTGAACGCGGGAACGTATTGGCCGGCTGCGCCCTCCACCGGCGCCTGCAGACTGGTTAAAAACAGTGTCACAAAGGGGATCGCGAAGAAAATACCCAGCCAGGTCATTCCCGGCAATAGCAGGAAATACCCAGTTCGAGACTTTTTCTGCGGACCGGGTTGCTGCTTCGCACCGGTGGCGGGAAGGACTGCAGCCACGACTAGGCGCCCGTCGCTATTTCCTGCGCCGTTGCATGAAGAAGAGTCTCGCCACCACTCAAGCCAAATGAATGCTCCGGCGACCAATGCAAGATGACGTGATCTCCCACTTCACAGCGGTCGCCCACAATCACGTTTTGCTCAAACACTGTGACATCTTGACCCCAGGCAGTCTCAACAACGTATTGGGTGGAGACACCCGTGTAGGACACATCGGTCACTCGACCCTCGAGTGAGTTATGCCCCATAGGGATTTTCTCACGATCAACTACGTCCAGGACAGTAATCTTCTCGGGGCGAATACCGACAATGATTTCGTCACTCACGGCCGAGTTCCGCGAGGGAAGCAGGCTGAATGTTAAGCCGTGTGAATTGACGAGGATCGTATCTCCAGACATTCCGCCACGAGCTCCAGCAAAGAGATTGGACTGACCCAAGAAATTGGCGACAAAAACAGTCTTGGGTAGCTCGTAGATATCCGCAGGATGCCCCATCTGTTCAATTCGACCCGCGTTCATTACGGCTACCGTGTCCGCCATGGTCATGGCTTCCTCTTGATCATGCGTCACGTGGACGAATGTCGTTCCGACCTCAGTTTGGATACGTTTGAGTTCGATCTGCATTTGCCGCCGCAACTTAAGATCCAGTGCCCCCAGTGGTTCGTCAAGAAGCAGCACATCAGGCTGATTGATCAATGCCCGAGCTACCGCCACCCGCTGCTGCTGGCCACCGGATAGTTGCGCCGGCTTCCTTCGTGACATGGGACCAAGCTCCACCAACTCCAACATGGAATCAACTTGCGATTCAACATTCTTAACACCTCGTCGACGCAGCCCAAAAGCAACATTTTCGAATATGTCAAGGTGCGGAAATAGTGCATACGATTGAAATACGGTGTTAACCGGGCGTTGAAAGGCCCGCAAATTTGTGATGTCCTGACTGCCAATGAGGATTCTGCCTGAAGTCGGCTCTTCCAGTCCGGCGACCATGCGCAATGTGGTGGTCTTTCCGCAGCCAGATGCCCCCAAAAGCGCAAAGAACGAGCCGGCGGGAATGGTGAGAGTGAGATCGTCAACCGCAGCAACCTCACCAAACTTCTTCGTAAGATTTTCTAGGTGAAGGTCCTCGACATTACGTCCAGCGGTTGCACTCACAGGCTATTCCTCTCAGACATATTCTGGGGATCGAGTGACTCGATCCCCAGAAAAATAGGTATTAGTTGCCGATTGCCTTCTGGAACAAGCGCTCGTACGTCTCGTTCTGCTCTGGGGTCAACTCCATGAATACATAGGTCTGATTGAGCATGGCATCTGACGGGAAGATGAACTCATTGTTGGCCAATTCCGGATCAATTTTTTCCATTTCGGCCTGCGCACCCTGCACTGGACAGATGTAGTTAACCCACGCCGCAACTTGTGCTGCGACCGCTGGGTCGTAGTAGTGGTTCATGATTTTTTCAGCGTTTGCCTTGTGCTGTGCCAGTGCAGGAATCACCATGTTGTCGGTCCACAATGTGCCACCACTCTCGGGAAGGGAGAAACCGAAGTCATCTCCCATGGCAAAGATGTCACCTGACCAGCCAATAACTGCAATGACATCTCCGCTGTCCATGGCTGCGATGTAATCGTTGCCAGTTACTTGCCGAACCTGGCCATTGTCAACCTGCTGCGTCAAGACCGCAATGCACTCTTCAAACTCAGCATCCGTGAAATCAGCGGGGTCATAACCCTGCCACGCCAAGATGCAGCCCATGGTGTCGCGCATCTCGGACAGGAGTGTTATGCGACCTTTGAGGGCCGGATCAAAAAGTTCATCTAGTGAGGTCATGGATGACTTGCCGGTTGCTTCCTGGAGGGCGGAAATGTTGTAACCCAAACCAGCAAATCCTGATTGCCACGGCAAGGAATACTCACGGGGTTTGTCAAAGTTCACATCAGCCAATCGAGGAATGAGGTTGACCGAATTGGGAATTAACGACTTATCTAGCTTTTGAGCAAAGCCATTTTGGATCCATAAGGCTGCCATCCAGTCCGTCAACACGACCAAGTCCCGACCAATGTCTTGGCCTTGCTCCAACTGCGTGCGCACCTTGGCGTAAAACTCGTTATTGTCGTTGACATCTTCTGTGTAAATGACATCGATGCCCGTTGCCTCTTCAAATGCTACGAGAGAAGGATATTCGCCGGTGTCTTCGTCGATATCCAGATAGGAAGGCCAGTTGGACCAATTGGCAATCATTTCTGTATCGGAGAGGTCGGTCGCAGCAGAGGCCTCACCCGAAGACTCAGAACCCGTTCCACATGCAGCAGCCACCATTGCTGCACTACCGATGCCGGCCACCTGAAGGAGTCGGCGACGAGATACAGATGTGCGGATTTGGCCGGCAAGTGCGGCAACGGCCTCGGGTCGATTGCTGGTCATGGCTTTTCCTCTCCTGTCCCCCAGTGGGGTACGTGGATCAATACGGTCACGATAGTAGTCACGGAGCGTAATACTGACCATATCCGCGAAAATTATCCTACAAACCAGGCGCTGAGGTTAGGAATGGAAGATAGTCCGATGCCATTCCTTCGCAATGTCACCGCTGATATCCACCGCGACATGCTTAACCCTGGTGTACTCCTCTAATGAGTAGGTTGACATGTCCTTTCCGAACCCTGAGCCGCCGAATCCTCCGTGTGGCATTTCACTCATGATCGGAATATGGTCGTTGATCCACACAGTGCCAGCGTTAATTTCACGCTGAGCTCGCTCCGATAACACCACTGATTGAGTCCAGGCTGAAGCTGCCAATCCGTACGGAGTGTCATTAGCGAGTCGAATGCCCTCCTCCACCGATGCATAGGGCAATACCACCAGAACGGGACCAAAAATCTCCTCTTGGACAATCTCCGATGACTGATCAGCACCCGTAATGAGGGTGGGGGCGTAATACGCCCCGGTTGTCCCTACGACGTGCCCACCCACTCGAACGGTGGCACCAGCAGCGATAGCCCGTTCAACAAAACCATGCACCCGCTCCTGCTGCACCATGGAGACCAACGGTCCAATATCTGTTGAAGCATCTTGCGGATCGCCCACCCGAATGCGGGAGAATATTTCACTAACTTTGTCGACAAAGGACTCGAAGAGGGATTCGTGTACATATGCACGAGTTGCCGCTGTGCAATCCTGCCCGGTGTTGATTAATGAGGCGGCTACCGCGCCCTGGACAGCAGCGTCGAGATCAGCATCAGCGAACACCACGAACGGCGCTTTACCGCCTAATTCCAAATGCACCCGCTTTATTCCCCGAGTTGCCAACTCCATGACACGTTGTCCAACGCGCGTTGAACCGGTGAAAGACACCATGGCGACATCGGGGTGGCTCACCAGCGCCTCGCCGGCAACCGGTCCGGCCCCAGTCACGACATTGACCACACCGGCTGGAAAACCCACGGCGGTACAGTCTTCCGCGAACATGAGGGCCGTCAATGGCGTGAGCTCAGCCGGCTTGAGCACAATGGTGTTACCAGCGGCAATGGCTGGCAGAATTTTCCAGGCAGCCATTTGCAGTGGATAGTTCCACGGAGCGATCGAACCAATCACGCCGACAGGCTCCCGCCGAATGGAAGAGTTCAGATGGCTCACCCATTCAACAGAGGCTTTACCCTCTAATTGACGGGCCAACCCGGCAAAGAAATTGACGTTGTCAATAGAACCTGGCACGTCGAATTCACGACACAGCCGGTACGGCTTGCCTGACTGTGCTGACTCCACGCGAATGTATTCCTGTTCGCGTTCCTGCAGCCGACGAGCCAAAGCCATGAGCAGCATGCTTCGTTCGACCGGCGTGGTTAACGACCATTGTGTCCATGCTTCTCGGGCGGAGGCCACCGCGAGATCAACATCCTCCGCCGTAGCAAGGCTCAGTGTGGCGACAACCCGTTGCTGCGCGGGGTCTATGACCTCCCACGAGGCACCATGCCCATTAAAGGCTGCACCGTTTATCCAGGATCCGTGCGTAGTGTCTGCCATGCTGGCATCCTTTCAGATCATGTAGTTCCCCTCGACCCGATGGGGAACTATCTCAAACCACGAGCGGGTGTGGCAGTACCAATGGCTTGCACCAAAGTGTCGGCTAGTTCAGTAATGCGACGAGGGTCACTAGGCAAACCCGCAACGGTAACCCGAACTCCAGCAACGCTATCCCTCCCGGTGAAAAAAGGTTTGCCAGGTGCCACCCGGATACCCTGGGCTGCAAGGTTCACCAGCGTTGATTGTTCGTCGGTCACCGGTACAAATACGTTGATGCCGTCACCTGGGCTGCTCTCTAACCCTCGATCGGCGAGCGCTTCTCGGAGATGCGTGGACCGAAATGAGTACTCATCACGGGCATGCTCCACGGTGCTCATGGACTCGGGATCTGTGAGAAGTTCCACCAGGATATGTTGCAGAAGTCTGCTACTCCAGCCTGGCCCGAGCATACGTTGACGAATGAGTGGATCAATAACTTCGGCAGAGCCACCAACTGCCGCAAGCCGCAAATCTGGACCATGGGTCTTGGAATAGCTTCGAATATGAACGGTACGATGCGGAAGATATTGCCCAATACTCACATCAGGGGCGCCAGAAATATCACCGCTGTGATCATCTTCAATCACCCAGCAATCCGACAAAGACAGGCACGCTGCAATCTCTGAGGCGCGCAATTGGGACATGCTTGTGCCCGTTGGATTGTGGGCCCGTGGTTGGACGAACAAGGCAACGGGTTCGCGATTCATGGAATTCTGGAGGTCGGGCATGGACAGGCCTTGTTCGTCCAGTGGAATGGAAATAATCTCGGCCCCGGCACGCTCCAAGATATCCAGCAATGGAGGGAATCCCGGGGATTCCACGACCACGCGGTCACCAAAAGTGATCAAATGGTCAACGATGCGAGATAGCGCGTCCAAGGCGCCATCTACGACGGTCACCGACTCCGGCCGGAAAGGCCACGTATCGCGGAGCAATCCGTCTAATTCGGCAATGACAGGTTCGTCGAAATAGGAACTGGACCAGATATCGCCGTTGTTCGTGACTCGGGCAAGTGCTGACGCCAACGAAGGCAGTAAGAGTGGGTCGGGCGTGCCGCGGGAGAGGTCAACGGTCGAGGGAATAGATGGACCACCCAAACCCAAGAAACGTTGTGCAACCTCCTGCTCCCGTGCGGCGGTGACGAATGTTCCAGCCCGCCCTCGAGTGGTTAGAACTCCCGCCTGCACAAGGCCCTGCCACGCCTGATTGACGGTGGCCGGACTCACCCCTAAGACAACACTCAGTTCGCGGACGGTTGGCAATTTAGCGCCTTGCTCAATGTCTCCAGCGGTGATTAAACGTCGCAGAGCAGCGGCTATCTGTCGAGCACTCTTGCCTTCGATGGCTTGAGCTATGCCCGTGGCGAGTGCCGACGCGTCCTGCTGATGAACGGCGGGCGCCGTCCGGGATCCACGAAACCCTTCTTTTCTAGCGGCCACCACCTCACCCCCACGTCACAATTCTCGTAACAAATTTGTTAAACGCCTGTCTAACACAAGTTTTTGTGTCTAGCCTAGGAAATAACACAAAATTCTTAGGAGGAACTCATGAGCATTGTTCGAGCAGCCCTTGTTCAAACGGATTGGACCGGGGACAAGGAGAGCATGATCCGCAAGCACGAGGATTATGCCCGAGCAGCAGCAGAACAAGGCGTCAAAGTTATTTGTTTCCAAGAGTTGTTCTACGGTCCGTATTTTTGCCAAGTTCAGGATGCAGCGTTCTACGAATACGCCGAAGCGATTCCAGGACCTATCACTGAGCGCTTCCAAAAATTGGCGCGCGAACTGGAAATGGTCATGGTTCTCCCCATGTACGAAGATGCCGGACCAGGTTTTCTCTACAACACCGCCGCGGTGATCGACGCTGACGGGAGCTACCTGGGTAAGTATCGCAAGCAGCACATCCCCCACGTGAAGGGTTTCTGGGAGAAGTTTTACTTCCGTCCTGGGAATGGCGGATACCCCGTATTTGACACAGCCGTCGGAAAGATTGGTGTGTACATCTGTTATGACCGCCACTTCCCTGAAGGGTGGAGAGCATTGGGACTCAATGGCGCCCAAATTGTCTTCAACCCCTCGGCCACTTCCCGCGGTTTATCCCAATATTTGTGGGGTATTGAGCAGCCTGCCGCCGCCGTTGCCAATGAATACTTTGTCGGTGCTATTAACCGTGTAGGCATTGAAGACCTCGGCGACGACGATTTCTATGGTCAGTCATATTTTGTTGACCCCGAAGGAAGCTACGTCGGCGAAAAAGGCGACCCCTATAAGTCCGAATTAATTGTGCGTGATTTGGATCTAGACATGATCAACACGGTGCGTACCCGCTGGCAGTTCTACCGTGATCGTCGTCCTGATGCCTACGATGATTTAGTTCGCCCGTAATCGGGAACCTTGCCGCTTCACCAACCCACATGTCACGTCCTGCAGTAAAGGAGTCGTCGTGAAACTGTTAATAAAAAATGGTTCGGTCATTTCCCCATTGGGAACAGCACGAGCAGATGTACTTGTCGATGGCGAGACAATTGCTGCCGTTATCAACCCAGGCGATACTGCATTGGGCACTCAGCTGGAAAATTCAGTGGACAAGGTCATCGACGCAACCGGTAAATACGTGATACCCGGGGGCATCGATTCCCACACCCACATGGAATTACCATTCGGTGGCACATTTGCGTCGGACACATTTGACACCGGCACTCGTGCCGCCGCATGGGGCGGCACGACGACCATCATCGACTTTGCCGCGCAGAAATTTGGCGAACGCGTTCAAGATGGTCTCGCCGCATGGCATCTGAAGGCTGGTGGCAATTGCCACATTGACTATGCATTCCATCAAATAATTGGCGGTGTCGACGACGACTCTCTCAAGGCCATGGACGAGCTCGTTGACGAAGGTGTGACGAGTTTCAAACTCTTTATGGCATATCCCGGTGTTTTTTATAGTGACGACGGGCAAATCCTTCGGGCCATGCAAACTGCAGCTAGCAACGGCTCCATGATCATGATGCATGCGGAGAACGGCATAGCGATTGATGTTCTTGTGGCACAGGCGTTGGCGGAAGGCAAAACAGACCCCAAGTATCACTCGCTCACACGCCCATGGGAAACCGAGGCAGAGGCCGTTAATCGAGCCATCATGCTGGCTCGCATGACAGGTGCACCCCTTTATGTTGTCCACATGTCTGCCAAGCAGGCTGTCAATGTCCTACAGGGAGCTAAGGACGAGGGATGGAATGTTTTTGGTGAAACATGCCCGCAATACCTTTATCTGTCCCTGGAAGAGCACCTCTCCCAACCAGGTTTTGAAGGTGCAAAGTGGGTGTGCTCCACGCCATTGCGATCCAAAGCTGAAGGTCACCACGAGGAATTGTGGCGTTATTTGCGAACTAATGATCTATCCATTGTGAGCACCGATCATTGTCCCTTCTGCTTTAAGGAGCAAAAGGAATTGGGGCTCGGCGACTTCTCCAAAATCCCTAATGGAATTGGTTCTGTGGAACACCGCATGGATTTGATTTACCAAGGTGTTGTCGACGGGAAGATTTCCAAGGAACGCTGGGTTGAATTATGTTCCACAACTCCCGCTCGAATGTTTGGACTGTACCCGCAAAAAGGTGCGATTGCTCCGGGTTCAGACGCCGATATTGTGATCTACGACCCTGCAGGGCGCACTGAAATTGGCTACGACAAAACACATCACATGAACATGGATCACTCCGCTTGGGAAGGAACCGTGATTGATGGGCACGTCGACACCGTGATCTCGCGCGGGAAAGTTGTTGTCGAGAATAATCAGTATCTCGGTTCCAAGGGTCACGGTAAGTATTTGAAGCGGGGTCTATCGCAATACCTCACCTAAGAACCGCCACATAACAACATCGTCACAATATATTTGGAGAGAGCATGCGCACAATAGATCACTGGATCAATGGAAAGCTTCAACCGTCAAAGTCCGGAAACTACGCCCCCGTCTTCAACCCGGCAACTGGCATACAGGAGGCACAGGTGGGTCTCGCCAGTGCCGAGGAAGTTGAGTTAGCGATTGCTTCCGCTAAGGCTGCGGCTCCTGCGTGGAGAGCAACCTCTATATCTAAGCGTGCTGACATCATGTTTCGTTTCCGCGAACTCGTGGTCCAGAACCGGGACCACATTGCGCAATTAGTTTCCTTGGAGCACGGCAAGGTACCCAGTGACGCAGCGGGTGAACTTGCCCGAGGGATTGAAAATATTGAATTCGCGTGCAGCATTCCCGCGCTACTCAAAGGTGGCTATAGCGAACAGGTTTCGACCGGAATCGATGTCTACTCCATCCGGCAACCGCTGGGCGTAGTTGCGGGTATCACACCCTTCAATTTCCCCGCCATGGTTCCCATGTGGATGTTCGCAAACGCAATCGCCACCGGTAACGCGTTTATTCTTAAACCCAGCGAGAAGGATCCCTCCGTTGCACTGTTCATGGCGGAACTTCTCCAGAAGGCTGGACTCCCCGATGGCGTGTTCACGGTGCTTCAGGGCGACAAAATAGCCGTAGATGGAATCCTCACCAGCCCTGATATTGCGGCCGTGAGTTTTGTCGGCTCAACTCCGATCGCCAAGTACATCTATGCAACGGGCACCGCCCATGGAAAGCGTGTACAGGCACTCGGAGGGGCCAAAAATCATATGGTGGTTCTCCCAGACGCCGATATCAACATGGCTGCCGATGCCGCTGTCAGCGCAGGCTTCGGGTCCGCTGGTGAACGATGCATGGCTATCTCCGTCGTTGTAGCCGTAGGCGGAATTGGCGACAAACTCATTGAGGCCATCCAAGAACGACTCCCCAAACTGATTGTTGGTCCAGGGACCGATCCGACCGCAGAAATGGGGCCATTAATTACTCGGGAACACCGGGACAAAGTGGCGTCCTACATTGCCGGGGCTTCGGATGAAGGAGCAACGGTGGTTGTCGATGGCAGGGAGAACAGCCTGCCCGCTGAAGGCTTCTTCCTTGCGCCAACCTTGATCGATAATGTCGCACCGGGCATGAAGGTCTATGACGATGAAATTTTCGGCCCTGTGCTCAGCGTGATTCGCGTGGACACCTATGAGGATGCTGTTGAGTTAATCAACAAGCATCAATATGGAAACGGAACGGCAATATTTACCCGCGATGGTGGTGCTGCCCGACAGTTCCAATTCGATATTCAGGTAGGCATGGTTGGCATCAACGTTCCCATCCCCGTTCCCGTGGGTTACTACAGCTTCGGGGGCTGGAAGGCGTCCCTGTTTGGCGATGTCGCCATGTACGGACCCGCAGGTATTGATTTCTACACGCACACCAAGACAATTACATCGCGCTGGCCAGACCCGTCAACATCATCTGTTGACCTGGGCTTCCCGCAGACCCGATAACAAACGGACCTAAGGAGATATTTACATGGATATTGGCGTTGTATTGCAATGCACTCCCCCTGCGTCGCGAGTTGTCGATCTCGCCCGACGCGCGGAAACCTATGGATTCACCTATGTGTGGACATTCGATTCCCACATCTTGTGGGAGGAGCCCTATGTGATCTATAGCAAGATCCTTGATGAAACCCGCAAAATAAAAATTGGTCCCATGGTGACAAACCCCGCAACACGGGATATCACCGTGACCGCTTCGGTCTTTGCCACGCTCAACGAAATGTATGGAAACCGAACAGTAATAGGTATTGGCCGAGGCGACTCTGCCGTCCGCGTCACGAACGGGAAGCCTGTATCTGTGGCGGACCTGCGCCAATCTGTTGTCGACCTCAAAGGCCTGGTCAACGGCGAAGCCATTGAATATAAGGGAAATAACATTCGGCTTCCTTGGGCACGCGAAAGTCGCACCGACGTGATGGTGGCGGCATACGGACCTAAGGTATTGGCCTTGACCGGCGAAGTCGGAGATGGCTTTATTCTGCAGTTGGCAGATCCATCTATTGCCGAATGGACAATCAAAGCGGTAAAAGATGCGGCAGCCGCTGCCGGTCGCGACCCTGAATCCATCTACATCTGTGTTGCAGCTCCTGCATACGTCACCGAAGACATTGACCACGCACGCGATCAGCTTCGCTGGTTTGGTGGCATGGTAGGGAACCATGTGGCCGACATTGTGAAGCGTTATGGCGAAAATGGCGGTGCAGTTCCCCAAGCGCTGACTGACTACATCAAGAATCGTCAAGGGTACGACTATAACCAACACGGTCAAGCGGGAAATACCCATGCAGACTTTGTCCCTGACGACATCGTGGATCGTTTCTGCATTATCGGTCCACCTGAGGAACACATTCGCCGTCTCGAGGAGCTGAAAGCCCTGGGCGTGCATCAATTTGCGCTCTATCTTCAGCACGACGATAAGGATCACACCCTCAGTGAATATGGGGAGAAAATTATTCCTGGCATTTCCGACGTGGTTTTGGCCAAGGAATAACTCATCTATGAACGGTTCGCGCGTGCGGAAAATCACGGTTTCTGCTCTCTGGGCTCTGGCGGGTGTCGTACTCGTTGTGCTCATGTGGGAACTAGTGAAGCTTCTTGGATCGGTCGTGGAGTTGCCACTGAAAACAGACGACACGTCCATGCCTCACGTGTGGACCATGGTGTCGGCATTTGGTGACCCTGAGGTTCGAGGATCCGATACCACCGTGTGGCAAGCCGTGCTGGGTGCGGCCGCTTATTCACTCCTGATCGCTCTTGGAGGTTTTGTCATTGGAGTCAGCGTTGGCTTGCTTCTCGCGATCACCATGCAACGCTTTTATTTCTTTGAGCGCGGTTTACTGCCCTTTGTCATTGCTTCACAAACGGTGCCGTTGATCGCCCTCGCACCATTGATCGTCGGCTTAGGCAATCGCCTATCGTTCGGACCGGTTTCCTGGACCACTACCTATTCCGTGATGTTCATTGCGGCCTATCTCGCCTTTTTCCCGCTATCCGTTGGTGCGCTCCGAGGTTTGCAGGCGCCCAAAACCACGTCCCTGGAACTGATGCAAACCTATGCAGCGACACCGCGACAGGTGCTGTGGAAACTACGCTTCCCCTCATCAATCCCCTATCTCGTACCAGCACTGAAGGTCTCCATTGCTGCCGCGGTTGTCGGTACGGTTGTGGCGGAAATCTCCACGGGCGTCAAAGGTGGAATTGGGCGGTTGATTATCGAATACGCCCGCGAAACCACCTCACAACCTGCCAAGGTGTACGTAGCGGTGTTTGGCGCAATTGTGTTAGGGCTCGTCGCAACAGCCCTGGTCACTGCCCTCGATCTCTATCTCACTCGCAATCTCCCTAAGGAAGGACGGGCATGAGCAACGTGCCAGCCGGCAGCGAAGCTGTCTCTGTTGAAGGCCTCTGGAAGATCTTTAATGAAGGCGCTTCCAATGAAGTTACGGCCCTGTCCGACGTCTCCTTGACTATCACCTCTGGGGAATTTATCTCTCTCATTGGCCCTTCCGGCTGCGGGAAAAGCACACTGCTCAGAGTGATCGCCGATCTAACCGACGCGACTCGCGGTACTGTCAAAGTGGCCGGTGTTACTCCCCATGAGGCCCGTGTCCGGCAGCTGTATGGCATTGCCTTCCAGCAAGCAGCTCTCTTTGACTGGCGCACTGTGCAAAAGAACGTGGAACTGCCGCTGGAGCTACTCGGTTGGGACAAGACTAAGCGTGCCCAACGCGCCATGGAGCTCTTGGACATGGTGCAGTTAGCGGATTTCGCTCAGCATCGACCGTGGGAACTCTCGGGTGGAATGCAGCAGCGGGTGGCCATTGCACGTTCATTGGCCGTCGATCCTCCCCTTCTTCTCATGGACGAGCCATTTGGAGCGCTCGACGAGATGACCCGAGAGCGCATGCAGAATGAATTGCTGCGTATTCGCCTTGACACCGGGAAGACAATCGTTTTCGTTACACATTCCATCCCCGAAGCTGTGTATCTCTCTGATCGAGTTGTTGTGATGTCAGCTCGTCCTGGGAGAATTACGGGGATCGTCAATGTGCATCTCGGCGCGCGTGACGAGGACACTCGAGAAACGGACAGCTTCTACGCAAGTGTGACCGAGGTCCGCGAAGCACTTCGCGGACGAACAGTCGGCGAGAACCAAGCCAGGATCGGCGAGGTGTAATGCCTAAGAGGATCTCCTTTAGTCTGATTTGGCCGCCTATTCTGATTGCGGTCCTGTTCCTCGCTGCTTGGCAGGCAATCGTCGTTGTCAACGATGTTCAGCCGTACCTACTCCCTGCGCCATCGCTCATTGCTGAGAACTTCACCTCAGATCTGTCCCTCATGTGGGCGGCGGCCTTTTATACGGGCACGACCGCATTCTTAGGACTCGTCTTCGGCACGATCGCTGCACTCATTATGGCGCTGCTAGCTCAGCGACTGATCGTTGTAAACCGGTTGATTACGCCGCTCGCAGCGGGTTTAGCGACCGTCCCAATCATTGCGCTGACGCCTATTTTGAATAACATGTTCAACATCACCAGCCGCACACCGCGCGTCTTGGTGACCATGATTATTGTTCTATTCCCCATGTTTGTGAATGTCACTCGCGGCCTGCTCCAAGTGCAACCTGTGCAATTGGAGCTCATGCGGTCCATGAATGCCAAGCCACGCATGACCCTCCGTGTGCTTCGAATTCCTAATGCCATCCCCTTTTTCTTTACCGGCCTAAAGATTGCAGCACCTTTAGCAGTCATTGCCGCCCTCGTCGCCGAATACTTCGGCGGCCCACAAGAAGGACTTGGCAGTCGCATCGCAGGTGCGGCAGCCAACACCGCATACGGCCGAGCATGGGCGTATGTGGTTGCATCCATCATCACCGGACTCCTCTTCTATCTCATAGTGGTGGCCGTGGAGAAATGGACAACACCCTGGACAGGTCGGTCTCGGTCGACCTGAATCACAACAAGGAGGAACAATGCGCGTAACAGCTCGTAGCCGCGTTACCCGATTAGTGGGCATCGCAGCAGTCGCGGCTCTCGCTTTATCGGCGTGCAGTAGTGATTCGGACAGCACCGATGCTGCAACCGACACCGCCGCCACCGAAGAGAGCACCACTGAAGAAACCGGCACAGAGGAATCTGCCGGTGAATGCACCGAACTAACACCTGTCAGCTTGCAGCTGCAGTGGTTTGTGCAAGCCCAATTTGGTGGCTACTACGCTGCCAAGGATCTCGGGTTCTACGAGGAGCAATGCCTTGATGTCACGATTCTTGAAGGCGGCGTCGACATTGTTCCCCAGACTGTCCTAGCCCAGGGTGGCGCAGACTTCGCCATCTCATGGGTTCCCAAGGCACTCTCCTCGCGCGAACAAGGTGCCATGATCACCAACGTCGCTCAGGTGTATCAGCGCTCCGGAACTCTGCAGGTTTCCTGGGCCGATTCAGGAATCACGACACCCGCAGATCTGGCCGGCAAGAAGGTCGGAAACTGGGGCTTTGGAAACGAATATGAACTATTCGCCGGCATTAGTGGCGCAGGACTTGACGCCGCCAACGACGTCGAACTAGTTCAGCAGCAATTCGATATGCAGGCACTGCTGAGCCGCGATATTGATGCAGCCCAAGCCATGACCTACAACGAGTACGCACAGGTTCTGGAAGCGGTAAACCCCGAGACAGGTGAGCTTTATCAGCCAGAAGATTTCAGTGTTATTGACTGGAATGATTTCGGAGTGGCCATGTATCAAGATGCTATTTGGGCCTCACAGGAGCGCTTGAGTGATCCTGCATACCAGGACACCACCCAGCGATTTGTCACCGCTTCGCTGAAGGGCTGGATCCACTGCCGCGACAACGCACAGGAGTGCGCTGACATCATTACGGCAAATGGCTCCAAGCTCGGTGCAAG
>DIUQ01000002.1:0-8109 GCA_002422375.1 bacterium UBA6154
GCCAACGTCAGTGCCGCGGTAATCACGCTTTGGCCTAAGGCCAATGCGCGGGCAAAAACCGCTAGGCCCAGGATTCCATAAACAATGGACGGAACGGCGGCGAGGTTTTGAATATTCACTTCAATGAATCGCTGGAATCGACTAGTGGGTCGTGAAAATTCCTCAAGGTACAAAGCCGCCATGATTCCCAAGGGCAGTGCAATGAGAGCGGTGAAGGCAATAACCCAGATTGATCCGGTCAGAGCGGACTGGGCGCCGGCGGTTTCTGGATCCCGAACGGAGGGCATATTGGTGATCAACCGCAAATCAAGTCGCGGCCATCCCTTGATAGTGACGTAAATGAGCAAGACGGCGAGGGTGAAAACTCCCACCGCCAAGGCAAAGAACAGTGACCACATAAATATTCGGTCGCGTAAGGGTGTGCCTTTACTGGACAAACTGATCGGTGCATTCTGGGAGATGAGGCTCACTGGTACACCTGCCTAAAACGGCGAACAAGGCGCACGCTGAAGATGTTCATAATGAACGTCAACACAAACAGTAATAACCCAACAGCAAAAATCGATTTGTACTCGATGGAG
The DNA here is from genome assembly GCA_002422375.1 of bacterium UBA6154. The sequence goes on from DIUQ01000002.1 coordinate 582, forward strand.
CCGGTAGCGAGGTCACCTGAGCCGGCCGCTGCAATGTAGGAAGTCATGGTCTGCATGCCAATCAGCGGGTTCAAGCTCAGTTGAGGCTGCAGTCCCGCTGCCACCGTGACAATCATGGTTTCACCAATGGCGCGAGAGATTCCAAGCACAAAAGCCGCAACAATGCCGGACAGTGCCGCGGGTATCACGACTTTCATGGCCGTCTGTCGCTTTGTCGAACCCAGTGCATATGCACCGTCGCGCAGACCGCCGGGAACGGCGGCCATGGCGTCTTCGGAGAGAGAGGCAATGGTCGGAATGATCATGATTCCCATAATGATTCCGGCGGACAGAGCATTGAACACCTCGATACCCGGGAAGATCTTGACCAGTACGAGTTGAGTGAGAAATTCCAGTGCAAAGAAGCCGAACACGACGGTGGGAATGCCGGCCAGGACTTCCAGTGTGGGCTTGAGCACCTTACGCACCCGCGGTGACGCGTACTCGGAGAGGTAAATGGCCGAACCCAGTCCGAGCGGTATCGCCACAATGACCGCGATTCCTGTAATTACCAGGGTGCCGCTCACCAATGGCAGCACGCCAAATTCGCCATTGGCAAACAGGGGAGTCCATACCGTGCCGAACAAGAAGTCACCCAGGGGTATCTCGGCAAAGAATTCAATGGAGGGGATGAGGAGGGAAAGGACAATGCCAAAGGTGGTGAGCACCGAGACAATCGCAGCAACGAGGAGTGATCCTCGAATAATGCGCTCCCCGTAGTGATGCTTCGACTGCCGCAGCGGATTCGCTGCGGCAGTCGACGGAGAGATCTGGGTGCTCATGAGTTAATTACTCAGCTACACCTGATGCTGAGCCGCCCATTGACTGAAGCGCGGCAAAATCTTCCACGAGCTGTGCTTGGCCTTCTTCGCTCAACGGAATGTACAGAGCTGATTCAGCAATGGAAATATTGTTGTCAACAAAGTATTGGAAGAAGTTTCCAACCTCGGGACGTTGTAATGCTGGCCCCGAGACATAAACAAAGAGTGGGCGTGCCAGCGGTGTGTAGGAACCGTCCCGTGCCGTCTCAACGCTGGGTGCAACACACCCGGCTCCGGAATCAATGGAGAGCGCCTTCAGGGAATCCGCGTTCTCCTCAAAGTAGGTGTAGCCGAAGTACCCCAATCCGCCCTTGCTACCGCTGACTCCTTGGACAATCACGTTGTCGTCTTCACTGGGTGTGTAGTCGGTACGGCTTGCACCAGACTCGCCATTTATTTCCTCGGTGAAGTAGTCAAATGTGCCCGAGTCAGTACCGGGTCCAAATAACGCAAGGGGTTCGTCGGGGAATGCAGGGTCGACCTGATTCCAATTCGTGACGGTTGACTCAGGTGCCCATATTTGGGCGAGTTGATTAGTGGTGAGACAGGTAGCCCAGTCATTGTCTTTGTTGACAACAACGGTGAGGGCATCAATCGCCAGGGTGAGTGAAGCGAAATCAATTCCATTGGCTTCGCAGTTGGCCACTTCGTCGTCCTTGATGGGGCGCGATGCGTCATTGGCATCTGTTTCACCACGACAGAACTTTTCAAAACCACCACCGGTACCCGAGGAACCGACGGTCACCCGGACGCCAGGATTAGCCACTTGGAAATCCTCAGCAGCGACAGCGGTGAGCGGGTAGACGGTGGATGACCCGTCAATGCGGACGCTGCCGGATTCACCATCGGTGCTGCTGGCGTTATTCGATCCACCACAGGCGGTGAGAGTGAGCACTGCTGCCGCACCTAACCCCAGTACCGCCGTCGCCCTTTTCTGCCGCATAGACATGTTGTGTCTCCACTTCGTTTTCCATTGGTTCACTTTGGCTGGTGTGCATTCACCATCACGGCTGAAATTAGGTCTCTTGGGTGGACACAATGATCACATAAAGTGAACGGGAGGTGAACAAAAGATGTACACAAGACGAACCTCTCGACCTAGTTAGTTCCCCGGCACATCATGGTGCTCAATATTCACAAGAGTCACAGAGCCGTCGGGCAGAAAATGCCGATGAACCACCACAAAGGCGCCCGGCGAGAGCTTGGCCCCCCAGATTCCCGATTCCCCGTCCTCAGAATGAAAGCCGAACTGCTCGGATACGGTGGCCATGATCGTGCCCAGTACCGGACGGTGCGAGCACAGCACCGACGGTAACGGGTTACGAAGTACCTCCGTGACAACCTCCGCGGTCGCTGCTGGGTCATGCTCGTGACCCGACTCACTCAATGGATCGCTCACTTCAATCTTGGTGCCAAGGAATTTCGCATACCGGTGAAGTGTCTCCCGGCAACGAACATAGGGTGAGGACACGAGATTCTCAATTCCATAAGCATCGAGCGCGTCCACCAGAATTTTGCTTTGCCGACGCCCTTTGCCGGAGAGTGGGCGCAATGAATCTGATACGGACTCCTCCGTGGTGTGAAAGTCACTACGTTTCATGGCTTTTGCGTGTCGCAAAATAATCAGCGGACTTGTCTCTGGAAGAGCCAGTGCACGGTCCAAGAATTTTCGGTCCTGTTGGTACGTCAATCTGTGGGGGGCCTCAGAAAAAGGGACCCAAGCGATCTGGTCCACTTCCTCGTCCGGGGCAAACCCGACATTCTCCCGCACGCGGGCAGCCCAATAGTGAACGTTTTTGTCGCCCTCAGGAACGGAATAGCGATCAATTCCTAAATGTGGACCCAAGTTAACGGAATAACCGGTTTCCTCGTCGCACTCGCGAACAGCGGTAACGGGAAACAACTCGTTGCCATCTACCTTGCCTTTGGGGAATGACCAGTCGTCGTATCGAGGACGATGCACAAGCAGCACCTTCTGGTCTTGCACTGTAACAACGCCGCCGGCCATGATTGGCTGACTCATGGGCGCCTCCTATCCGTGTTACCTAACCGGCCTGACTCACCGACGGCAATGCCGAGTGCGAAGGAAGCCGCAGATCCGGAGGAGGAATGCAGAGCAATCCTTCTGAATAGTTGATAAATGTCACGTGCATCAGAGTCTGATTGCGCGCGCACGGAATGTTGGAGTATCCGTCGTGCCTTTTTGGGATATACCCTGTGGAAAATTTCCGCCGCTGCGAATCGATCTGTCGAATCAATATGTGGCCACAATTTCCCTGGTATATAAGCACGTTCCGTGACCGGAGGTACCGTGGCAAAGTCCATGATGTCACTAAAGAAATACATGTACCGGTCACTGCGTTGGGCCGCGACAGCACTTGACTGTGCTGACGCCGCACGGCTCCGAAAGAAATCCTCAACAGCAATCGTTGCTTCATGGCGATCGAGTGGATCGTCAATCAAGGAAATGGCAGCAAGGGCGATCTCCTGGTCACGTGTTACCTGAGTAGGTGAGGACATTTCGGTCAGGAGCCAGTTAATCTCACCGATTACTTCCTGTGTCTCCGCCGCGTCAAGGAAATTGTGCAGGATAGTGAGCAGTTGATGCATGTTCTGGAGTTCAGATACCAAACGCTGCGGTGTCTGGACTAGGTGTGATTCAACCTCGGCCATGAGTAGTCGGCGTGCCTGTTTGGTGATTGCCCAGCGAATAATGTCGTAGGGCAAGGCGGACTTGCGTGGGCGTGGGAGCGCTGGAATATCAGGTTGACGCGCTGCCGCACCACCAAAGGCGGCGGCTGCCTTACTGACTGAGCTTTCCTCAGCCCCCGCAGCGCGCAGCGAACGTACAAATGTTTTTGCTGCCGGTAGCGCATCCGCGGACAGTAGTTCGACTTCAATCTCTCTGAAACTGTCAACCACGTCAGGTCCCTGATACACGCGAACGCGGTCACTCACGATTTCGAGTGCAGGTTCACCGTCAACGCGAATCAGGTAAGGCGTCCGTTGTGTCTCCACCGTGGCGAGCGGGACGAGTTCCGCCTCGCGAAGGAGTGCACCGACCACGCTTATAAATTCCGCGGGCGGAGTCCCGGCTGGTTCATTCGAGTGCAACTCTTGGCGGACACTGGCTCCGGAGACTGCCTGGCTTCGGTCCACCGGAATCTTCAGGTGCCATCCGTCATCTGATCCGCCGGTTCGGTGACGCAGCGTGATACCCCAGCGCAGCAGGGTGGCGTCAGTGGTGTCGAAGTAGGTGGCCTTCATGTGGCGATCCGGTTCCGCGACACCGTAGAACTCGCCCTGGAGCAGGGCAGTCAAGGGGAAGTCCTCGGGGACCCGGAACTTGAACTCCACCTCGCGGTGCGTTCCGGCTACCGTGCTGGTCATATACCTAACCTACCTACCTCGATCTAGGCGCGATCCCCCATCACCTCGAGTTCACCGGGTGCTTCCAGTGGCGTTCCTCGTCGACTCTTAATCGCAATCAGGAGTTCCTGGATATCGGTGAGTCGGGTGCCGTCCTCCGTATAGAGGCGTCGGGTCCACGAGCCATCAGGGTTGAGCTCCCACGCCGCTGTCGTTGGCGCGAATCCCAGATCCAGGATCCCCTCAACCTCGGCAATCTGTTCGGGATCAGCCAAACTGACCAGTGTCTCCACGCGGCGGTCGAGGTTGCGGTGCATCAGGTCGGCGGACCCGATCCACACAGACGGGTTGCCACCGTTGGCAAAGGCGTAGACCCGACTGTGTTCGAGGAACCGTCCCAAAATACTGATCACCCGAGTTGTTTCACTGAGGCCAGGAACACCAGGGCGCATGGCGCAGATTCCCCGCACCCAAATGTCGACGGGGACTCCCGCCTGTGATGCTCGGTACAGCGCGTCAATGATTGCCTCGTCCACCAGTGAGTTGCATTTAATGCGAATACCTGAGGGTCGACCTTCGAGGTGGTGCTCGATTTCGCGCTCAATGCGGGCAATGAGCCCGTTGCGCACCGAATGGGGAGCCACCAGGAGCCGGTTGTAATCCGTGTTCATGGAATAGCCGGAGAGCACATTGAAGAGGTTAGAAACATCTTCACCTACTTCGGGGTCACTGGTGAGTAACCCAAAGTCCTCATACAGCCGGGCCGTCTTGGGGTGATAGTTGCCCGTACCAATATGGCAGTAACGACGTAGTTGGTCACCGTCGTTGCGAACCACCATGGAGAGCTTGCTGTGGGTTTTCAATCCCACGAGTCCATACACAACGTGAACACCGGCTTGCTCCAATTTACGAGCCCAGTCAATATTGTTTTGTTCGTCGAATCGCGCCTTAATTTCCACCAGCGCGAGAACTTGTTTGCCTTCTTCAGCTGCTTGGATCAGGGCATCGACAATCGGCGAATCACCTGACGTTCGGTACAGAGTCTGCTTAATGGCGAGTACGTGCGGATCATGTGCTGCCTGTTCCAAGAACAACTGCACACTCGTAGAAAATGAGTCGTAGGGGTGGTGCAGAAGAACGTCTTTCTCTCGAACGATGCTCAAGATATCTGGTGCCGTTGCACTCTCGACGTCAGAAAGAGCGCGAGATGTCTTGGGAACAAACTTGCGTTGCTTGAGATCGTCTCGGTCCAGACTGACGATTGTCCACAAGCCGGTGAGGTCAAGTGGTCCGGGAAGGCGATAGACCTCTAACTCACTGATATCGAGTTCGCTAACGAGAAGCTCGAGCACATAAGGGTCAATATTTTCTTCAACTTCAAGTCGGACAGGTGGACCGAATCGGCGGCGAACAAGCTCACGCTCGAGCGCTTTCAGCAGATTCTCTGCATCGTCCTCTTCCACCTCAACGTCTTCATTGCGTGTGACACGGAACGCGTGGTGTTCACACACCTCCATGCCCGGGAAAAGCTCGTCAAGGTGCGCAGCAATGACATCTTCTAATGGAACATAACGCTGCGGGGCAACCTCGAGGAATCGTGGAAGCAGTGGTGGAACTTTGACGCGGGCAAAGAGCTTGTTTCCCGTTGTCGGGTTACGCACAACAACAGCGAGGTTCAAGGAGAGTCCACTGATGTAGGGAAATGGGTGCGAGGGATCAACGGCAAGTGGGGTGAGCACCGGGAATATTTGGGCATCGAAAAACAGATCCATGTCCACTTTTTCGGCTGGAGTCAGCTGCTCCCAGCGGAGTAGTTCGATGCCAGCTTCGCTGAGCTCAGGCCGAATCGTGTTGAGAAAGAAATCAGCCTGTTGACGTTGCAGTGCATAAGCCCGCTCCCAAATGTTTTCCAATACTTCGCGTGGAGTTAAGCCACTTGCTGCACGTACTGCAATTCCGGTGGCAATCCGGCGCTTGAGTCCTGCCACCCGGACCATAAAAAATTCGTCGAGATTGCTGGCGAAAATGGCAAGGAATTTAGTGCGGTCCAACAGCGGAAGCCCGGGATCTTCTGCCAATTCCAACACGCGTTTATTGAAAGCCAACCAGGAGAGCTCACGGTCAAGGAAGCGGTCAGCGGGGAGGTCCGACTCTAGGCCGTCTCGCAAAATGATGGCAGCCATTTCGCTGGTGGGGGGTCCATCGGCGGTGAAGTCGGAAATGCTCATGGAGATATCGTCCCACGCCGGGGTAGCGCGTATGTAAACGAGAGATTGATAATTGGAAAATTAGCCTCGCCGGTAGAGGACATCCGTGTCCCAATGGACAAAACCAAGTCCCTCATAGAGTGAAATCGCCCGAGAGTTATTGGCATCGACATACAGCATTGCTTGGGTGAGCCCGAGGCTGCGGAGGTAGTTCAAACCGACCAAGGACAGCGCTCGTCCCAGTCCTGGAATCCGGGTGTCAGGGTCCACCGCCAGAACGTAGATCTCACCCATGGGGTCGTGCTGGTGACCATCAGGAGCCAACTCACCACCATGGACTTTTGTCCAGTGAAAACCCAGTAGCTGCGAGTCACTAATGCTCTCAGCAATAAAGAATCCCTCGGGTGTGAACCACGATTCAGCTAGGCGCATGTCCAAGTCCCGCTGGGTCCAGGAGCTCTGGTCCGGCAAGTCAACGAATGCGCGTCGATTGATGTCGAGCCATGCAGAGCTATCCCGATCCACATCAAATGTTCGAATGCGAACCCCGTCGGGAATCTCCAGAGCAGGCAGCGGAGCAAAGAGCGAGCGTCGCATTTGCCAGAGTGAACGGGTGGTGTCAAAGGACATGGCGTGCGCGAGTTCGCGCGCACCGCTGGCTTCCCCGTGCGCCCACAAGCGCAGACGGCCATCAGGCGAGAGATCTATTGCCTCCTGAACGAGTGCTCGACCGATCCCCGTATGCCGGTGCACTGGCGAAACAACCAGTTCCGCGCTCGTTCCCTCGACACTGTCGGTTGTATCAACGTGGGCATAGCCCACGATTTCCGAACCGTTCGTTGCAAGAACATGATGCCCATGGGTGTCGCCACCATGACGTAAGTGAAGCCATGCGTGTTCACTCAATGGTCGAACGCCGTCAACTGATGTCGCAGCCTCAATGAGTTCACTGACCGCTTGAATTTCATGACGACTTAACAGTTGTCGAGTGTCCAGTTCCACCTTGGTCGACATGATGTCGCCACTCTCAGAGAACGGACGTGGATGAAGGTGAGGTGGTGAGTGTTGTGTCAGGGTCGGTTGCGTCAGTGA
>DIUQ01000002.1:8206-10767 GCA_002422375.1 bacterium UBA6154
ATGTCAGATCAAGGGGGCGTCCACGCAGGCGAACGGAGTAACTGACCTCGTCAATATGCAGGTCACCGAGACTGAGTTGCTCAGGATTACTGTCCGCAGCCAACCCTAAGGACTCGGCCCGACGGGCCACGGCTACGCGCAGTCGGGCCTCCAATTCCGCTGGTGACGTGGTGTTGAGCATGAAATCGTCAATGCCCCAATCACCTTGAACGGCGGTGAGGTTCCCTTCGGTGGTGATCAAAATAATGGGTGCTCCGGCGCCTGTGTCGAACAGCAATCGAGTGAAGCTTCTGACCGCCGGCAGGTCAATGCGACCGTCCACCAGGAGGACGTCGGCCGAGTCCACTGCGAGGAGGGCAGATGGCTCAGCGGTGAGCACCTTGACCTGGTGATTTAACAGGGTCAAAGCGGGAAGGACCTCAGCCGAGGAGTGCATGGCGCGCGTCAGGAGAAAGAGCCGCATGACACCTCCTCAGTTCTAGTGACCGCCAAGGATACTCACGGCGCAAGTGATACATATATATAGGTGCTAATCCGCACGGAGCACTCCTACCATGGGAGGGTGAATGATCGCGGTGTACGAATTCCCATTCGTGTGAAACCCGGTGCTTCCCGCGAATATGTGGGCGGCAGTTATGGGGACACCGGTGCCCTCATTGTGGCGGTGCGTGAGCGCGCAATGGAAGGTGCGGCCACTCGCGCTGTACTCCGTGCTCTGGCGCACGCCCTCGGGGTGAAGCCGGCAGATATAACCCTCGTCTCCGCGGGCACTGGTCGATCCAAGGTGGTCGAAGTCACGTCCACTGCTCCGGAGGTCATAGATCAGCGAGTGCAACTTCTCTTGACTGTGCAATAGCGCTATAACCTCGCATCAGGCAAGTGAGCGGAGTAGTGTGCTACCGCCCTGTTGGATGTTGAACATCCCTACTTGTCCCGAGGAGAAGGTCACACCACATGACCAGTGAAGAATCTGCACTGAATTACATGAGCTACTTAGCAGTGGACGAATTATTGGAACTTCAGCGACCGCTCTCCGAGGGCCCGGAACATGACGAGATGTTGTTTATTGTGATTCACCAGGTGTACGAGCTCTGGTTCAAGCAGATGCTGCATGAGATTGATGCAGTGAAGGCTGCATTGGCTCGGCGCGACGGTTACGACGCTGCGGCCAAGCTCAATCGGATTAAGCAAATCCTCGCTGTCTGCATTCGTCAGATTGATGTGCTAATTACCATGACACCGCTGCAGTTCGGTGCCTTCCGGGACAGACTGGAGTCATCAAGTGGTTTCCAGTCCGCGCAATTCCGCGAGGTTGAGGCAGTGTTCGGGCGCCGGGACCCACACTTTGCCCAGCATCTATTGCCCAAGAATCGTGCACGTGTGGAAGAACGCATGCAGGAACCGTCACTGTGGGATGCAGCGCTGAGTTATGTGAACTGGTGCGGATTTGATATCCCCGCCGACGTGTTGGAGCGTGACTTTTCTCAGCCCTATGTATCGAATGACCAAGTGCGCCAAGCCCTCCTAGAACTGCACAAGACACATCACCCGGGCACCAGTTTGTGCGAGCAACTCGTGGACATTGAGGTCAGTCTGAAGGAATGGCGTTACCGTCACGTGATGATGGTGGAACGCACCATTGGCACAAAGCCAGGTACCGGTGGATCCTCTGGTGCGGGATATTTGAACGCAACGTTGCAGAATCCGCGCAGCTTCCCGGAGCTGTGGGAAATACGCGCGGAGTTCTAGCAGGGACCTACCCGAGAGCAGATCTCCGGCGCGCGCCCGACAAGATAGGCGCGTGCGTTCTGAGTTCACCCTGTTCACCCGCGATCACGTTCGTATTGCGGGAACGCACATCACCTACGCCCAAGCAAAGCAGTCCAGCGACCCCCTTGCCCTGGGAATCGTGCTGGCACATGGGTTCACCGGTAACCGCACATTGGATCATGTACAGAAAGTGATCACCGCGCTCCGCGAATACGGTGGGGTGCTCGCCATTGATTTGCGCGGTCATGGTGACAGTGGTGGTGAGGGCACCATGGGCATGGACGAGATTCACGATGTTGATTCGGCCGTTGCACATGCGCGTGATTTTGGGTATCGAACGGTGGCCACCGTCGGTTTCTCCATGGGTGGTTCGGTTGTCTTGCGCCAGGCAGCGCTCGCCGCTCCGGAATTCGCCCCACAAGCGGTCGTGAGTGTGAGTGCGCCGGGATTTTGGTTCTATCGCGGAACACGGATTATGCGCGTTGTGCATCGGTTGATCGAAACCCAGTCAGGTCGCCTCGCGCTGCGAGGTAAAGGCGTCCACGTGACGAGCACTCCGTGGCCAGACCCACCACCCATGTCTCCGGAACAGGCGGTGGAGCAGTTAGCGGATACACCACTGCTTGTCGTGCACGGAGATGTGGATCGATACTTCCCGCTGGAACACGCTCATGCGCTGCAACGGGCCGCCGAGCGTTCCGGTAACCCGAATGCGGAGTTCCTCTTTGTGCCCGGGTTCGGTCACGCGGAAACAGCCATCAGCGCCCATACATTGAGCGAGATCGGCACCT
>DIUQ01000001.1 GCA_002422375.1 bacterium UBA6154
TACGTTTCATGGCTTTTGCGTGTCGCAAAATAATCAGCGGACTTGTCTCTGGAAGAGCCAGTGCACGTTCCAGGAATTTTCGGTCTTGTTTGTACGTCAATCTGTGGGGCGCCTCAGAAAGAGGGACCCAAGCGATCTGGTCCACTTCCTCGTCCGGGGCAAACCCGACATTTTCCCGCACGCGGGCAGCCCAATAGTGAACGTTTTTGTCGCCCTCAGGAACGGAATAGCGATCAATTCCTAAATGTGGACCCAAGTTAACGGAATAACCGGTTTCCTCGTCACACTCGCGAACAGCGGTAACGGGAAACAACTCGTTGCCGTCTACCTTGCCTTTGGGGAATGACCAGTCGTCGTATCGAGGACGATGCACAAGCAGCACCTTCTGGTCTTGCAAGGTGACAACGCCGCCGGCCATGATCGGCTTACTCATGGGTGCCTCCTATCCGTGTTACCTGACCGGCCTGACTCACCCACGGCAATACCGAGCGCGAAGGAGGCCGCAGATCCGGAGGAGGAATGCAGCGCAATCCTTCTGAATAGTTGACGAATGTCACGGGCATCAGAATCCGATTGCGCGCGCACGGAATGTTGGAGTATCCGTCGCGCCTTTTTCGGATATACCTTATGGAAAATTTCCGCCGCTGCGGATCGATCTGTCGAATCAATATGTGGCCACAATTTCCCTGGTACATAAGCACGTTCCGTCACTGGAGGTACCGTGGCAAAGTCCATGATGTCACTAAAGAAATACATGTACCGGTCACTGCGTTGGGCCGCAACAGCACTTGACTGTGCTGACGCAGCACGGCTTCTAAAGAAATCCTCCACAGCAATCGTTGCTTCATGGCGATCGAGTGGATCGTCAATCAAGGAAATCGCAGCAAGGGCGATCTCCTGGTCACGTGTTACCTGAGTAGGTGAGGACATTTCGGTCAGGAGCCAGTCAATCTCACCAATTACTTCCTGTGTCTCCGCCGCGTCAAGGAAATTGTGCAGGATAGTGAGCAGTTGATGCATGTTCTGGAGTTCAGTTACCAAACGCTGCGGTGTCTGGACTAGGTGTGATTCAACCTCGGCCATGAGTAGTCGGCGTGCCTGTTTGGTGATTGCCCAGCGAATAATGTCGTAGGGCAAGGCGGACTTGCGGGGGCGTGGGAGCGCTGGAATATCAGGTTGCCGCGCTGCCGCACCACCAAAGGCGGCGGCCGCCTTACTGACTGAGCTTTCCTCAGCCCCCGCAGTGCGCAGCGAACGGACAAATGTTTTTGCTGCCGGTAGCGCATCCGCGGACAGTAGTTCGACTTCAATCTCTCGGAAACTGTCAACCACGTCAGGTCCCCGATACACGCGAACGCGGTCACTCACAATTTCGAGTGCAGGTTCACCGTCAACGCGAATCAGGTAAGGAGTCCGTTGTGTCTCCACCGTGGCGAGCGGGACGAGTTCCGCTTCGCGAAGGAGTGCACCGACCACGCTTAAAAATTCCGCGGGCGGAGTCCCGGCTGGTTCATTCGAGTGCAACTCTTGGCGGACACTGGCTCCGGAGACTGCCTGGCTTCGGTCCACCGGAATCTTCAGGTGCCATCCGTCATCTGATCCGCCGGTTCGGTGACGCAGCGTGATACCCCAGCGCAGCAGGGTGGCGTCAGTGGTGTCGAAGTAGGTGGCCTTCATGTGGCGATCCGGTTCCGCGACACCGTGGAACTCACCCTGGAGCAGGGCAGCCAAGGGGAAGTCCTCGGGGACCCGGAACTTGAACTCCACCTCGCGGTGCGTTCCGGCTACCGTGCTGGTCATATGCCTAACCTACCTACCGCGATCTAGGCGCGATCCCCCATCACCTCGAGTTCACCGGTTGCTTCCAGGGGTGTTCCTCGTCGACTCTTAATCGCAATCAGGAGTTCCTGGATGTCGGTGAGTCGGGTGCCGTCCTCCGCGTAGAGGCGTCGGGTCCACGAGCCATCAGGGTTGAGGTCCCACGCCGCTGTCGTTGGCGCGAATCCCAGATCCAGGATCCCCTCAACCTCGGCAATCTGTTCGGGATCAGCCAAACTGACCAGTGTCTCCACGCGGCGGTCGAGGTTGCGGTGCATCAGGTCGGCGGACCCGATCCACACAGAGGGGTTGCCACCGTTGGCAAAGGCGTAGACCCGACTGTGTTCGAGGAACCGTCCCAAAATACTGATCACCCGAGTTGTTTCACTGAGGCCAGGAACACCAGGGCGCATAGCGCAGATTCCCCGTACCCAAATGTCGACGGGGACTCCCGCCTGTGAAGCTCGGTACAGCGCGTCAATGATTGCCTCGTCCACCAGTGAGTTGCATTTAATGCGGATACCTGAGGGTCGACCTTCGAGGTGGTGCTCGATTTCGCGCTCAATGCGGGCAATGAGCCCGTTGCGCACCGAATGGGGAGCCACCAAGAGGCGGTTGTAATCCGTGTTCATGGAATAGCCGGAGAGCACATTGAAGAGGTTGGAAACATCTTCACCTACTTCGGGGTCACTGGTGAGTAACCCAAAGTCCTCATACAGCCGGGCCGTCTTGGGGTGGTAGTTGCCCGTACCAATATGGCAGTAACGACGCAGTTGGTCACCGTCGTTGCGAACCACCATGGAGAGCTTGCTGTGGGTTTTCAATCCCACGAGTCCATACACAACGTGAACACCGGCTTGCTCTAATTTACGAGCCCAGTCAATGTTGTTTTGTTCGTCGAATCGCGCCTTAATTTCCACGAGCGCGAGAACTTGTTTGCCTTCTTCAGCTGCTTGGATCAGGGCATCGACAATCGGCGAATCACCTGACGTTCGGTACAGAGTCTGCTTAATGGCGAGTACGTGCGGATCATGTGCCGCCTGTTCCAAGAACAACTGCACACTCGTAGAAAAAGAGTCGTAAGGGTGGTGCAGAAGAACGTCTTTCTCTCGAACGATGCTCAAGATGTCTGGTGCCGTTGCACTCTCGACGTCAGAAAGAGCGCGAGATGTCTTGGGAACAAATTTGCGTTGCTTGAGATCGTCTCGGTCCAGACTGACGATTGTCCACAAGCCCGTGAGATCAAGTGGTCCGGGAAGGCGATAGACCTCTAACTCACTGATATCGAGTTCGCTCACGAGAAGTTCGAGCACATAAGGGTCAATATTTTCTTCAACTTCAAGTCGGACAGGTGGACCGAATCGGCGGCGAACAAGTTCACGCTCGAGTGCTTTCAGCAGATTCTCTGCATCGTCCTCTTCCACCTCAACGTCTTCATTGCGTGTGACACGGAACGCGTGGTGTTCACACACCTCCATGCCCGGGAAAAGTTCATCTAGGTGCGCAGCAATGACATCTTCTAATGGAACATAACGCTGCGGGGCAACCTCGAGGAATCGTGGAAGCAGTGGTGGAACTTTGACGCGGGCAAAGAGCTTGTTTCCCGTTGTCGGGTTACGCACAACAACAGCGAGGTTCAAGGAGAGTCCACTGATGTAGGGAAATGGGTGCGAGGGATCCACGGCAAGTGGGGTGAGCACCGGGAAAATTTGGGCATCGAAAAACAAATCCATGTCCATTTTTTCCGCTGGAGTCAATTGCTCCCAGCGGAGTAGTTCGATGCCGGCTTCACTGAGCTCAGGCCGAATTGTGTTGAGAAAGAAATCAGCCTGTTGACGTTGCAGTGCATAAGCCCGCTCCCAAATGTTTTCCAATACTTCGCGGGGAGTTAAGCCGCTCGCTGCACGTACGGCAATTCCGGTGGCAATTCGGCGCTTGAGCCCGGCCACCCGGACCATAAAGAATTCGTCGAGGTTGCTGGCGAAAATGGCAAGGAATTTAGTGCGGTCCAATAGCGGGAGCCCGGGATCTTCTGCCAATTCCAACACGCGTTTATTGAAAGCCAACCAGGAGAGCTCACGGTCAAGGAAGCGGTCAGCGGGGAGGTCCGACTCCAGGTCGTCTCGCAGAATGATGGCCGCCATTTCGCTGGTGGGGGGTCCATCGGCGGTGAAGTCGGAAATGCTCATGGAGATATCGTCCCACGCCGGGGTAGCGCGTATGTAAACGAGAGATTGATAATCGGAAAATTAGCCTCGCCGGTAGAGGACATCCGTGTCCCAATGGACAAAACCAAGCCCCTCATAGAGTGAAATCGCCCGAGAGTTGTTGGCATCGACATACAGCATTGCTTGGGTGAGCCCGAGGCTGCGGAGGTAGTTCAAACCGACCAAGGACAGTGCTCGTCCCAGTCCCGGAATCCGGGTGTCAGGGTCCACCGCCAGAACGTAGATCTCACCCATGGGGTCGTGCTGGTGACCATCAGGAGCCAACTCACCACCATGGACTTTTGTCCAGTGAAAACCCAGTAACTGCGAGTCACTAGTGCGCTCAGCAATGAAGAATCCCTCGGGTGTGAACCACGATTCAGCTAGGCGCATGTCCAAGTCCCGCTGGGTCCAGGAGCTCTGGTCCGGCAATTCAATGAATGCGCGTTGATTGATGTCGAGCCAAGCAGAGCTATCCCGATCCACATCAAATGTTCGAATGCGAACCCCCTCGGGAATCTCGAGAGCAGGCAGCGGAGCGAAGAGGGAGCGTCGCATTTGCCAGAGTGATCGGGTGGTGTCAAAGGACATGGCGTGCGCGAGTTCACGCGCACCGCTGGCTTCCCCGTGCGCCCACAAGCGCAGACGGCCATCAGGCGAGAGATCTATTGCCTCCTGAACGAGTGCTCGACCGATCCCCGTATGCCGGTGCGCTGGTGAAACAACCAGTTCCGCGCTCGTTCCCTCGACACTGTCGGTTGTATCAACGTGGGCATAGCCCACGATGCCCGAACCGTTCGTTGCAAGAACATGATGCCCATGGGTGTCACCACCATGACGTAAGTGAAGCCATGCGTGTTCACTCAATGGTCGAACGCCGTCAACTGATGTCGCAGCCTCAATGAGTTCACTGACCGCTTGAATTTCATGACGACTTAACAGTTGTCGAGTGTGCAGTTCCACCTTGGTCGACATGATGTCGCCACCCTCAGAGAACGGAAGTGGATGAAGGTGAGGCGGTGAGTGTCGTGTCAGGGTCGGTTGCGTCAGTGACAAATCGATAACCCACGTTACGCACCGTACCGATCATGGCCTCATGTTCAGAACCAAGTTTCGCTCTCAGTCGGCGAACATGAACATCTACCGTTCGCGTGCCACCGAAGTAGTCGTAGCCCCATACTTCCTGCAGCAAAATTGCGCGAGTGAAAACTCGGCCAGGATGATGCGCCAGGTATTTCAATAACTCAAATTCCTTGAATGTCAGATCAAGGGGGCGTCCACGTAGGCGAACGGAGTAGCTGACCTCGTCAATATGCAGGTCACCGAGACTGAGTTGCTCAGGATTACTGTCCGCAGCCAACCCTAAGGACTCGGCCCGACGGGCCACGGCCACGCGCAGTCGGGCCTCCAATTCCGCTGGTGAGGTGGTGTTGAGCATGAAATCGTCAATGCCCCAATCACCTTGAACGGCGGTGAGGTTCCCTTCGGTGGTGATCAAAATAATGGGTGCTCCGGCGCCTGTGTCGAACAGCAATCGAGTGAAGCTTCTGACCGCCGGAAGGTCAATGCGACCGTCCACCAGGAGGACGTCGGCCGAGTCCACAGCGAGGAGGGCAGATGGCTCGGCGGTGAGCACCTTGACCTGGTGATTTAACAGCGTCAAGGCGGGAAGGACCTCAGCCGAGGAGTGCATGGCGCGCGTCAGGAGAAAGAGCCGCATGACACCTCCTCCGTCCTAGTGACCGCCAAGGATACTCACTGCGCAGGTGATACATATATATAGGTGCAAATCCGCACGGATACAGA
>DIUQ01000006.1 GCA_002422375.1 bacterium UBA6154
ACTCTCTCGTCACGCTCGCGACTCGAACATCCCCAGCACGGCCGCTATCCCCAGCACCGAACGGGGGGCGTATGCGGCTCGCCACAATCCGCCGTGGTTTGCACCGACGACAAAAAGATCCATGGGGTTGTTGAGCGGCATGGATGGATTCGCGGCGGCCAAGGGGTTTCGTAGATCGTGTACGAGCATGGCCGCCATGAGGGCCGTGGACGTTGCCGGCTCAAAGACTTCAACACCAAAGCGTCCGGCACCGGCGTATGCGGCGGCCAGTGCGCGATTTTTGACCACGGACTGAGTGCGAGTCGCTGGTGCAAGGTTGAGGGACACGGCGTAACCGTCATGTCGGGCTACCAGTGCGCGCCAGCGTTGAATGCGCTTGGCCAACAAGTAATTCGGTCCTTGTTGCAAAACCAACGAATCACTTAACCCCAGTTCGGTGCCGTTGTCCGTGACGTAGGTATCCGGATAATTCGGTTCAAACTGACCAAACAAACGGAGGGGTGACTGCAGAGCACCAGCAATCCCACGATCCCGCCAACGCGCACGGGAAGCGTCAACGCATTCCATGGGAACCATGAACACGTCGGTGGGGGTGGCCAAGAAAGCTAACGTGATGTCTTTTCGGTGCTGGGCGAGTTTAGTAAAGATTGCATCAGCACTCACACTCAATAAGGCGTGAAGTGCTCCATCCGCGTAGGTGTAGTTACCCAGGACAAATCGCTGATCGATTTCATTGATCCACTGGGCAATCTCCGCTGGTTGATTGAGCAGGTCAATTCCTGCAACACCAGCGATTGTTTCGTCGTCTTCGGGGTGAATGTTTCCCCCCGTGGTGAAGGGGGTCTCACCTGATGGTGACGGGGAAATGGGAATGCGGAGGGAGCCAGGGGTTGCTCGAGTGATGCCAATGAGGCGCTGCCAAATCTCAGGTCGGGGCAGATCCAATGCGTGAATCTGGGCTCCCCACCGGAGGAGGGAGCGGGTCGGTGCCATCTCCGCGCCGGCACCCAAAATGGCAATGTGGGTGTTGCGTAGGTCAAGCCATTCCGGATTGTCCATCACCAGATGCAGGGCTGCACCGAAACTAGGCTCCGCAATGCCGGTGGAGACCCAGGTGTCAATCTGGCGGCGCAACTCGGGTCCGAAAATTCGGCGACCTTGGTAGGGGATGGAAAATTCCTCTTCGCGGGAGGCACGGCCGCGAACCGTAACCGACTCAATGGCTGCCGCGGGTTGATCGAGAGCAGTGCTCAGGGGAATGTCCTCATTCCCTTGGGTGAAGGTGAAGCGACGGTGGACAGATTCCAGTCCGGATCGAGAAATCCCAATGGCAGCAGAGGTATTCCGAGCGGCGCTCACCACAATTTCCCGCATGGGAGTTATGTAGCCCTTGCGCCAGTCCTTGGTGTGCTCAATGCGATCGGAGAGCGGGGGGTCAACCTCACGAACTGAGTCGGCGAAGATCGCTCGTCCTGTTGCGGTGGTACTGCGCTTACCGTCACCGCCACGAGGAAAGTTCACCGCCATTGGAGCATTATGGTCTATTGGTTTCGATCGTCGCTGAATTTAGCGTTGGGAAATCTTTTCACTGATTTCCCGAATGGTGTCGAAGGTGATCACAACGTCCTCAGTGGTGGTTCGGAAATTAGTGAAACATGGTCGGAGCCATGTGTCGCCGTCAATCTGGGCTGGCGAAATATAGACCCGACCGTCTTGGATCACTGCCTGTTGGAGTGCGGCGTTGTGTTCATTTATCTCCGCCGGTGAACCCCCAGTAAGTATGGAAGGAATGTGTCGCAACGGCACCGTGGACAACTGTGGTCGGTGCGGGAGCACGTCAAAGTCAGATGCCTGATCCGCCATGGTGTAGAGCAATTGTGCCTGCGCAAGATTTTTTTCCAATGCGCCACGAATGGCAGCGGCACCGTGCACCTTGAATGCGAGCCAGAGCTTGAGGGCGCGAAGTGGACGCGAGTACTCGATGGTGGTGTCCACGGCATTCACATCCCCATCGTCGTGGGGTATGTACGCCTCATTGTGGGAAAAAGCTGCGGCCAGTGAGGCTGGATCGCGAACCAGAATTGCACTGCACGCCTTAGGGACAAACATCCACTTGTGCGCATCAATGCTCAACGAATCGGCGTGCTCCAAGCCGGCAAACAGGGGAGCGGAAGTAGGTGCGCCAGCAGCGGGCAGACCATAGGCACCATCGACGTGCAGCCACACGCCGGGAGCGGCCTGGGCAATCTCACCAATGGGGTCAACAGCACCGGTGAGTGTTGTGCCCGATGTTGCGACCACGGCCATGGGGATAACACCGTCCGCGCGATCCTGTGCAATCGTGCGAGCGAGTTCTGCTGGGATCATGCGGCGGTGTTGATCAATGGGAATAGCGCGAACAAAATCTGCACCTAATCCCAGTACCTCAGCGGCCCGCTTGACCGAATAGTGGGCCTCCGCGGAGCAGTACAGCGCAAGCCGATTGTCGGCAAGGCCCGTCTTTCGGCTACCAGGTAAAGCTCGTTCACGTGCAGCCGCGAGCGCGGTCAAATTACTAATGGTTCCACCGCTGGTGAAGAACCCGTAGTTGAACGGATACCCAAGAAACTGTGCCAACCAGGCAATTGTTTGGGTTTCAATGTCGGATGCGGCACCTGCATAGAGCGCCAGATTCGGATCATGGGAATGTGCCAGCAGATCTCCCAATGCCCCAATCTCCAGGCCACTTGAACCGATATAGGCCAGATAACGAGGCCTGGCCTGCGTCAGTGAGGAATCGAGCGCCTCCGCCGCCAGGTCTAATGCGGTGACCGCATCGCTGGGTTGCTCCGGCATGGGTGCGGCAAGTTCGGCCACGAGAGCAGCAGAGGGTTCGGGCTGGTGATCCCGGGCCGCATCAAATTCCGCCCAGGTTCGGCTCACAATCTCTGCCGCGTGCTGCAAAATGGCGTCTCGGTCAGCACCTAAGGACAACGTGGTGTCGAGGAATGGTGCGTCATTTGGTGTCATGTGGTCGGCGCCAACCTCTCCATAAACTGTTTGCGATACGGCATGAGTTCCTTCACCGTATCGATGCCGATCACGCCGACAAGTTCACCACCGTCGTTGTAGTACTCAACAATGCACGGAGCATCGAGGTCACCAAAAGTCACCGAAGAACTGGCTGCGCCACCGGGAAGACCATAAGACTGAAGCTGATACTCAAACTGATCAGACCAGAACGCCGGTAGCGCGGCAAACGTGTCGGTTGATGCCTGGTCCCCGGCGAGGATTGCCGCGAGGGTGGCCCCGGCTCGTTTGCCCGTTTCCGTTGGCATGTTCCAGTGTTCAATGCGTCGGGGTTCTGGATACAGAACTCCGGGGTGTCGGGCAATGTCACCAACGGCGACCACCGGAACGTCCGTGCCGAGTGCCCGCATGGAGTGGTCCACCAGGACTCCGTTGGTCAGATCAAG
>DIUQ01000012.1 GCA_002422375.1 bacterium UBA6154
GTGGGAACTCTGCTCATTGGTTTTCTCGCGACCGAAGCGGCGCCAGCGGGCGTTAATGGAATTTTCTACGGCGGAGGAGCGGACCAATTGGGCAAGCAGGCAATTGGTGCTTTTGCGGTTCTCGGGTATTCCTTGGTCGTTGCGTTCATCATTGGTGGTGCGTTGAAGGCTGTAGGCCTGATGCGAGTATCACAGGATGAAGAAATTAGCGGAGTTGACTTAGCGGAACACGCTGAGTCAGCCTATGAATTAGGTGAAGCCGGCGGAGGAGGGCGTTTCGCAGGTGTTGGCGCTGGATCCCTGCGACGTGAAGAAGGAGGAAACTAATGAAACTGGTGACAGCAATTGTGAAGCCATTCAAATTGGATGACGTCAAGAATGCGCTGGAAGCGCTCGGAGTTCACGGTATGACCGTCTCCGAAGCATCTGGCTTCGGTCGTCAACGTGGCCACACCGAGGTCTATCGGGGAGCGGAATATACGGTTGATCTCGTGCCGAAAGTGCGAATCGAAGTTCTGATAGACGATTCCATGTCTGAAGAGGTGCTCACCGCGATTGTGACCGCGGCCAAGACAGGCAAAATTGGCGACGGAAAAGTATGGGCAACGCCGGTGGAGGATGTTATCCGCGTGCGTACAGGTGAGCGGGGTCATGACGCGCTCTAGGTTGCGATGCCCTTTTCCTCGGTAGGGGCGTCATTGGGTAATCAGCCGGGTATCCCAGGTGGTGAGCGTCGACATCAGGCAGCTCACCACCTGGATGCCTGGCTTACTCAACTGTTCCTAGCGGCCGTTGATCAGCACAGCGCCACTGTGTCGGACTTTGCGCTCGTAGCGGTGGGTAGTTACGGCCGAATGGAACAGAGTGGTCGCAGTGATCTAGATCTTGTGTTGCTCCATAAGACAGGGTCCGGATCCAGCACAGATGTCGCAACGTCCCTGTGGTACCCCATTTGGGATTCGGGAGTGTCCCTAGACCACAGTGTGAGAACACCGGCGCAAGCACGCAAACTTGCGGCCCAGGATCTCAAAGTATTGACCGGCCTACTTGATGTTCGGCTCATTGCGGGAAACGACGAGTTAAGTGAGCAGTTGAGGTCTGATGTCCATTCTGACTGGCGTAAAGCTTCAAGAAAGCTACTCCCTGAACTACGCGAACTTGTTGCCGAGCGACGTAGCAGGTCTGGTGATCTATTTCAGCTCTTAGAGCCGGACATCAAGGAATCCTATGGTGGCTTGCGTGACGTTGGAGTGCTCAGAGCACTGAATGCGACATGGTTAGTTGATACATCAGCTCACGAGTGGAAAGGGGAGTACGAGTTTCTCCTGGACGTCAGAGATCAGCTACATCAGAGATCATCGAGCAACCGGCTTCGCTTGCAGGATCATGCAGATATTGCGGAGGATCTAGGGTTCGAGACGGGGGAAAAGTTATTACGGGCGGTATACCTTGCGAGCAGATCAATTGCTTTTGCCAACGAACAGGCGTGGGCTCAGACGGAGCGCTCGCGATCACGCAAGGATGTGCGACACCCCCTAGATGAAGGCATTGTTTCCTCGCAGGGAGAGGTTGTGCTGGCTAGATCGTTGCAAGATCGATCAATAGCTCATGCGGAGACGAGATCACAGATCCCTTCCGTGTGGGAGTTAGCCGCAGCGGCAGGAACGCACGAGCTGCCCATCAATTCGTCGCTGCTCAATCGATATCAGTCCCTCGATGCCCAACAATGGTCCGCGAGTGCGAGGGAGTCATTCATTCGATTATTGGGTTCCCGCTACGGGATGCTGACCGTATGGGAATCCCTAGATCAACACGGGATTATTTCCCCGTGGTTTCCGGAATGGGAACATGTCAGGTCGCTACCGCAATTCAATCCACTTCATGAGTTCACGGTGGATAGGCACCTACTTGAATGTGTTGTCCAAGCGCAACAGCTCACACGGCGAGTTACTCGCCCAGACTTGCTTCTTATAGCGGCCTTTCTCCATGACATTGGAAAAGGGCGAGAGCAAGATCATTCCGTTCTGGGCGCAGAGATGGCTCGAAGCATCCTGACGCGCATGGGATTCCAGGACCATGACATTCACGTCGTCGAGTTACTCGTTCGGCACCACCTGCTCTTGGCTGATATTGCCACCAAGAGAGACACTGACGATCCGACAATCCTGACTGAATTAGCCAACACGCTAGAGACGCGGGAGAACATGGACTTGCTCCTTGCGCTCACTATTGCGGACTCACGTGCAACTGGACCATCCCTACGTTCTTCCTGGCGCGAGAAATTACTCACTGACACTGCTTCACGGACCTCCGCTCTGTATCCCGGAGGAGTTCCTTGGGACAGAGAAGCGCGGTGGCAAATCCCCTTGCTTGAACTCGGCTCGGATTCATTAGCTTTCTTGGTTCAACCGGAACTGGACGGGTATCGAGTGATTATTGGAGCGGATGATCGAGTGGGATTACTTGCTCGAGTGGCGGGAGTCTTTGCTCTGCATCGCCTCCATGTGCGTTCGGCAGACATTCTTGATCGCGACACCATGGCTGTGCAGGTATGGAACGTTAAGCCGTTATTCGGAGAACTCCCCGACCAGGACATAGTTAAACGGGACATACACCGAGCCATGTCCGGTGAACTCGACATAGAAGCGCGGATAGGGAAATCACCAGAGCCGGATAACACGGCATCAACGATCGCACTGCGCGTGTCTGACAGTCAGGCAGTCGTTGAAGTGCGAGCGCGCGATCGTCGAGCGTTGCTGTACGACATTGCGTGGGCAATCTCGCAATGTCACATGACCATCACCGGCGCTCGAATTAGCACATTGGGGCTGGACGCGATCGATGTTTTCTTCATTCGTGATGCCCAGGGCAATATTCCATCGGATGCGGAACTGGCGGTGGTGGCCGCCGCGGTTCAGGACCGACTGACGGCTCACTAGACATCGTCAAAACGCCGGAGCCCTAGGACTTCGCCGGTGATTTGATCCGAGTGACTACCCTAGGGATCAGGAGATCGACGTATGTCCATTCGAGCGGTAGTTGAGGAGTTCTGACGTGTTTGCCTCCCTTTCGGATCGACTGGCCGGGACTTTCAAGGGTCTTCGGGGTAAAGGTCGCCTGAGCGAATCAGATATTGACGCCACCATTGCGCAAATCAGGACTGCGCTGCTCGAAGCTGACGTAGCGCTCCCTGTCGTCAAAACATTCTGTGCCACGGTGAAAGATCGTGCTCTGTCAGCCGAAGTATCCGGTGCGCTCAACCCGGCTCAGCAGATCATCAAGATCGTCCACGAGGAACTTATTGGGATCCTTGGCGGTGCGACCCAGGAATTGCGATTCGCAAAAAGTGGGCCGACTGTCATTTTGTTGGCGGGTCTCCAAGGTGCAGGAAAAACCACGCTTGCCGGAAAGCTGGCGCGCTATTTAGCTTCGGTTGGTCACACACCTGTTCTTGTTGCTGCGGACTTGCAAAGGCCCAATGCCGTCGATCAACTCAAAGTGGTGGGCGAACGTGCGGGAGTTCCCACTTTTGCGCCAGAGCCAGGGAATGGCATCGGGGATCCGGTGGCTGTAGCTCGGGCGGGAAAGCAATTTGCCATTGACAAGATGCACGATGTCCTGATCGTCGATACAGCTGGACGACTAGCTATTGATCAGGAACTCATGGAGCAGTTGGTCAATGTTCGCGACGTAACGCAGCCTGACAACATCCTTTTTGTTGTTGATTCCATGATCGGCCAAGATGCGGTGACAACAGCTCGCGAGTTTGCTGACAGTGTTGGTTTTGATGGTGTTGTTCTGACCAAATTAGATGGTGATGCTCGAGGGGGCGCGGCGCTATCGATTGTGTCCGTTGTTGAACGGCCGATCATGTTTGCGTCCACAGGGGAGAAGCTCGACGATTTTGAGGTGTTCCATCCGGATCGGATGGCATCACGAATTCTGGACATGGGTGACCTGCTATCCCTGATTGAGCAAGCGGAACGGGCTTTCGATTCGGAACAGACCGACCGATTCACCCAAAAACTCGCCCAAGGTGACGATTTCACCCTCGAGGACTTCCTCGAACAAATGCAAGCCGTCAAGAAAATGGGCTCCTTGGGCAAGATTCTCGGCATGCTCCCCGGCATGGGCGAGATGAAAGCCCAGCTAGACAATGTGGACGACAAGGAGCTTGACCGGGTCGCCGCCATTATTCAGTCCATGACGCCGGCCGAGCGGCAAAACTCCAAAATTCTCAATGGATCACGACGGGCGCGGATTGCCGCGGGCTCGGGCACCACCGTATCCGACGTAAATAACCTCGTAGAACGCTTTACCCAGGCCCAGAAAATGATGAAACAGATGGGCAAAGGTGGTGTGCCCGGATTACCGGGAATGGGTGGATTACCGGGTATGGGTGGCGGAAAGAAGTCCAAAGGTAAGCAACCCAAGGCCACAAAGCCGGGAAAGGGAGCCAAGGGGCGTAGCGGTAATCCGGCCAAACGTGCCCAAGGGCTTTCGGGGTCCACCACTCCCGGCGGGGCAGAGCCTGATCTGGGTTCCTTGCCACCAGAACTTCGGAAATTGCTTCAATAGCCACCGCCGGAGGGGCTCTGTCGGTGATCCGGTAGTATCTGGACGCTCATGTGAGCTAGCGGGACCCTCTCAACCTGCCAGTTCACAGCCCGCAGGAACTTTGTGTAAGCATGTCCCCACGTGTTTGCTCGGAATTTCACCCACTGACCGAGGAGAAAAGCCCACCGTGGCCGTAAAAATCAAGCTCAAGCGTGTTGGAAAGATCCACGCTCCGCAGTACCGAATTGTTGTTGCCGATTCACGCACCGCTCGTAATGGGCGCGCAATCGAGGAAATCGGTATCTATCAGCCGGTGCAAAACCCCAGCCTGATTCAGGTGAAGTCTGACCGCGCCCAGTACTGGCTCGGAGTGGGTGCGCAACCCACCGAGGCTGTCATGGCAATTTTGAAGGTAACCGGTGATTGGCAGAAATTCAAGGGCCTCCCGGGTGCTGAGGGCACACTGCAGGTGGCAGAGCCCAAGCCGAGCAAGGTTCTGGCATACGAAGCAGCGGTGACTGAGGCGCAAAATGAGCCCAAGAAGCCCAAGGCAAAGAAGCTTGAAGCCGACACAGAGAAGGCTGCGGAAGATGTTGCCCATGCGGCGGAGACCGTCGTGGACAAAGTCGTTGACGCTGCTGAAGACGTCGCAGAAAAAGTAGCCCACGTCGCTGAAGATGTTGCCGAAAAGGTCGTTGACGCCGTAGAAACAGTGGCTGAAAAGATCGAGCACGCTGCAGAAGCAGTGGAGCATAAGGTGGAAGAAGTCCTGCACAAGGATTCCGCGGAAAAGACGTCCTAATGTTAGAAGACGCACTTGCACATTTAGTGCGAGGAATTGTCGACAATCCAGACGACGTCAACGTGACCATGCGTTCAGACCGTCGCGGGAAAGCACTCGATGTTCGAGTTAATCCTGAGGACATGGGCCGAGTTATTGGACGATCTGGTCGAACAGCGACCGCTCTGCGCACCGTCGTGACTGCTTTAAATGATGGTCGCGGCGTGCGCATTGATTTCCTCGACGTCACCGAACGTTAGATTCCGTGCGGGTCACCGTTGGTCGGATAGGTAAACCACACGGAATCCGTGGGGAAGTCACCGTTGAACCACGAACCGACGAGCCTGAGGGCCGTTTTGCCCCGGGCGAGCAGCTATTCCGGGAGTCGGGTTCTGATCTCGTAGTGTCAGCCATGCATTGGCACTCAGGGAAGTTATTGGTGAAGTTTCTCGGAGTTGACACTCGGAATGCGGCGGAAGAACTTCGAGGATCCATTGTGCAGGTAGAGCGCGATGAACTCGAAATTCCTCAGGATCCTGATGAATTCTATGATTCGAATCTTCTCGGCTGTGCAGTGGTGATGTTGAATGGCGAGACTATTGGCAGTGTGACGGATGTGCTACATCTTCCGGCCCAAGATGTACTAGTTGTGACCTCAGGTGAGCGTGAAATCCTCATCCCCTTTGTAGAAGACATGGTTCCCCAAATCAATATTGCTGCCCAGCAAATAGTTGTTGACCCCCCACCGGGATTACTCACCGACGAGTGAGCGGAAATAGTTATGCGCATTGATCTGATCAGTATTTTTCCTGCGTATTTTGAACCGCTCGCGTTATCGCTAATTGGGAAAGCACGCGCAGAGGGTGCTGTTGACCTGGCTATTCACGACCTCCGTGACTGGACCACCGACAACCATCGCACTGTTGACGATACGCCGTACGGTGGCGGACCGGGAATGGTGATGTTGCCCGAGATCTGGGGTCGGGCGTTGGACTCTGTGCAAGCAATGAGTCCGCACCCGCCGCTCTTGGTGATACCCACACCTTCTGGGCGACCATTCCGGCAGGTGGATGCAGCCACCTGGTCGACCGTTGATCATCTAGTGATTGCTTGTGGTCGTTATGAAGGGATAGATTCCCGCGTCGCACAGTTCTATTCCGAGAGTCCAGAGTGGCTTGGGGTACAAGAAGTGAGTATTGGGGACTACGTCCTTGCCGGTGGTGAAGCCGCGGCGCTTGTCATGGTGGAGGCCGTTGTCCGACTCCTCCCGGGGGTTTTGGGTAATCCCGATAGCGCCCCCGACGACTCGTTTTCCCGCCCAGACGGGTTGCTCGAGGGATCGATCTTTACCAAGCCGCCCATGTGGCGAGATCTTCGCGTCCCCGAACCCTTGCTGAGTGGTCACCATGCGGAAATTGCCTCGTGGCGATCAACGGATGCCCTGCACCGCACGGAGCGGCACCGTCCCGATCTTCTCGGAACTACCGAAGCAGCCCCACCGGAGGGGACCACCTCACCAACCGGAGGCAACTGAGGGTCTCTCGTGTTGATATGGCAGACTGCGGGGGCTCGGCTAACGGAGCTCTGCCATAGGGGACCCGTATCAACCGGCAGCTAAGAACATTCCCATAACCGTGGGCGACCTATGGCGCTTACAGGAAGTAGAAGTCATGAAGACGCTCGACATGGTGGATCAAGGATCCTTCCGCGACGATATCCCAGAGTTCCGTGCTGGCGACAACCTGAAGGTTTACGTCAAGGTCGTTGAAGGCAACAAGACCCGCGTCCAGATGTTCCAAGGGGTAGTAATTGGACGTTCGGGATCAGGCATTGGTGAGACTTTCACCGTGCGCAAGGTTTCCTATGGTGTTGGTGTTGAGCGCACATTTCCCGTGCACACACCGATCATTGAAAAGATCGAAGTAGCCAGTCGTGGAGATGTTCGCCGTGCCAAGTTGTATTACCTCCGTGGTCTGCGTGGCAAGAAGGCCAAAATTCGTGAGCTGAGGGAAACGCCCAAGAGCGACGACTAGTCGTCCTCTATGCCGTAGAGCTTCCGTGAAATTCTTGCTCTGGTTGGGGGGCGGCATTGCTGCCCTCTGGTTGGTTACCACTTTCGTGGTCCAGCAGTACTCCATTCCGTCGAATTCCATGGAACCGACACTTGCCGTGAACGACCGGGTTGTGGTGAACCACACTGCATATCTTCGATCTCCGGTGCGTCGAGGCGACGTTATTGTGTTCAATGGTCAAGATTCGTTGTCGGCGGACGAAACAGATTTCGTCAAGCGAGTCGTTGGGGTCGGGGGTGACAGAGTCGCATGCTGCGACGCGCAAGGTCGTGTCACTGTGAACGGGGAACCAGTTGATGAGCAGTCGTACATCTTCCCAGGCGATTCCGCGAGCGAGATTGCCTTTGACGTCGAGGTGCCTGACGACAAGCTGTGGGTCATGGGCGACCATCGATCGGAATCGGCTGATTCCCGATCCCAAATGGGCATGCCGGGCGGCGGTTTCGTATCCATCAATAACGTTCGAGGTCAGGTCATTGCTGTCATGTGGCCACCGAGTCGCATAGGGTTGCTTCGGCAGCAGTAATGCTCTCTCATAAGTAATGAGTACATTCGCACGTGGAA
>DIUQ01000014.1 GCA_002422375.1 bacterium UBA6154
GCGCAGTACTTAGCGGGTTACCTTGACCGCAGTCGCATATTCGATAACGTTGGAACCGTTGCTGGAGACGACACCATCATGATTGTGATGCCGAGCCCACAGTCAGCCCAGGATTTATGTACCGCCGTTGTGGAGTGGGCAGAAGCCCATGGTTAACGTGCACGCTGTGCCAGACGAGAAGGACACCGACAAAATGAAGCAGGCACCATGACACAGGAGCAACCCACCCGGCTGTGGGGCGGTCGATTTGCAAGTGGCCCATCTGATGCCATGGCAGCCTTGAGTGCATCGACGCATTTTGACTGGCGCCTAGCTCCCTACGATATTGCTCAAACTCGTGCACATGCGCAGGTTCTGCACGCTGCAGGTCTATTAAGTGACCAGGAGCTTGAGCAGGTGTCCACCGCTCTGGATCAATTGCTGATAGAAGTTCAAGCCGGTGTGGTAGTGCCTGACCCGTCAGATGAAGATGTTCATACAGCTATTGAGCGCAATCTCATTGAACGACTCGGCGAGGTCGGAGGGAAGCTGCGCGCCGGTCGTAGTCGAAACGATCAAGTGTCCACAGACTTTCGGTTATATGTTCGCGATCAAGCGCGGGCGATAGCTCGGGAGATAATCGAGCTTGAGAATGCGCTCGTGGTTCAAGCTACTGAGCATGTGGATACATATTCCCCAGGTTTCACGCACATGCAGCATGCACAGCCAGTGTCCTTTGGTCACGAGTTGGCCAAGCACGTACATGCTTTGATCCGAGACCTTGAGCGTCTCGCGGATTGGGATCAACGGGCTGCGCGGTCACCATTAGGCGCGGGGGCACTTGCTGGTTCAAGTTTGGGTCTTGATCCTCAAGCCGTTGCAACTGCCTTGGGATTTGACCAGGCCCTTGGTAACTCCATCGATGCGACGAGCGATCGAGATTGGGTTGCCGAGTTCCTGTTTGTCACAGCCATGATCGGCGTGCATTTATCGCGTTTATCGGAGGAAATTATTCTCATGGCATCTCGGGAATTTGGTTGGGCAACGTTGCATGACTCCTGGTCCACTGGCTCATCCATCATGCCGCAGAAGAAGAATCCTGACGTTGCTGAACTGGCGCGTGGTAAGTCCGGTCGCTTGATTGGAAACCTCACCGGGCTGTTGGCGACCATCAAGGGATTGCCATTTGGATACAACCGCGATCTGCAAGAAGATAAAGAGCCCGTCTTCGATTCGGTGGAACAGTTACTTCTTGTACTTCCGGCATTTACGGGCATGGTCTCCACTTTGACGTTTAATGCTGGAGTCATGAAAGCCTCTGCGCCAGAAGGCTTTGCACTGGCAACGGACATAGCTGAGTGGCTGGTTCGCCAGGGCGTGCCGTTCCGCGAAGCGCATGAAATCGCTGGCGCGTGCGTTCAAATGGCGGAAGCGCGTTCGCAGGAATTATGGGATCTGACGGACTCGGATTTACTGTCAATTTCCCACCATTTAACTCCTGCCGTGCGAGATGTTCTTACTGTGCAAGGCTCTTTGGAGTCGAGGAATGCATTTGGTGGAACAGCTCCAGAGCGTGTCCGTGAGCAGTTGGAGGATTTGCGAAGTGTGATTAGTGAACAGCGCATTGCGTGGGCTCGCTAGTTGAGGTCCGGCACAGTCGCCCACTTTGTAGCTCGTGTTGCATTTGCCCTTGTGCTGGCGGTGACGGTGTGGGGTTCGTTAGTACCGACGGAGAGTCTTCCTGGTGCTTCCGTCTCCGACACGGTGTTGCATCTCGGTGGTTATTTGGTGCTGGGTGCTTTAGCGATCGCCAGTGGTTTCTCGCGACTTTATGGATTCTTGTTTGTAGTGGGTGTCGGGCTAATGCTCGAGATTGCTCAGGGCATTCTGGGTTATCGATCCTTTGAAGTTAAAGATCTCGTTGTGAATGCGGTAGGCGCCGCCATAGGCGTAGCAGCTGCTTCATTGATCCTCACCAGGTATCGTTATCGCCGTCAATAATTCGCCAGCAGTACCACGCCGCGACGCTGCGATAAGGTCGAAATATCTCACCAAATTCATCAAGTACTTTGGGCTCAATGTCCTCAGTTAGACCATGAATCTTTTCCCATCCACGCCGCATGGCTAAGTCTCCGGTAGGCCACACGTCCAATCGATACAACGCGAACATGAGAAACATTTCGGCGGTCCATCGACCAATGCCCCACAGCTTGGTTAACTCGTGAACAATTTCGTGGTCGTGGATTGAGGGATTAGAAAAGTCGTAGTCGTTGACGTGCCACGCATGGGCTAGTTCTTTGATAGTTCGAGTTTTGGCTCCGGAAAGCCCTGCCGCTCGCAGATCCAAATCGGCAACGTCAAGGAGGCGATATGGGGTGACTTCGCCATCAAGAGTCTCGGTCACTCGAGCAGTGATCGTGTCGGCTGCTTTGACCGATAGTTGCTGGGCAATAACGGAATTCACCAGGGCTTGAAAGTGATCCACCTGCTGGTATTTCTTTCGTCCGATATTGCACAAGGGGCTCTGATCAATGATGTCAGAAAATGCTGGGTCCACCGACCTTATGTGTTCCGCAGCCTTGCGCATCTTCTGTGCCGAATGAGCCATAGCTGAATCGTCCCACTGGGGGCTGCGGTGGGCTGGGCGTGGTGGTCACTCGTATTTTTGCGAGGTGCGCAAAGATAGTGGGGTGAATAGTTCGCCTTCCGACATAATTCCCGAATTGCAATGGCGGGGGCTCATTGCCCAAAGCACAGATATTGATGCGCTCGCCGAGGCGACGTCGTCACCCATTACTTTGTATTGCGGTTTCGATCCGACGGCACCAAGTTTGCATTTGGGTAACCTGGTTCAGATACTCACTGTTCGTCGATTCCAGCTGTGCGGTCACAAGCCCCTTGCGCTCGTCGGTGGAGCAACAGGTCTTATTGGAGATCCTAAGCAGTCAGGGGAGCGCACACTTAACTCTCGTGAGGTTGTCTCAGATTGGGTGGACCGGATTAGGGAGCAACTCACCAAGTTTTACTCTTTCGAGGGTGTAAATGCAGCGCAGGTTGTTAACAACCTGGACTGGACCGCGGACATGGGCGTTCTTGAGTTCATGCGTGACATTGGTAAACACTTCAGCGTGAATCGCATGCTCGATAGAGAAGCAGTGGCTGCCCGTTTAGCTAAAGATGGAATTAGTTTCACCGAGTTCAGTTACCAGTTACTCCAGTCGTATGACTACCTCCAGTTGTTCAAGCGCTACTCCTGTGTCTTGCAGACCGGCGGTTCTGATCAATGGGGAAATATCACGGCTGGTGTGAACCTGGTCCGACGTGTCGAGCAGCAGAGCGTTCACGCCTTAACAACGCCGTTGATCACCAAGGCGGATGGAACAAAATTTGGCAAGACAGAATCAGGAACTGTGTGGTTGGACCCAGAACTCACCAGTCCCTATGCCTTTTATCAGTTTTGGCTCAATGCCGATGATCGTGATATTTCATCCTTGCTTCGTATTTTTAGTTTCAAGAATAAAGCGGACATTGAATTGCTGGAGCAGCAATCCGTGGACAAACCACAGGAGCGCGCTGCCCAGCGGGCATTGGCGCAAGAGCTCACCACGCTGGTGCACGGGGAGTCAGAGTGTGCAGGCGCTGAGGCGGCCAGTCGAGCGCTATTTGGCGGTGGAGATTTATCGGAGTTACCGGAGGCGACGGTGGCTGCAGCCCTCACGGAAGCATCACTGGGCGAGGTCTCCCGAGAGGAGATCACCGATGGTTTGCTGCCCGCCCTAGACGATCTTCTTGTTCGAGCGGGACTCGCGGCCAGTAAGAAAGCAGCCCGCCGAACAATCTCTGAGGGCGGGGCGTACGTGAACAACATTCGAGTCGAACACGAGGACTATCAAGTCCCAGTGAGTGATCTGTTGTACGGGTCATGGTTAGTATTGCGTCGCGGTCGCAAGGCGTTTGCCGGAGTGGTCGTCAAATAGTTCCCTGAATACTCTTGGAATTATCCACATGAGTCCCATCCCAGCCGTAACGCTGCAGGTGCTGGTCTCGAATGCATCTGATTGGTAGTTATGACTTCTTTCCTTGATATTGGCGTGTGCAAACCGTTGGCAAGCGCCCTTTCCCATTCCGGCTTTGCGGAGCCTTTTCCCATTCAAATCGCCACGTTGCCTGACGCAATTGCTGGGCGCGATGTCCTAGGCCGTGGGCGCACAGGCTCAGGTAAAACGCTGGCATTTGCTTTGGCACTATTAACTCGGCTGGATGGCCGAAAGGCCAAGCGTGGACGTCCACTTGCTGTTGTGCTTTCTCCAACGCGTGAACTGGCAATGCAGATCAACGCCACTATTTCCCCTCTTGCTCGCAAAGTTGGGCTTTCTTCTGTCTTGATCGCTGGTGGCATGCCTTTCGGCAAGCAACTCCAAGCGCTGGATCACGCGGTTCCGATCGTCGTTGCGACACCCGGCCGACTTATTGACCTCATGCACCGTGGTGCTGTCGACTTGGGCGACGTGGAAATAACTGTTCTCGATGAAGCTGATCTCATGAGCGACATGGGATTTATGCCTGATATGAAAGAGATTTTGGATACAACGAATCCTCAAGGTCAGCGACTGCTCTTTAGTGCCACGCTCGACCGTGACGTTGACACCTTGGTGAAAAAGTATTTGCGCGATCCGATCGAACACGCGGTGGAGACAAGCGATGTTGCTCATGGAGCCATGGATCATCATGTCTTTGTAGTCAAGCAAGAAGAGCGTGATCAGATGCTGGCGCGAATTGGGTCACGCGAAGGCCGCACCATCATGTTTGTGCGCACTCAGCGCGGTGCTGATCGGTTAGCCGAGAAATTGCATGCGCAAGGTGTTGCAGCAGGCACCTTGCACGGTGGCAAGGCACAAGGCGCGAGAACCCGTGCGCTCGACGCATTCAAGAACGGGACAACTCCGGTTCTGGTCGCCACAAATGTTGCTGCGCGCGGAATTCACGTGGACGACGTCAGCCTGGTTGTACACGCTGATGCTCCGACAGATCCCAAGGATTATTTGCATCGAGCTGGTCGAACAGCTCGAGCTGGTGAAGCTGGGACGGTTGTGACACTGGCCCGCATGAACCAGCAGCGCGAAATGAAGGCGCTCATCAAGCGCGCAGGTGTGGAAGCCACCTTCGCTCACCTGAATGCCACCAACTCGGAAGTAGATCGAATCACGGGGGCGCAAGAGCCCTCCGGCACACCGTGGTCACCCCCGAGCGAGCATGCGCCCAAGAAAAACCGGAGGTCTCCGCGACCTGGTGGCCACGCAGGTGAAGGTGGTACCGGCGCGGCAGGTCGATACAAGGCCAGGCGGAAGTCTTCGGGGAGTTCGTCCGAGTCCGGTTCTGGTGCTCCACGTCGATCCAAGCCGGCAGGCGGGGGCAAGCCCGGGTCGCGGTTCTCGGGCAAGCCAGGGGGTAAGCCAGGCTCTCGCACCGGCGGTCCCTCGGGTTCCCGATCAGGGGGTAAGCCAGGTTCTCGCACCGGTGCGAAATCACCTGCCGGGGGAGCGCGAGCAGCTGGTAAGAAGCCGCGTCATGGAGCGAGTAATCGGTCATCCTGAGGTAAATTCCTTGGAAACAATGGGTTTATTCGCCCCTGGTTACGTGCCTGGGCGGGCACCGACGGCGGTGACGCACCCCGATTTGACCCTCCATGAGGGGATACCGTATAGTTCTACTTCCACGCATGAGGAACGGACGATTTAGGCCGGTCTGCTGGAAAGAACCCA
>DIUQ01000009.1 GCA_002422375.1 bacterium UBA6154
AGCGTCGACGGGGCGAGGATCCCGCACTCGTTGACCAGTTGGTCGCGGCGGATATTGCCGCCCGGGAAGACCAACGAATTTTCGATGACCTGCGTAATGCTCAGAAGATTCTGAGCAAGGAGATCGGTCCGCTGCAGGGTCAGCTGAAAAAGAACCCGGCTCCGGAGTTGCAGCAACAGGTTGACCAGCTCATGGAGAAAGCCACGGCACTCGCCGCGGAGGTCAAGGCCGCGGAGCAGAAAGCAGATGCGGCAACACAGGCCGTGGAAAGCCTCTGGTTGCAGGTGTCCAACCTGGTGGACCTGCGCTCACCCGTCGGTGGCGAAGAAGACTTTGTTGTCCTCGAGGAAGTGGGCACCCCGCGCGATTTCGCAGCGGAGGGTTTCGAGGCACAGGATCACCTCACTATTGGCCAGGGTTTGAAAGCAATTGACACCGAGCGCGGTGCGAAAGTGTCCGGGTCGCGTTTCTATTTTCTGACCGGGCAAGGCGCCATGCTCGAGTTTGCGTTACTCAATCTCGCCATGTCCCAGGCGCAGGCCAATGGGTTCATTCCCATGATCACGCCGGCGCTCGTTCTGCCACAGGCCATGGAGGGGACCGGTTTCCTCGGTCAAGCCGCGGAAAACGTGTATCGCATTGAATCGGACGACATGTACCTCGTGGGTACCAGTGAGGTACCGCTCGCGGCGTACCACTCGGACGAAATCATTCCCGCCAAGGACTTACCCCTGCGTTACGCCGGGTGGTCCAGTTGTTTCCGCCGCGAGGCGGGTGCATCCGGTCGCGACACCACCGGAATCATTCGCGTGCACCAGTTCGACAAAGTCGAAATGTTTGTCTACTGCGACCCGGCGGACGCGGAGGCGGAACACGAGCGGATTCTGCAGTGGGAGAAAGACTTTATTAACGCGTTAGAGATTCCCTACCGTGTGATTGATGTCGCCACGGGTGACCTCGGATCGAGCGCTGCCCGCAAGTTCGACATTGAGGCGTGGATCCCCACGCAGGGCAAGTACCGCGAGGTCACTTCCACCTCCAACACCACCGAGTTCCAAGCCCGACGCCTCAAGATTCGCATGCGGGACGACTCCGGGACCAAACCGTTGGCCACACTCAACGGAACGTTGTGCGCCATGCCGCGGATCATTGTCGCGATCTTGGAAAACCATCAGAATGCGGACGGCTCCGTCAACATCCCCCACGCGCTGCGACCATTTCTCGGTGGCCAATCCACACTCACCCCACCGGCACGTTCATGACATTCACTGTGCGTGATCGACGGGACGAGTCACCGGTACCGGTGCACCAACCCGGCGAACCACTTCCCATTGATTGGCGTCCCGAGCTCATTGCGCTCGACATTGACGACACCGTGGTGCAACACCTGGGCAGTGTGCCCGGTGTTGTTGTGGACGCGATCGAGCGCGTGCAAGAAGCCGGCATCAAAGTCACGCTCGCCACGGGTCGTTCCAGCAGCACTACTTTTCCTATTGCGCGCGCCGTGGGTGTCGAGGACCTCGTTGTCACCAGCAACGGTTGCGTGTTGTCCCTGGTGGAAACCCGCAAGACCATTGAGGCGATCACCTTTGATCCCAGTGACGCCCTCAACCAATTGATTGAACTTGTGCCTGATGCCGTGTTCGCCGTGGAGGACTTGCACGGTGAGTTCCTCACCACGCATTTATTCGACACCGGTCCGCTGGGTCTCACCATTCGCCAGGTACCCATTGAGGACCTAACCGTTGACCCTGTTGTTCGCCTTGTTGTTCGCAGCGAAAGCCAAACAACGCGCGGTTTCGCCGAGGTGGCGCAATCACTGGGTTTTCACTCGGTCGTTTTTGGTATTGCCGATGTCGCCTGGATGGATGTCGGGCCCAAGGGTGTCAACAAGGCCACCATGTTGCAGGAACTCTGTGCCCGCCGCGACGTGGATCCGGCCAGGACTATTGCCATTGGTGACAGCTGGAATGACGTGGAGATGCTCGACTGGGCTGGGCTCGGTGTGGCCATGGGCAGTGCCTCACCCAAGGTCGCTGCTCATGCCAATCTCA
The DNA here is from genome assembly GCA_002422375.1 of bacterium UBA6154. Next base: position 2,055 of record DIUQ01000009.1, read on the forward strand.
TGACGGCACCTGAAGCTGGTATCGGTGTAGCGCAGATCCTGAACTCCATTACATTGTGAATAATTTTCTCAACTCGACTTGGGTTCGGGATCAGCTGCAGGATCACAAAGAGCGGACGCGAGTGAAATAAAGAATCACACAGCGTGACGAGCTCTAAAGTCCTTGACCCTTACTTTCAATTATTTCGGGAACTGCTTCATGTAATGCATTTCGCCAATCGCGCATTGGTTGCATTCCAATCTCCGCCCAACGCCCATGACCCAATACGGAATACGGCGGCCGTGGTGCTAATCGCACAAAGCTAGATGAATCCGTGGGAAGGATTCGTTCAGGGTCTCCACCAATTTCCGTGACAATCTGTCGGGCGAATTCAAACCAGGATGCAACCCCACTATTGGTGGCATGGAAAATTCCACGCGCTTCAGGAATATCAATGAGATCGACTATTTGATCAGCTAAATCCCCTGCGTATGTGGGTTGCCCCACTTGATCGGTCACCACGGTTAAGGATTCGCGCTGCTCGAGTGCACCAAGGATTGTTTTGACAAAGTTCTGGCCGTTGACTCCGTACAACCACGCGGTACGCACAATCACGTGATTGTCAGGGAGAATTTCCTCGACGTACTTTTCCCCAGCGAGTTTGGTACGCCCATACGCCGTCACCGGTGCTGCGTGGTCGCTTTCTTGGTACGGCTCGCTGGCATCACCGGCAAAAACGTAATCAGTGGAAATGTGCACCAGCCGTGCACCGACCCGCGCGCACTGGGTGGCCAGCACCGCAGGACCTTCCGCGTTCACGGCGTACGCGCCGCGCTCATTTTCCTCTGCAGCATCTACCGCCGTCCACGCAGCGCAGTTGATCACGACATCAGGAGTGATTTCGTCAAACAGCGCGGCCACGGATTCGGGTGACGTGATGTCCAAGTCGGGCAGGTCCCCAACAAACACCGTGTCAGAAGTTCGATCCGCGTAACGGCTGACCAGTTCTGTGCCCAGTTGCCCGTTGCTTCCGGTGACAAGAACTTTCATGACTGATGACTCAGCGACATTTACTTGATCGCTGCCTTTGCCTGCAATGGTCGCCACCAGGCTTCATTGTCTTTGTACCACTGCACGGTTTCCGCGAGTCCGTCCGCAAAGTTGTGCTGGGGGGCGTATCCCATGGCGCGCAACTTCGAATCGTCCACCGAGTAGCGACGGTCGTGACCCTTGCGGTCCTCCACCGGCTGAACCATGGACCAATCAACACCCATGGCCGCGAGCACCTGCTCGGTCAACTCCTTGTTATTGAGTTCCAGTCCACCACCAATGTTGTACGCCTGACCCGCCTCACCCTTTTCGGCAACCAGTGCAATGCCGCGACAGTGGTCGTCAACGTGCAACCAGTCCCGCACGTTGAGCCCGTCGCCATAGAGCGGAACTTTCTTGCCGTCAATCAAGTTGGTGACAAAGAGGGGAATAACTTTCTCCGGGAATTGATACGGACCGTAGTTATTGGAGCATCGAGTTGAAGAGACATTCAATCCGTAGGTAACAAAGTAGGAGCGCACCAACAACTCGGCAGCAGCTTTCGCTGCGGAATACGGCGAGTTGGGCAGCAGCGGTTCATTCTCGGTCCACGAACCCTGGTCAATGGATCCATATACCTCGTCGGTGCCAATGTGCACCACGCGAGGAATGTTGTTCCGCAGGCAGGCATCCAGCACGGTCTGTGTTCCCACCACGTTGGTCACAACAAAATCCTGGGGACCGTGAATGGAGCGATCCACGTGTGTCTCGGCAGCAAAGTTCACCACGAGGTCGTGGCCCGGGAGTACCTGATCCAGCAGGTCGCCATCGCAAATATCTCCATGGACAAACGCGTAACGTGGATCACCCGACACTGAAGAAAGATTCTCCAGGTTGCCTGCGTAGGTGAGTTTGTCGTACACCGTCACCCCATCAATCGTCCCCAGACCCGGATAGGACCCGGCGAGCAATTCCCGCACAAAGTGACTTCCAATAAACCCGGCACCGCCGGTGACCAGAACGCGCACAGACACCTCTTCCTTTGGCACCTATCCAACCACCCACGTGGAGGCGTTGTTGCGCGCCCTCAACCTCAGAGTTTCTCGCCCCTATACTCACGCAATGTCTACGCGCCGACGCCTCTCACTCCTGCTTGCCACCCTCTTAGGGGCAACCAGCCTCAGCGTGGGTATCCCCGCAGCTCACGCCAACGGCAACTGCGTCACATACTTTGCCGGGCTCGG
>DIUQ01000044.1 GCA_002422375.1 bacterium UBA6154
CCACTCAGCCAACGGCTCAGCTTCAACTGCAGCAGCCCCGCCCGAACGAGCAATGAGTCCCTCAGCGGCGGCGTCGGCAATGACCCGGGTCAGCAAAGCGACGGCGCGTATGGCGTCGTCATTGCCCGGAATCGGATAGTCCACGACATCTGGATCACAGTTGGTATCGAGCATCGCAATAACGGGGATATTCAGCTTGTGTGCCTCCTGAACGGCAATGTGCTCCTTATTTGTGTCAACCACCCACACAATGCTGGGGGTCTTTGCCATGTCACGAATACCACCCAAGGTGCGTTCCAGCTTCTCTTTCTCACGACGGAGAACCAAGAGTTCCTTCTTGGTGAGATTTGAACCGGCAACGTCGTCAAAGTCAATGACTTCGAGTTCCTTCAACCGTTGTAGGCGCTTGTGCACAGTATTAAAGTTGGTGAGCATGCCACCGAGCCAGCGGTGATTGACATACGGCATGCCAACCCGCGTTGCTTGCTCAGCAATTGCTTCTTGGGCTTGCTTCTTGGTGCCAACGAACATAATGGTGCCACCGCGTGCCACCGTTTCTTTGACGAATTCGTAAGCGCGATCGATATACCCCAGCGACTGCTGGAGGTCGATGATGTAGATGCCGTTGCGCTCAGTAAAAATAAAGCGCTTCATTTTAGGGTTCCAGCGCCGAGTCTGGTGTCCAAAGTGAACACCACTATCCAGCAGCTGTCGCATGGTGACGACGGACATATTTCTTACTCCTTGTGGGCGCAAAGCCCTCTTGTGCGACCGAAATCGCTCACGGTTTGTCGAGTATCACCGTTGTGGCGACACTCCCTGGTGACTTCACCCCTGAACCTGTGCACGCACAGACCGTGCAGGGGCGGCCGGACTACCGGATTAAGCCACGCGAATTTTTTTGGTGCACCCAGGATGTCCTGAGCCCCCAAAGTCTAGAGGTATCCACAGAATCGTCCCCGACCCCCCTCGGGCAAGGAAAACCTGTGGACAGAAGTTCCCACCTGGCCCTGTACCGCCATCATGAACCATGCGCACCCCCCGAATCCGGCTCCTCAGCCTTCTTGTGGGGGTCATCCTGGCGCTCGGAACCGCGGGAGCCTCCCCCGCAACCGACCAAAAGTGGCGATATCCGGTGGCGGGCGCCAGTTGGCGGGACGTGGTTCGCACTTTCAGCGCTCCGGATCCGGTCAGCCACCGGGGGCATCGAGGAGTTGATTTTCCCGCTGAGCCTGGTACACCGGTCTTCGCCGTGGGATCAGGAACCGTGCGCTTTGCGGGCACCTTGGCGGGCAAAGGTGCGGTGTCAATCGACCATGGAATACACCCCGCACTGTCTCCCTTGGCGGTCCGCACCACCTATGAACCTGTCCATGCCGTTGTCACCACCGGTGATCACATCACCGCTGGTCAACTGATCGGGTACACCATTCGCGGAAATAGTCACTGCAGCGATTCGTGCTTGCATCTCGGCCTGAAACTAGGCCCTGACTCTTATCTGGATCCGCTAGTTTTGTGGCGACGAGTTTCCTCGTTGGTTCCCTCTGCCCGGGGGTGAGCTAGTTCAAAGGTCTTACGCAGACGATCCACGCTGACGTGGGTGTAACGCTGCGTTGTTGACATGGATGAATGCCCTAGGAGTTCCTGAACCACGCGCATATCGGCTCCACCCTCCAGAACATGTGTGGCGGTGGAATGACGTAGGGCATGGGGTGAGAGCCGAGTTCCGATCGCCTGCAGGGAAACCCTGTTCACAAGAGTGCGTACGGTCCGGGGATCTATGCGACGACCTTGAACTCCAACGAATAAAGCAGTTGGATCCTGGGCTAGGTCGGAACGAACTTCGAGCCACGCATCCAGCGCTCGCATGGCAGGTATGCCGCACGGCACAACTCGTTCCTTGTTTCCTTTTCCAAGGACCCGTGCCACCGATCGCGATGTGTCGAGATCCGCCATGTTCATTCCGCAGAGCTCTGACACTCGTATTCCCGTGGCATACAGCATCTCGAGGATTGCGGTATCACGAATGTGAACAACGGAACTTTCTGCCGATGTGCCAGAAACAACCTGGCTTGCCTGCTCAATACTCAAGACTGTGGGCAGGGTTGCGGGTACCGATGGGCTTAACAGCCGTAGGGCGGGATCAATCTCAATGAGTCCACGGCGCCGAGCCCAGGCGGTAAAGGCTCGGACCGACGCGGCCTTGCGAGCAATGGTTGACCTAGCTTGACCTTGAATGTGCAATTGAGCTAACCAAGCCCGGAGATCCATCAAGGTGAGATCCGTGACCGATTCGGCTGAAGTGACAAAGGAAAAGAGCCCGCGAATATCAGATGTATAGGCAGCAACAGTATGGGCGCTTCGCTGACGTTCATCGCGAATATGAACGACAAAGCCACCTATCTGTTCCTCAACCACTGCCGGCAGTCCAGCCATTCCTTTAGTCTGCCGGTAATTTCTCAAATATGGAGCAGACACGCGCCCTCAGCAGCGTTGCCACCCATTGTCCCGGGGTTTCGCCATTCCGCGTATTTCTAACTCGGTGAGGCTTGCTATAACTTCGCTGAGTGTTCGATGCGCAACGGACGGCAATGAATCGACGGTGCACACCCCCCGACGGGGTAGCGCCTCCCAGACATCCAGGTCTCGTTGCGAGAGCGATCGCCAATCGGGCACCGTGGCCTCCGGCGTAGCGCGGGCTACTTCACAGTGAATTTCCCGAAGCACGCTGCCGATCGATGGTGTTAGCACCGCACTCCCCTCAACAATCATGGAATGAATTCCTTCCGATTGCGGGGAATAAATGGACCCCGGGACACCCATGACCGGTCGCCCGAGAGCTTGAGCACGAGTAGCAGTTGATGCAGTTCCACTCCGAGTTGATGCCTCAATAACAAGAGTACCGAGAGTTAATGCGGCGATTATTCTGTTCCGAGTCAGGAACCGCTGCCGACGAGGGGACTCCCGCGGTGGTGATTCACTCACGATCACGCCGTTATCAATGATGCGCGCGAATACTCGCTCATTGGAGATCGGGTAGCGAGCCTGGACGCCACTAGCGACAACACACACGGTCGGTTGATCCGCATCCAATGCACCCTGGTGCGCAGCAATATCGATGCCGAGTGCACCGCCAGACACAACAGTGACGCCCATAGTGGCAACTTCGGCTGCCCAATGTCGGGCCACAGACTGACCGTATGAGGTGCAGTTCCGCGTCCCAACAATGGCGAGTGACTTCACAGCCAGTACGCGACTGTCTGCGGACCCCAGGGACCACAAAACCCACGGCGACTCCTCCTCCAAGGAATCAAGCTGTCGAGGCCAGCCCACGGAACCACGAGTAACAAATGTGGCACCAATGTGTTCGGTGTATTCCAGTTCGCGTTCTAGGTTGAATTGTGAGAGTCGGTCCGTGAACGCATTTTTCCGCTGGCGTCTGAGCCCACCGTGCGCCAGCGCCGCCAAAACTTCCCCGGGACGCATTGTCCTGAGTGCGTTGTTGACGAGCGCATCATTAG
>DIUQ01000057.1:0-301 GCA_002422375.1 bacterium UBA6154
GCCAGGACGTCATTCATGGTGAACGGTGGATTGTCCACACCCAAGCCCATAGTGGCATTTCCCTGAGGGTCCAGGTCAATAACCAGAACGCGCTCACCCCGTTTCCACGCCGCACTGGCCAGTCCCAAGGCCACGGTGGTCTTGCCCACCCCGCCTTTCATGGAGAGGACGGAGACAATGCGCATGGAGCAACCTTATGAGCGGCCTTTCATGGAGGCGAAGTCGGCTAGGGCCACCTCACGTTCCACCTTGTGATCGACAATCGGTTCGGGGTAGCCGTGGTCGTACCCGCCCAGGACAT
>DIUQ01000057.1:410-14314 GCA_002422375.1 bacterium UBA6154
CTCGCAAGGTCACCGTCCACGAGGTGCTGCATGAAGAACTGTGCCCCCCGCTGCCAAGGAATATGCAAATCCTTCACCAGGAAACTGGCGGTGATCATGCGCACTCGGTTGTGCATCCAGCCGGTGCTCACCAGTTGACGCATTCCTGCGTCAACAATCGGGTACCCGGTGCGCCCCTCGCACCATGCATCAAACAAGGAATCCGCCTCGGGACCACTCGCCCACGGCATGATCGAGTCGTAACGCGCATCCAGTGACGTGTGCACGGTCCGCGGATTGCTAAACAAGATATCCGCATAAAACTCACGCCAACAAATTTCCTTGATGTACACAATGTCCTCGGGTGCGAGCTCTGCAAGCAATGAACGCGGATGAATTTCCCCGTATTTCAAACTGTGGGAGAGCATGCTGGTGCCGTCCAGATCAGGACGATTCCGATCCTCGGAGTATTGCGCGATTGCGGACTTTTTAAAGTGTTTCCACCGTTTCCAGGCAGCGTCCTCGCCTGCCTCCGGAAGTGGAATGGATGATTGANNCGCCGGTTCGCGCCACCCGTGTTCAACCCAGTTCTTATAAAAAGGTGTGAACACCCGAAATGGGGTTCCGTCTCCCTTGAGCACTCGACCCGGTGCCACGGCGTACGGAGAGCCAGTGCGAATCAGGGGCACACTCACTTCCGCCAGGGCCGCTTCGACATCGAGGTCACGCTGTTGACCATAGGGTCCAAAGTCCGCCGCAATGTGCACCGAATCCGCACTGATTTCCCGCACCAATTCACTAAGAACGTTTGCCGGTTTTCCGTGGCGTACCACCAGCGCACCGCCGAGGGATTCATTCAGTGATCGCAGACTCTGCGCCAAGTACGCCCGGCGATTATTGCTGGCTGAGTCCCACAGTGCCGGATCGAGAATAAACAGCGGGAGTACGTGGGGCCCCGCCTCGAGAAGTGCGGGGTTGTCCCGGATTCGTAAGTCCCGACGGAACCACATAATGCTGGGCACGGGGACACTCTAGGTTCGCTGACCGCATTTCACCTGTCGGGGCGGACGGCGACCGGGTGCAATCCTGTGTTCCGGGTAGATTGACACCGTGAGCGATCTCATTGACACGACGGAGATGTATCTCCGCACGATCTTTGAGTTGGAGGAGGAAGGAATTCCCCCCATGCGCGCGCGCATCGCGGAGCGCTTAGGTCAGAGTGGACCAACGGTCTCGCAGACGGTGGCGCGCATGGAACGCGACGGCCTGGTCAGTTTGGGTAAGGAACGCCACCTGGAACTCACGGAAGAGGGACGCCACCAGGCGACCCGCGTGATGCGCAAACATCGCTTGGCCGAATGCATGCTGATCGACATGCTGAAACTGCCGTGGGAAGAAGTCCACGCCGAGGCATGTCGGTGGGAACATGTCATGAGTGACTCCGTGGAGCGCCGGTTAATGGAAATCCTTGATCACCCGACCGTGTCACCCTTTGGAAATCCCATTCCCGGTTTGGCGGAGATTGATGCGACCGTGACCAGCGATCCAGGCGCAGCGGACGCGGTAGTCAGCATCACCGAGATTCTCGGCGAGGAACCCAGCGGAGTTGTTATTCGCCGGTTGGCGGAAACAATCCAATTGGACGAGGAAGTAATGGCCCGGTTACGCCGAGTCGGTGCACTGCCCGGTGCGCGCGTCAAGGCGTACAAGGTGGGCGCGGGCGTGTTTATTGGCAGCGCTGGGGAATACACCGAGGTTCCTGAGCACGAGGCCGTGCACATATTTGTGAATGCTTGATTCCGCTTACTGGTAGTTCGGGCGCAGTGGCATGCCGGACTTTCCGCGTAGCCCCAACTTCACGCCCAGCATTTGATGCAACTGGATCGTGTTGAGGTCAAATCCCATGCGGGACGCTGCCATATAGAGGCGCCACACACGTGCAGTTCCCAAACCGGCCTCGGCAACCGCTTCATCCCAATGGTTCTCTAGGTTCTCGCACCAGTGCTTCAAGGTGAGTGCATAGTGTTCGCGCAAATTCTCTTCATGACGGATTTCAAAGCCGGCATCGTTGAACGCCGACATGATCATGCCGGGACCGGAAAGCTCGCCGTCAGGAAACACGTACCTATTAATAAAGGAGGTGCGGTAGTGGGTTGGTTCCGAATCGTCGGGTCGCGTGATCGTGTGGTTGAGCATGCGCCCTTCAGGCTTGAGTTTGTCAAACAGGAAGCCGAAGTAGGAGGGGTAGTTGGCCCGGCCAATGTGCTCGGTGAGACCAATAGATGAAATGGCGTCAAAGTTTGTCTCGGTGACATCGCGGTAGTCGCTGAAGCGGATCTGCGCGCGATCGGACAGGCCTGCCTCGTCAATGGCGCGTTGACCCCACTCCGCCTGCTGCTGGGAGAGGGTGACACCAATGGCGGTGACACCGTAATTGCGCACGGCGTGTAACACCATTCCGCCCCAACCGCAGCCAACGTCGAGCAAAGTCATGCCGGGGGCAAGTCCCAACTTGCGTGCCACCAGATCGAACTTGGCCTCCTGGGCGGTTTCCAAGGAGGCATCGGAGGTGGGGAACACCGCACACGTGTACGCCATGGACGGACCGAGCACCCAACGGTAGAAAGTATTGGACACGTCGTAGTGGTGATGGATTGCTTCAGCATCGCGTTTCTTGGAGTGGCGGCTGCCGGAAAGTTTGCGCTCCTGCGGGGGTGGCGTGGGGCGCTTGAGGGCTGCGGGGGCGAAAGCTTTGAACAGAGCCACTTTGTTCGCCGTGGTGAGGCGTGACATGTCCATGGGATAGAGGCGAGAGAGGGCGGTGTAGGCATCCCCGTGGATCTCCAGGTCACCACTGACATAGGCCCGAGCCAGACCTAGTTGGCTAGGCGAACCGGCCAGGAATGCGAGTCCGCGAGGGGAGACCAACTCCATAACAACGTCGTTGTCCTGGGGGCCGTAGGTGGAACCGTCATATGCCTTGAATGACACATTACGTTCCGGACCGACAACCATGCCAAAGACTTCAGCTAATTTCACAGTTCTTCAACCACCTTTTCGTACAGACCCAGTAGTCGCGAATCGGGGTCATATTTTTTCTTCATTGCGTGATATTCATTTCCCCCGTAAATTTCCCAGAACTCGTCTCGCGAATAAAACGCGGTGGAGTACAGAGACTTTCGCCCGTCCAGTGCTGTCACCATTTTCTCAATCCGACGATTCTTGACACCGTCCTCTGGCTTTTCACCGTTGACGAGGGGAACGGTGGACCAAAATCCCACGTTGACGTACAACTGATCCGGATCAAATTCGTAGAGTGGCCACCGAGCACCAGGATCACGCTGCTGCAGGGGGCACAGCCAAATCGGCTCGATACCGATCTCTGCGTGGAAGAAATCCATAAACTCGGGCAACTTCTCCACGGGGATTTCAATGTCTTGCACCACGTTTTCCCGCGGTGGTTTTCCCTTCAGCGCATCGAGTCTGTCAGCAAATTTGAATTTACGATTCGCCGCAATGATCTTCCAATACACGTCGCTACGCAGTTTGCTTTTGGGCCACAGCGAACGAATGGTGGGTGACTGGGCACCGAATGCACGTGAGCACCAAAACCAGTCTGTGTCCCAACGCCAAATGTAATCGCCAATAGTGAGGTAGTCGTCCTTCACAGTTTGAATGGATCGGTAGTAGATCGCCATGCCCGTGTAGTCACTGGTGGCGCGCCCCGCAGGCAATTCGCCCACCATGGAGCCAATAGTTAGGTACTGCTCCGAGGGAGTGAACACTGTCCCGTCGAGGAAATCGACGCGTGATCCGTTGTATTCCTGTGTGCGCACAATCTCCTGCATGGCAGTAGTCAGGGCGGTTATGGTGTCAAAGCGGACATGTTGCACGTGAACAAATGGTTTGGTTGGCTCCAGTTCAATGGTGAGTTTGAGTGCGTATCCAAGGGATCCATAGGAATTAGGAAAGGCATAAAACAGATCACTGTGCGGATCAGATTGATCCTTGGTCACACTCATGACCTCGCCGGTGCCGGTCAGAATGTCCATGGCCAGAACTGATTCATGGGGTGTTCCGTTGCGGAAGCTCGCGCTTTCGATTCCCAGCCCGGTGACCGCCCCACCTAGGGTGATGGTCCGCAATTGTGGAACGCAGAGCGGCATGAGTCCGTAGGGCAGAGTTGCGGCGACCACGTCCTCGTAGGTAGTCATGCCACCGACCTCGGCGGTGCGGTTGACCGGGTCTACCTCAAAAACGTGACCAAAGGCGCTGACGTCGAGCCCCGGTGTTGGGGTCTGGGATCGGCCCCGAAAGAGGTTGCTCGTCTTTTTGGCCAGACGGACCGGTGCGCCGGGGGCTATTCCCGCCAGCTGGCTGCTCACCCGGGCAGCGGCGGAGAGGTACTCCTCGCGCCAGGTTGATGGAGCTACCGCCGCGTCAGTCACTGCGCAAATGTAGTGGATTCCCGGTATTGCAGGGGCGGGGTCTCTCGGGGAGACGCCTTTAATACACATGCTAATGTATGTGTATGTCACTCACCCGCCGACTTCAGGTGTTGATAGATGAAGATCAGTACCAACGTCTGACGCACACTGCCACCGCGGAGGGGTGTTCGGTCGGGTCGCTCATCCGCCGAGCAATTGACCTGACCTGGTCCGAACCGGATGCCACGCGAATGCGCGCTGCGGAGTCAGTCTTCAGTGCCGCGCTCATGCCCGTCCCGGAACTCGTTGCTGACCTGCGCCAAGAAATCGGGCAGGCGCACTCTGGTCGTTTCACGTGAGCATGGTGGCTGGGTGATCTTGCTCGACACGACAGTACTCGTCTACGCCGTTGGTGCAGATCACCCGCTTGCCGAGCCTGCGCGCGACATTATTCGCCAGATTCAGCGTGGGAGTCTCCGCGCGCACACCACACCTGAGGTGATTCAGGAATTTGCCCACGTCCGAGCCAAGTATCGTGACCGAACCGATGCAACTGAGGTGGCCAGCGCTTATGCAACCCTGTTGGCCCCCCTCGTCCCGGTCATGTCGCACCACCTGGCAGCGGGACTGGATCTGTGGAAGCAACATGAGAAAATTGGTGCCTTTGACAGCGTATTAGCAGCGGTCGCTCGGGCCCATGATGCGGAATTAATCAGCGCTGACCGCGCTTTCGCCGACGTGCCACTGTTGCGCTGGCGCGATCTCAACTCGTTCACTCCGCCGGGGTAGCCCCGGCAACAATGCGGGGAACGGTGATGGACAATGGCGGCATGACTGCTCGCCGCTGGATCCCCTACCTAGCCGGCGCGGTCGCGTTCCTGCTCACCCTGGTGGTCGGCGGACTCGTGGGTACCAACTGGCTCGCCAGCAATATTGAAATGGATCGACTGGTGATTGCTATCCAGGAGTCAGAAGCGGCCATGGGGCGTGTTCAAGACCGGGTGGAGATTGTCTTCGAAAAACTCGACGGTGAAGTGCCAGCTGAAGGTGAGCAGCCAGATGCAGAAACAATTGCGGCGGTCGCTGAACTAGCCACCATTGCCGTTGATGGTCAAGCGGAAATTAGTGCAGCGGCGAGGAATATTCAGAGCCTGAATATTCTGCCCTGGCATACATCGATCGAAGCAGCACGCGAGGCCTATCTCCTGCACAACTTTGCCTGGCAGGCGTACATGCAGTCGGCACAGGAGGACCCGGTGGCTTTTACCGCGCCACAACCCCTGGTGAACCAAACATTCATTGATGCAGAAGCGCCACTGACTGCTGCTATTCCGCAACCACCGCTATTTGATCTACCAGCACGCGTTCAGTTGATCTTTGATGAAGGATTCCCCGAGTCCACCGGTGAAGTAATTTAAACAGGTTCCTTCTCCTTGGCCAATTTGCTCGGCCACCAAATTTTTGCCCCAATGTCATAAGCCAGCGCCGGTACCAGTGTTGTTCGCACAATAAATGTGTCAATGAGAACTCCCAATGCGACCGCGAATCCGACCTGTCGAAGGGCAACAAGTGGAAGTACACCCAAGACGAGGAATGTTGCGGCCAACACAATGCCGGCACTGGTGATCACACCGCCGGTCACGGTGAGGCCCTTGAGAATTCCAGGACGCGTGCCCAGGGTGAGTGTCTCCTCCCGCACTCGGGTCATCAAAAAGATGTTGTAGTCCACGCCCAGTGCCACGAGGAAGACAAAAGCAAAGAGTGGGAAGCTCGGGTCAGCGCCAGGGAAGTCAAAGATGTAATTGAATGCTAACGCGCAGGCGCCCAGTGTGGCGAAGTAGGACAGCAGCACGGTTCCAATCAAGATCAGAGGTGCATTGAAGGCCTTCAACAAAATAATCAAGATGATCAGAATGACAATAAGGACCGTCGGGATAATGACATTGCGGTCACGTAAATTTGCCTCGTTAATGTCGTAGGCAACTGCCGTTGGTCCACCAACGAGTGCTTGTGCTTCAGGAATTTCAGCAAATTCAGTGCGCAAGTCTCCGATCACAGCCTCAGCCTCTGTTGAATCAGACGGGTAGGCCAATGTCACCCGGAACAGAACGCGGGAGTCAACGGATTTCACTTCGCCTGTTGTCTCGTCAACAAGTGGAACAGTGTCGGCAACACCCGGAGTTGCAGCGATAGTAGACAACACCACTTCGCTCGAGTCCTGGTTTGCTGTCACAATTGTCTCGCTCCCGAGGCCTGCCGCGAAGTGTTGAACGAGTACATCCTGACCAATAACAGAGTCAACCTCAGAAGCGTTAGTGAAAGACTCTGACGTTGCAATGCCATCAGCCTTGAGTGTGGAGCTAAAGCCGGCGAAGACAAGAAGAACCAGAGCGGTAGCCACCCAGGTGACCCGGGGTCGGCGCCCAACCAGGTTAGAGAGTCGGGCCCATATGCCCGAGAGCTTGCTATCAGGTTCACCAACCGCAGGGACCTTGGGCCAGAAAGCCCAGCGACCGGAGGCAAACTTTGCCCGGTTGAAGGGTCCGCCCGAGGCGCTGAACACACGCATCAGCCCAAAGACAATCCACAGCACCACGGTGACGGCAGCGAGAATCCCTCCGGTCAGAACAAAGGGAGTCAAGGAAATGTCAATCACAAAACTCAGTCCAAAACCAATAACGGTGGGAACTAAGAACGCAAGGATCGGCAAAGTGATGCTGGGAATGGTCAGGAGTGCTGGCAGCAGTGTCAGCATGATCGCCATGGCCACAACGACTCCGACAGCGGACACCGGACCGGTGGACTTATTGGAATTCAGTTCGCTCAACAACAGAATCATCAGGCCAATGGAAGTTGTTGCGGCTGAAGCAATGATTGGAGCGCGCACACCCTTAAAGGCTGCCCACACAGCATCCGTGTGAAATTCAAACTTGTGTAACTCTTCTCTGTATCGACTAACCAAGAGCAGGGAATAGTCCGTGCCGGCACCAAAAACAAGCACCGTCAAAATGCCTTGGCTTTGTCCATTGAGCACCAGCACGTCACTATCCGCCAGCAGATACACGACCCCACTCGCCACTGCGAGTGCGAAGCCAGCGGAGATGAGTGGAATAAGCCACAGCACTGGACTGCGATAGACAAGAATCAAGATCAGGGCAACCACAAGAGCCGTGGCAATGAGCAACGCGCCATCAATGGCGCCAAAGACCTCGATCAAGTCGGCGAGGAAACCACCTGGTCCGGTGACATTGATCTGCACTGATGGGAAGTCAGCCGCGTAGTCACGAATCGCATTAGTGATTTCAGCAAATGCCAATTCACCGGATTCCAATTGTTCGGATCCTAGGTCACCGTTGACGTTGACCGTGATGAGGAGCGCTTCACCATCCTCGGAGGGAATGGGGAATAGCGGAGGAGGATCAAGGTAGGTCTGAACGCTTTCTCCATTAGACAGCGTCAAGCTGGGAATTCCAGCAATAAATTCACCGACAGTTCCTTGATCGGATGCGGTGAACATTGCGGAATCCGGCTTCGAGATCACAATGAGAATCGGCACCGAGTTGCTGTCGGCAAAGGCCGCCTGTTCGTCGCTGACCAAGGTTGACTCTGCTGAGGCGGGAAGGAATGCGGCATTGTCGTTTTCTTGTACCTGGCTCAGGCTGCCGGCCAGGGGACCGGCCCAACTTCCCACCAGCAGCCAGGCAATGGCAACGCCCACGGCAATCCATGTGGCAAGGCGGGCGCGACGGGATCCAATGCGCGCCGCAGGGTCGGTGGGGGACTGTGTTTCAACCATGCCCTGAGCGTGCAGCAAGTCGTGCGCATAGGCAAGTGGAATCACCGTGAACTGGGCTAGGGTCGGCTCGTGAACGGCGCCCTGACGACCCTGGCAATAGCCGGTGTGATCGCAGTTATCTTGGCCACCATCCTACGTTCATTCGGTATTTCCATGTCGTTACCGCTGATAGGCGCCGGGATTCTGCTCAGCGTGGCTCCTATTGGTCCGGACTCACTCCCCGAACCAGAAATAATTTTGGTGGCGGTCCTCGTCCCACTTGTCTTCGGTGAAGCTCTGGGTTCCTCCTATGTTGACCTGCGCAAAGTTGCGCGGCCGGTGTTGATCCTCGCCGTGGGTCTCGTCATTGTCACCACCCTTGCAGTCGGATTTGTCGGTGCGGCTGTTGCCGCACTTCCCATTGCCATTGCCATGGCACTGGGCGCAGTTCTGGCGCCCACCGATGCTGTCTCGGTCAGCGCCGTGGCGCGGCGAGCCTCGCTACCTCGGCGATTGGTGTCGGTCCTAGAAGGGGAAAGCCTAGTTAATGACGGAACCGGATTAACGGCCCTCAAAGTCGCGACAGTAGCCGCCATTGCCGGCTCGGTCACGATGGTTGAAGTCGCCGTGGACTTCACCCTTGCTGTGAGTGTTGGGGTAGTTATTGGCCTACTTAGCGGCTACATCATGTCGCTCATACTCCGATACAGCCAAGACCTTGTACCTGCCAACGCTGTGGTGATTGTTGCCCCATTCGTCATCTTCTTAGCGGCTGAAGAATTTGAAGGCTCCGGAATTCTGGCGATTGTCGTTGCCGGGTTATTTGTCGCCCATCGACAAAACTCAGATCCTGGTGCTGCTGGACGAATTCAAAGTGTTGTGGTGTGGAAACACATTACGTTCATTCTGCAGGCGTTGGCGTTCTTCTTGATTGGTTTGGAAATTCCTGACGTTATTCGCCGCTTGCAACCGGGTGATCTCCAAACAGTCATTGTCTTGGTGCTGGCCACGGTCGTCACCTTGATTGTGGCGCGCGCACTATTTGTCCTGGCCATGGTGTTCGCAACTCGGTTAGCCAGAGGGGGTGCAGTAGGCGGTTCCACATTTGGTCGTGAAGCGGCCATACTTGCGTGGGCAGGGGCACGGGGCCCTATCTCCGGGCTTGCCGCCTTCTCCATTCCGTTAGTGACTGGTTCGGGGGCTCCATTTCCATACCGCGACGTGGTGCTGGCTACCAGCTTTATTGTGATCGCTATTACGTTATTACTTGCGGAAACACTGGGTCCGGTTGCCCGCATGCTGAAAATCCCCAAAGACGACGACTCCGAGGAGTTAACTCGGGTAGACGCGGCACTTGCGCGGGCGGCCTTGAACCGGCTGGATGCCGCGGTAGACGAGTTAGCGGCTGCGGGGGACCCATTGAGTTCGGAGGCCATTGATTCACTGCGCAATAGTTTGTCGCGTCGCCTGGCCAAGGACACCCCGACTCCAGCAGCATCTCAATTAGTCACTGAAGAGATACAACTCAGTACGTTACTCAAGGTGGCGTCCTCTATGGTTCATGCGGAGCAGGAGGAATTGATTCGAATGCGGGACGAC
The DNA here is from genome assembly GCA_002422375.1 of bacterium UBA6154. Next base: position 10,191 of record DIUQ01000057.1, read on the forward strand.
GACGGACTCCCTGATGCCATTGTGCGTCCCCTGCTCCGTGAATTAGATGCTCGTGAGCAAGCACTTTCGCGCAAATATCGTTGACTAATGTGAGATCTGCACCATTTATGTGACAAATGACTCACGCAGTGCACTAATGCAGTCTCAACACTGTCGCGAACGTGTCGCACTGCCCTAAATGCACATAGGTTGTTTATTCATGAAATGAGATCTGAATGGATCAGATCGCCGTCAACCTATGAGCGGAGTAACACAATGATGAAATTCGCAAAGAAATTTGCGGTACTGGGGGCCGCTTCAGCGCTAGTCCTCACCGCCTGTTCCAGTGATACAGAATCAAGTGGAACAGATCAAGGCGACAGCGTCGCCGCACAAAACAGCCTCAGCGGCATCTCTGTCACCGTCGGGTCGAAAGACTTTGATGAGGCCCTCGTCCTGGGTGAAATGTTGGTGCAGGCGTTCCAGGCTGCTGGTGCTGATGTCGGTAACCAAGTTGGTCTCGGTGGCACAAGCGTTGCCAGAACAGCCCTCACTTCAGGCGAGATTGACGTGTATCCCGAGTACAACGGAACCGGCTGGGCCGTTCACCTGGAGCAAGAGGACCCGAGCTTTGACTCTGAAGTATTGACAGCAAACGTCAAAGAGATGGACTTAGAGAAAAACGGAATCGTGTGGATAGGGCGCTCTCCCTTTAATAACACATATGGTTTCGTGTCTAGTCCTGAAGCAACCGAAGCTAATGGCGGACCTTTCACCACACAAACATTTATGGAGTACGTGCGGGATAACCCCGATGCCCTTGTCTGCATGGAGACGGAGTACCCAGATCGCCCTGACGGCTTGATCCTCACCGAAGAAGCCACAGGCATTGAAATGCCAGACTCCCAGGTGAGCATTTTGGACACAGGTGTGATCTACACGGAGACGGCGAACAACGTGTGCACCTTTGGTGAGGTCTACACAACGGACGGTCGGATCCCTGCGCTAGATCTGACACTCGTTGTCGATCCAGGTATCAACATTGTGTACAACGTGTCAGCAACCATGCGCGCTGAAACATACGACCAAGCGCCAGACCAGTTCGAAAATATTGTGGCGGCAATTCTGCAACCACTCGACAACGATGTCATGGCGGAACTGAATAAGCGGGTATCAGCAGACGGTGAAGAAGCGTCCGTTGTTGCCAAGGAGTTCCTGGTACAAAACGGAATCATCGCCGGTTAATGGGAGTGGGCGCGGATCCCCTTCACGTGACTCCGCGCCCACTACTTCCTATTCGTTGATTTCATTTTGTGAGGAAATTACATGGACGGCATCCTGAGTTGGTTTAACTACCTTTCCACTCGCGGGGACCTCGTAACTGAGACGTTGCTGCAAACTCTGACATATGTAGTGTTGGTGACGGTGGCGGCAAGTGTGTTCGCCATTCTTGTGGGTGTCTCCACGCGCAATCATCCATTTGCCAAGGAACTCTCGCTATCCATTGCGAGTGTTTTTCTCACCATTCCGAGTTTGGCGCTGTTCACCATATTCATTCCGATAGTTGGCTTGGGTTTTAAACCGTCCTTCATTGCACTGTTCCTTTACGCACTGCTCCCGATCATGCGCAATACCGTGGCCGGACTGGACTCAGTGGATCCGAGCGTGTTGGAATCGGCGCGAGGCATGGGGCTGACATCAACTCAAGTATTAACCAAGGTGCAGTTACCCCTAGCTTGGCCCGTGATGCTGGCGGGCATTCGAGTCTCGGCGCTACTCACTGTTGGTATCTCCGCCATTGCCACACTCGTTGCTGGCGGTGGCCTAGGTGACTTTATTAAGAGTGGTTTGGCGCGCCTCCCGTTGCCCAATTCCTTGGAAGCAATCTGGACCGGAGTGATCCTCTCGGTTGCCCTTGCATTTGCTCTTGACCTTTTACTTCGTGGCGTTGGTCGCGTCACCACTCCGAGCGGTGTCCGCTCATGACCGACATGGAGACCACCGTGCCAGAATCACATTCCGAGCCGTGCATTGTTTTAGAACACGTCACCAAGACCTATCCCGGTGTCGTGGAGCCGGCAGTCAAGGACCTCTCCCTCGAGGTCGCGACGGGTGAGATCCTTGTGCTTGTTGGCCCCTCAGGCTGTGGCAAGAGCACAACCCTTCGGCTCATTAACCGCATGATCGAGCCAACATCAGGTCGAATTATTTACGAGGGTAAGGACGTCACCAAGGGTGATCCGAATGAACTCCGTCGGCGAATGGGATACGTCATTCAGCAGGTGGGCCTCTTTCCGCATCGCACCATTGCGGAGAACATTGCCACGGTACCCAAATTATTGAAGTGGCCGAAAAAGAAAATAAATGATCGTGTAGACGAACTATTGGAGCTCGTCTCCATGGATCCCGGGATCTACCGCAACAGGTATCCCAAGGAGTTATCCGGTGGGCAAGCTCAGCGGGTGGGAGTTGCCCGAGCATTAGGTGCCGACCCTGATGTTCTCCTCATGGATGAACCTTTTGGCGCTATTGACCCCATTACACGTGATCGCCTTCAGAACGAGTTCCTTCGATTGCAGGAGGACCTGAAAAAGACGATTGTCTTTGTGACGCACGATATTGACGAGGCTGTAAAAATGGGGGACCGCATTGCTATTCTTCGAGATCAATCGGAGATCGCGCAATTGGACAAACCAGAGGTGATTCTCACCGACCCGGCTGATTCATTTGTTGAGAATTTCCTTGGCTCCGGGGCGATTCTCAAGACGTTGACCCTTCGACGCGTCCGAGACATTGAGCTCTCGCAGCCGGTTGTTATCAAGCGTGGCACCAATCGTTCTGATGCGCTCGTCGCTTTGCACGAGTCCCATTTCCCGTTCGCGGTGCTGCTTGACGACTCAGATCATCCCATTGCCTGGGTGGACGAACGTGCACTCAATCGATCGGATTCATTGGACCGAGCCGGCTCCAGCATTACCGTTCAAATCCAGCCTGAGGACACCTTGCAAGACGCACTCAGTGGCATGCTGCAAAGTGCTGCCGGAATGTCTGCCGTAGTCAACGGTCGCGGGCAATACCTGGGCACTTGCAGCATTGAAAGTCTGGCTTCCATGCTGATCTCTGCGCCGAATGGATCCGGATCATGAGTACGGCCATTGCTTCTATTGACCTTCCCAGCAAACGAAATGCTCGGATCCAGCAGCTCGATTTGATTGTCACCCCCATCTTCTTCTCACTGCTGGCGATCCTGCTCACGGTTGTCTGGATCTATTCGGACTTTGATCGAACGACAGCCAGCATTTTGGAGCCCAGCCGTTTGTGGTCCCAATTCCAACAGCAGATTTATCTCGCGCTCTGGTCAACCGCGCTGGTGATTGTTGTGGCCATTCCGCTCGGGATCCTGGTGACCCGTGAAGGTGCACCGCGCCTCAAGAACAACCTGGTATCCATGCTCGGGTTGGGCCAGGCAATTCCGGCTTATGGCCTGATTGTGTTGTTCTTTGTTGCATTTGGTCAGGGGACTGTGACGGTTGTCCTGGCGCTGGCAACTTTCGCGCTTCTGCCTGTTCTCCGCAACACCATTGTTGGGCTAGAACAGGTGGACCAGTCGGTGATTGAAGCGGGAAAGGGCATGGGTCTGACCAGTGTGCAGCGTCTTAAAAAGATTGAATTACCGCTCGCTGTGCCCGTGATCATGGCCGGGATCAGAACCGCCACGGTGATCAACGTGGGTATGGCGACTTTGGCGTATCTCATTGGTGGTGGGGGACTGGGTGAAACCATTGCAGCGGGGTTGAAGAACGGACGACCCACCGCCATTTTTGTCGGCGCGGTGCTGGTGGCGTTGATTGCTCTCGTGCTTGATTTCCTGGGCGGTCTGGCGCAGCGCTATCTTCGGCCGAAGGGTTTGGCGTAGGCGCGTTACGCTGACGCCATGTTCGACACAGTTGGCGGTTTGCCTGTTCACGCCTTGGTGATTCACGCCGTGGTCGTGTTGCTCCCACTCTCGGCGTTGGGTGCGATTCTGATTACTGTCCGCCCCCGTGTTATGCGCCTGTTTGGGGTGGCTTCCATCATTGGCGCCGGGGTCGGCACCGCGGCCGCATTTGTTGCCAAATTTTCCGGTGAAGCACTGGCATCTCGCG
>DIUQ01000057.1:14360-15438 GCA_002422375.1 bacterium UBA6154
GCCTTCGGCATGACGTACTTCACCTTTATTACCGGCCATTCCGGGGCGGAGGCGTCCTGGGCAGCGATTATTGAGAATACGCGTCCAGATACGTTTGTGGTTGACGACTAATTCTTATCTGCCAACACCTGCTCGTAGTAAGCATTTTCCTTAGATTTATTGGGAAAGACGAATATCACGGTGAAGAGGCCGATAAGGGTGAGTACCAATGCAATTCCGATGGCAATGGACTTGCCGTCAGCGAATGCTTGTGCCGCGCCGGTGAGGATTGCTTCTGATGTTGATCCTCCATACTTGGCTGCTACCTCAGCAGCGGATGTGTAACTGGAGGACAATTCCTGGGAGATTTGGTTGGTTACCTTGTCTGCCTCGCTGGACGGCAGGGCTGATAGTTGATCCCGCACTGAAAAGGCGTAGGCCGCGGCAAGGAATGTGCCCATGGTGGCTTGAATAATGGCGCCGCCGAGATCTCTGGTCAGGTCAAGGAATGCCGAGCCCATTCCTGCTCGTTTCGGAGGTACCGAACTCATGAGGGCTCGGGATGCTGGCGTGACAGACAATCCCACGCCAATACCCACGAACGCATACCCCGTCAGCACCCAGCCAATGGATGCTGCCTCGTTCCATGTCACCAACATGATGGCAAATGCAATGGCAACAGAGGACAGGCCGAGAATGAAACTTGGTCGACTGCCGTGCCCCGTCACAATTTTGCCAGCGATTTGGCCAAAGACCATGGTGCCCAGTGCTGCAGGTAGCACGACAGCTGCGGAGAGCAGGGTGCTGTATCCCAAGACATTTTGAACATACTGCTGTCCAATAAACATGGCGCCAATGAGTGAACCGAAAGTAATTGCACCGGCGAGAAAGGCAACCCACATGGTGCGGGCCTTGAGCAATGGTAAATAGATGAGCGGGCGCGGGGCTCGAGTCTGTCGCCAGAAGAACAATGCCAATAAAACGAGAGATGCGCTGAACGTCCAGAAAAGTCGCCACTCCAGTCCCTTGGAAACATTCTCAATTGTCAAAACAAACAACATGATTCCCGCAATGGACAGGACCCCGCCTAGGTGATCAA
>DIUQ01000013.1 GCA_002422375.1 bacterium UBA6154
TGGCTTCCGCGAAAAGGTCGTCGAGCCGTGAGGCCCCGTCCAGCATGGAGTACTCAGTGTGCACATGCAGGTGAGTAAACCCTGCGGCGCCGTCTGCGTTACTCACAATCCCAACCTTCTATATCCAACCTTCTGAGTCCAACCTTCTATATCCAACCTTCTGAGTCCAACCTTTATCGGCCTCTTAATGCTGCACTCCTCCGGAAAGCTCTATCCGCGCAAGATGTCCAGAGCACGGACCAGATCCTCCGAATATGTACTTGTTAACTCCACACGCTCACCGGTCCGAGGGTGATCAAAGGACAACTCCACAGCATGAAGCCACTGACGATTGAGCCCTAGACGTTCGGCAAGAACCGGATCTCCACCGTACATTGTGTCCCCCACAATCGGGTGGCGCATCGCGGACATGTGCACTCTAATTTGATGGGTTCGCCCCGTTTCCAGATCCACACTTAATAGCGATGCATGCCGAAAGGCCTCCAGGGTTTCGTAGTGCGTGATGCTGGGTTTTCCTGCGGTTGTCACGGCGTACTTGTATTCATGTCCCGGATGGCGCCCAATGGCAGCATCGACTGTCCCCACGAGCGGGTCCAATAATCCCTGAACAACCGCGTGATACACCTTGTGGACTTCGCGGTGCCGGAAGAGGTTTTTCATACGTGAGTACGCGAGTTCATTTTTCGCCACAGCCATGAGCCCGGAGGTTCCAGCATCAAGCCGGTGCACGATCCCTTCACGTTCAGGTGCACCTGATGTGCTGATGGCAAAGCCGGCGGCGGCCAAACCACCAATAACAGTTGGGCCGTCCCACCCGCGGCTGGGGTGTGCCGCGACACCTGGTGGCTTGTCCACAACAACAATGTCATTGTCGTCAAAGACAATCGTCATGCCAGGAACAGGTTCAGCAACAATTTCAATGGGTTCTGGGCTGGGGGCGGCATCCATGTTGATGTCTAAAACCTGATCGGCGCTCACCCGATCACTCTTGCTCAGCACCTTGGCGCCGGAGGTGACCCCGCCTGCGGACAAGATGGTGGCTGCCTGGGAGCGGCTGAGACCAAGTATTCGCGTTAACGCGATATCAACACGCTCGCCTTCGATACCTTCTGGGACGGTGACTATTCGAGACACGTGGCTTACCGGGGACCGCGAGTGCCGTCAATATTGAAGCCCTTCACGAGAAGAAATGCGATGGTGGCTCCCGAGATGACCACTGCCATGTCGGCAACATTAAAGATCGCGAAGTAGGGCAATTGAATGAAGTCGACAACAAAACCTTGAAATGGGCCCGGTGCACGAAACATCCGATCGATGAGGTTCCCAACGGCGCCCCCCAAGAGTCCTCCGAGTGCGAGCGCCCACGGCAAACTTCCCAATTTGCGCGCATAACGGAAAATGAGAAACACGACAACCAGTGCGATGGATGTGAAAACCCACGTGATACCCGTGCCAATGGAAAAGGCTGCGCCGGTATTTTCGGCATAAGTAAATTTCAGAAACCCACCGAGAAGTTCTACCGATCCCTCGCCGGACGTGCGTCGCGGTAGGAGGAACTCTTGCGCCCAATATTTGGTGAGTTGGTCAACGAGTATCACCGAAATGGCAGTGATACCAAAGGCCGTGAGATCCCGTCGATTTGCCCGTTGAGCAACCAGAGATTCCGGTCCACTACTCTCCACCCGGCCACTCTCCACCTGACCACTCTACGCAATGCCAGCACGGCCAGCAGGTGAGACCTTCAGGTGACTAGATTCTTTCTTCGGCGACCTTGCACGCCATGCACAGCGTTGCCCGAGGGAAGGCCTGCAAGCGAAGTTTGCCGATCGCCTTGCCGCACCCTTCACAGACTCCGTAACTACGGTTATCGATGCGCGCCAGTGCATGACGTACCTGCAAGAGCATCTCCCGGGCATTATTCGCCAGGGACATTTCATGCTCACGCTCAAATGTTTTACTTCCCGCATCGGCTTGATCGTCGCCAGCGCCGTCACCTGAGTCACGAATCAGATCGGCCAGACCAACCTCGGCCATCTCAATTTCCTCGAGAAGCCGTGTTTCATCCAGGTGGAGAGCCTTTCGAATCTCATTGAGTTCCGGCTTAGTCCACGGCGTCTCGTCCTCCCGGACAATCATGGCCTGGGGGTTGGCGGTCGGTCGTGGGGAAATGACCTTGGTGATACCTGGAACTGGTTTGGCCTTCTTTTTAGGCATGGCAATCACGTTGCCGAATTTCTTGATAACTGGGGGCGCAGGTGGCTCCGGGGTTTCAGCGACTGCGGGCGGATCAACCACAGTTGCCTTCACCTTCGAATCAGAGGCCTTGGTAGCAGACTTCGTGGCAGGAGCTTTCTTCGCTGGAGCCTTCTTCGCGGCAACCTTCTTCGCAACCGGCTTCTTCACAGCAGCTTTCTTCGCAACCGGCTTCTTCGCAGCAGCTTTCTTGACAGCAGCCTTCTTCGCGGCAGGCTTCTTCGCTGGAGCCTTCTTCGCGGCAGGCTTCTTAGCTGGAGCCTTCTTGACGGCAGCCTTCTTCGCTGGAGCCTTCTTCGCTGGAGCCTTCTTCGCGGCAGGCTTCTTCGCGGCAGGCTTCTTCACAGCAGCTTTCTTGACTGCAGCCTTCTTCGCGGCAGGCTTCTTTGCTGGAGCCTTCTTCGCCGTTGCTTTTTTTGTACCTGCCATGGTGTGGTGCCCCCTTGGGAGAATGCTGTTTATCGGGCTAGTAACGCGGTGTTGCTTGTGAATATGTGAAAATGCGCCTCTCAGCGCACGTGCGAATGCTATTGCCCAGCCGGTAAAGTTGTGAAGTGCCCTCCGGGTTACGGCGTTCCAGAACGATTCCACCCTTGCGACGAAAGTGACTGCATGTATAAATCTGTGCCTCCTGCGGTGAACCTCACCGAGTTGGAACATGAAGTCCTCGCGTTCTGGGACCACGAGGGCACATTTGCCCAATCCCTACAACGCAGCGAAGGGCGCCCCCGATGGACCTTCTATGAGGGTCCGCCCACGGCGAATGGAACCCCGGGTGCTCACCACCTGGAAGCCAGAGCGTTTAAGGACATATTCCCCCGCTACCGAACCATGAAGGGCTACCACGTCCCGCGTCAAGCAGGCTGGGATTGCCACGGGCTGCCCGTGGAACTAGCCGTGGAAAAGGAATTGGGGTTCACCGGCAAAGGTGACATCGAGGAATTCGGTGTTGCCGAATTCAACGCGAAGTGTCGTGAGTCGGTTCTGCGCCATGTCGACGAGTTCACCGCCATGACCCACCGAATGGGGTACTGGGTCGACATGGATAGCGCCTACTGGACCATGGATCCGCAATATGTCCAGTCCGTTTGGTGGTCCCTCAAGCAGATTTTCCGTTCGGGTTTATTGGTTCAAGATCACCGAGTGTCCCCGTATTGCCCTCGATGCGGAACCGGTCTGAGCGACCACGAGTTGGCACAGGGCTACGAAGAGGTAGTTGACCCCTCTGTCTATGTTCGTTTCCCGGTCACGAGCTGCACACTGGCTGAAAAGTATGCGGATCTCAACCTGCTTATTTGGACGACAACTCCGTGGACGCTCGTTTCCAACACCGCGGTGGCGGTTAAACCCTCAGCCCAGTACTGCGTGGTGAGTTTTGAGGGTTCGCACTATGTCGTTGCCCACGAATTGGTGGAGCAGGTCTTTGGACCGTCAACCGATCCAGATGGCTCCCCCAGGTATGCCGTCGAAGAATGTTTCCCGGGAACTGAGCTTGAGCGGATCCACTATCAACGACCATTCAATCTTGTCGAGATTCCCGATGCTCACTTTGTGCTCTTGGCTGACTACGTCACAACAGACGATGGCACGGGTCTGGTACATCAAGCCCCAGCTTTTGGAGCCGATGACCTGATCACCTGTCGGGCATACGGGCTGCCCGTTGTGAACCCAATTGCGCCCAATGGAACCTTCGATGACTCTGTTCCCCTCGTCGGTGGTGTATTTTTCAAAAGTGCTGACACAACCCTGACCGAGGACCTCTCCGCACGTGGATTGTTGTTCCGGATGGAAAACTACGAGCACGCTTATCCACATTGCTGGCGTTGTCACACGCCGTTGATCTATTACGCGCAACCCTCCTGGTACATCCGAACAACGGCTATCAAAGACCAACTGATGGCTCAAAATGAGCAGACGAATTGGTTCCCAGAGACGATTCAATGGGGTCGATATGGTGACTGGCTGACCAACAACGTGGACTGGGCGCTCTCGCGAAACCGATTCTGGGGAACCCCCCTTCCAATTTGGCGCTGCGAGAACAATCACCTCACCGCTATTGAGTCACTGGCCGAGTTGAGTGAGCTGACCGGGCGGGATCTCTCCGACCTCGACCCGCATCGACCATTCATTGATGCCGTGACCTTCCCTTGCGGCGAATGCGGTGAAATCGCAACTCGTGTGCCCGAAGTCATTGACTGTTGGTACGACTCAGGCGCCATGCCCTTTGCTGCCCAGCACTACCCACAGTCCCCCGTCGATACTTTCACCGACCAGTACCCCGCGGACTTTATCTGCGAAGCCATTGATCAAACACGTGGCTGGTTTTACACATTGATGGCCATTGGAACCCTGGTGTTCCAGGAGTCTTCTTATAAAAATGTTGTGTGCTTGGGACATATCCTTGATGAAGATGGTCGCAAGATGAGTAAGCATCTGGGGAACGTGCTCGAGCCCATCCCTCTGATGGATCAGCATGGGGCCGATGCTGTCCGCTGGTTCATGCTCGCCAGCGGCTCTCCGTGGCAATCTCGCCGGGTAGGTCACAATGCCATTGCCGACGTCGTGCGGAAATCACTTTTAACTTACTGGAACACGGTGTCCTTTTTGGCGCTGTACGCCCGCAGTGCACCATGGCAGCCCAGCGACGGGGCGCCACCTTTGGAAGAACGCCCGATCATGGACAGGTGGCTTATCAACGAAGCCCACGCATTGTCTTCGGAGGTCGACCATGCTCTGGAGACATTTGACACACAAAAAGGTGGCCGCCTGATCGCGGAGTTCATCGACAATCTGTCGAATTGGTACGTCCGACGCACCCGCCGTCGATTCTGGGAAGGTGACCCGGCTGCACTGGCCACGCTGCATGAAGCCGTTCACGTCGTCACCCTGTGCATGGCTCCCTTCACACCATTTATTACCGAACGCGTGTGGCAGGACCTTTTCCGCTCCACCGATACTTCCGCTCC
>DIUQ01000041.1 GCA_002422375.1 bacterium UBA6154
GTAATGAGTACATTCGCACGTGGAAGCAGAAATTCCACGTTGACAAGCATCGCAGTAGGGAGAGGGTGATCCGGTGGCCGTGCCGGCACGAGAGACACCGTCGAGTGAGGGTCCTTCCGATCCAGCTGAAAAGACATCGGCATCGTCGAAAAGCAAGGGCAAGTCTTTCATCCGTGGGGTGATCGAGTTTGTCGTCATCATTGCTATCGCGTTGGGTATAGCCACATTCATGCGGGCATTCTTGATTCAGCCCTTCTATGTACCCAGTGGCTCCATGGAAAATACGTTGATGATCAATGACCGCGTCATTGCATCAAAGATTTCCACCCGGATCTCGGGCGTGGGACGTGGCGAGATCATGGTCTTCAAGGATCCCAGCGGATGGCTGCCTCCCGTTGATACCACGGTAAGCGGTGTGAGCGGTGTGCTCACCCAGGTATTGACATTCGTGGGATTACTTCCCAGTGACTCCGGCGATGACCTTGTTAAGCGGGTCATCGGCATTGAAGGTGACCAGGTTGCGTGCTGTAATGATGCTGGTCAAATCGTGCTCAATGGAGTTGGCCTAGATGAGAGTTCCTACATTATTGGACCCACGGACCAAGTTCTATTTGATATCACTGTCCCTCCAGGAGGAATGTTTGTCATGGGGGACAACCGCGGGAACTCTGCCGATTCGCGTTTTCATTTGGACGAAAATAATGGCGCGGTGCCCGTGGAGAATGCGGTGGGGCGCGTGGTTCTTGTCGTGTGGCCATTTGACCGCTTCTCGAGTGAACCGACTCCATCAATTTTCGATAACCCGGCCATTTCTGCCGGTAATCCCTATGGCAAATAACGATATCTGATCCGTGTGTAGGTGCTGGCCGTGTTTCCTTCCCGCGATCGTGAATTTCAGATATTCGAACAGGGTTTCGGCACGATAGCGTGTATTGATGAGGTCGGACGTGGGGCCATTGCCGGTCCAGTGGTGCTGGGTCTTGTGGTTGTCCAGCCCATTATGGGGGAGGTTCCGGTCGGATTGCGCGACAGCAAATTACTCTCCCCAGTGCGCAGGGGAGTTCTTGACGGACTTGTCCGTGAATGGGCGGTCAATTGTGCGATCGGTGAAGCATCTGCGCAAGAAATTGACGACATGGGAATTATGCGGGCCATGGCGCTGGCCGGAAGTCGAGCACTATCAGTGCTGCCCCAGCTTCCCGATGCCATATTGCTTGACGGAAATATCGATTACCTAGCGCACTTAACGTCTGTGCCTGTTCATACTGAGGTTAAGGCGGATGTTCACTGTTCCGGAGTAGCGGCGGCAAGCATCATTGCCAAGGTGTACCGGGATCACCTCATGTGTGAACTCGATATTGCGGTGCCCGGTTACTCGTTGGCACTTAATAAGGGCTATTCAGCGCCCGCGCATCGTGAAGCAATTCAGGCTCTAGGCCTGACACATCTGCATCGACGGTCGTGGAATATCCACGGGGGTTAATCCGAGAGATTTCCACAGCCTAATAATTGAGCCTGTTCACCGCTCTCAATGTAGTTCACAGTTGGCGCATGAAACCCAAGGATGCGCTCGGAATATACGGTGAAGAAGTCGCGGCTCAGCATCTCCGAGTCAACGGAATTGTTGTGCTAGAAAGAAATTGGCGTTGTTCGCAAGGCGAAATCGATCTCATTGCGCGTGACGGACCGGACCTGGTCATTTGTGAAGTTAAGACACGGCGTTCGGTCTCACATGGCACGCCGTTAGAAGCGATAAGCGCTCGAAAAATCCGACGGATGCGAAGTCTGGCCCTCGCATGGATGGACAGGCGCAGCGTCAATCCGCGAGCCATTCGATTCGACGTGATCGGCGTCATTCAACCCATGGTGGGGCCACCCGTCATTACCCACATTCGAGGAGTGTGACATGGCGTTGGCGCGAGCCTACGGAGCAATCGTTAGCGGTGTTGCCGGTCACCTGGTCACGGTGGAAGTTGATCATTCACAAGGCCTTCCCGGTGTAGGGATAGTTGGGCTGCCCGATGCCACCGTGAGCGAGGCGAGACACAGGGTGCGAACAGCATTTCGCAATCAGAAACTAACGTGGCCGTCTGGAAAAGTTACCGTTAGTTTGTCGCCCGCGGAACTCCGTAAACAGGGTGCGGGGTTGGATCTAGCCATAGCGATCGGGATCATCGGCGCAACCGGACAGGTCAGCCAGTCTGTTCTCGAATCGACCGTCTTCATTGGCGAACTTGGTTTAGATGGGGGCATTCGTTCGGTGGCAGGCGCAGTTCCTGCGGCTATTGCGGCTGCACAGGCTGGATTTACCACGGTGGTGCTTTCGCTGACAAATGCCCGTCAATGCCAGATGGTTTCGGGCATCAACGTTGTCTCCTACTCGGATCTTCAGCATCTGTTACGAGGGTTGGCTCACAAAGCAGAACCGCTCAATATTGCTGAATTGGAACCAATGGACACTCCAGTTCAACCGGACCTTGTCGACGTCCTCGGACAACACCATGCACGGTGGGCTTTGGAAGTCGCGGCAGCGGGCGGACACCATTTATTTATGCTGGGTGCGCCTGGTGTGGGCAAAACTATGCTGGCCGAACGTCTCCCGGGGATCCTGCCCGCGCTCACTT
>DIUQ01000032.1 GCA_002422375.1 bacterium UBA6154
CAGTACTGATCTGGCCCAGGTATACACGCGGGAGTCATACGCCACGAGCAATCAACGCAGCGAGCCGCCCTATCCCTATCTTCAGTCGATACGGAGCTCGGCAGAATGAGACCACCCGTACCTTCGAATCTAATCTGTTCCGGGTTACCAATGACCAAGGGGTCGGCCATGGTGCTCGGTATATTCCAGGCTTCTAATGGAATAACCACACACATGAGCATGATGCAGAGTTTCCCGACGAAGTGCACAACTCCTACGCGCAGCATTTGCTCAGTGTGCCGCTTCCGAGAGGGCATGCCTAGTGGTCAGGCATGCCTGTGGATAACTGGCTAATCAGTTGATACGCCCGCATGCACCCGTGCTAACGCATGGCGCGCAAACTCACCGACCTGATCGTGCTCAACAAGGAATCCATCGTGGCCATAGGGCGAGCGCAGGATGTGCAGTCGATCTGCCCCCGGTGCCATGTCGACAATATTCTGCTGTAGACGAATCGGGAATAGTCGGTCCGAATCAATTCCCACCACCGTCAGTGGTGCAGTGATTTGTGACAATGCTTGATCTGTACCCCCGCGGCTCCTACCCAGGTCAAAAAGACTCATGGCTTGGGTTAACGCGATGTATGTATTGGCATCGAATCGACGAGCCAGTTTGTCAGCATGGTGATCAAGATACGACTCAATGGCAAACCTGCCAGAGTTATATGGGTCCTCCCCCTGTTGCGGGTTTCGTCCGAATCGGACATCGAGTTCTGTTTCACTGCGATAGGTCAGGTGCGCCATGCGCCGAGCAAGTCCCATACCGTGAACGGGGCCATGTGGGTGGGAGTAATAATCACCCTGGAGGAAATAGGGATCCTGCTGAATAGCCAAGATCTGGGTCGCATGTATTCCAATTTGATCAGCGGTCACCGCAGCAGTTGAGCCTAAAACTAGACCTCCACGCACCCTGTCCGGGTGCTGCACCATCCACTCCAGAACGCGCATGCCTCCGAGGGACGGACCGAGCATAAGTTGCCAAACTGGAATGTTCAGGGCCTGCATGAGCAGATACTCAACCTGAACCATGTCACCGATGGTGATCACGGGGAAACGACTTCCCCACGGTTGACCGTCGGGCGCAAGGGAAGACGGTCCTGTGGTGCCCTGTGCGCCTCCGAGCACATTCGCACACACGACAAAATATTCATCTGTGTCAACGGGCATCCCCTCGCCAACAAGGGAATCCCACCAGCCACTGGTCGCATGCCCGGGGCCAGCTGGACCTGTCACGTGTGAGTCGCCCGTCAGGGCATGGCACACGTAAATTGCATTGGAACGATCCTCATTGAGTGTCCCCCAGGTTTCGAAGGCGACTCGAACGGAATCAAACTGGAAACCACTGTCGGTGGTAATACCCCTAACGTCAACAAATTGACGGTGCCCAGGGTTGTCACCCTCCCGCCAGGCAGCGCTGGCAGGAGGGTGCCCTTCATAGGACAGTGGACCGTATTCGGACATGGCTACTGAGCTGCCGCCGCAAATCCCTTGTCGAGATCATCAAGGATGTCCGGCAAAGCTTCCAATCCAACAGCCAAACGAACGAGACCAGGGGTAACTCCAGCAGATAGTTGCTCGTCTGGTTGTAACTGAGAGTGAGTGGTCGACGCCGGATGAATGACCAAACTGCGCACATCTCCGATATTTGCCACGTGGCTGTGCAATTCAAGCCCTTCAACGAACTTCTTACCCGCATCGAGACCGCCCTTAATCTCGAAGCTCAACACCGCGCCTGTTCCGATGGGGGCATACTTCTTGCCCAGTTCGTGCCACGGGCTGCCCTCGAGGCCCGCATAGTTGACCGAGACGACAGCGTCATGGTTGTTCAGCCATTGGGCCACCGCGAGCGCATTCTCAGTATGTCGCTCCATGCGAAGGGACAGTGTCTCGATGCCCTGGGCAATCAGGAAAGCGTTGAAGGGACTGACAGCAGCTCCTAGATCACGAAGTAGTTGGACTCGAGCCTTGAGAATAAACGCAAGGTTCACACCAAATGCTCCACCGACACCAAGGTCTCTTGCATAGACAAGACCGTGATAACTGGGATCGGGCTGGTTGTAATTCGGGAAACGATCCGGATACTGGGCATAGTCGAATGAACCGGCATCGACGATCACGCCTGCTACCGCCGTCCCATGCCCACCTAAGTACTTGGTTGCGGAATGCACGACAATGTCTGCGCCATGCTCAAAGGGCCTGATGAGGTACGGAGTAGCGACCGTATTGTCAACTATCAACGGAACTCCATACTCATGGGCCACCTGTGCCACGCCAGAAATGTCTAAGACATCGTTACGTGGATTTGCCAGCGATTCCCCGTAAAAGACCTTGGTATTGGGTCGGATTGCGGCTCGCCATGAATCTAGATCGTCAGGATTCTCGACGAATGACACCTCAATACCCAATTTGGGAAGGGTGTAGTGGAACAAGTTATACGTTCCGCCATACAGGCTGGGGCTTGAGACAACGTGATCTCCCGCTTCAGCAATGTTGAGAATTGCAATCGTCTCTGCGGCTTGACCACTGGCAACAAGTAGCGCACCAACGCCGCCTTCAAGAGCCGCAATCCGATCCTCCACAGCGGCCTGAGTTGGATTCATGATCCGGGTGTAGATATTTCCTAATTCCTTGAGGGCAAACAGATTGGCTGCATGTTCAGTGTCATTAAATACGTACGATGTTGTCTGATAAATCGGAAGTGCACGGGCACCCGTCGCAGAATCAGGGGCCTGCCCCGCGTGTATTTGTTTTGTTTCAAACGCCCACTTGTCACTCATGAATATGCTCCTTTAAATGTATGAAATGTTGAAAGCAATAGCCGTTTTGTCATTACCTAGTGAAATCGCATAAAGCACCGTGATCATCTGAGCCTGCGAAGCGCACATGCGCGAACTCAGGTGATGGTGCAGAAACAACAGCAATACATGGCGACCCTCGCTTCAACTGGGGCCCTGCCTTGTGCAAGACCCGCGCTTGCCTCCGGAGAGGCCTGGTCTCCACCGGGAGCACCCCACCGCGGTTGGAGGGTTGCCGATCAGCAAGCCGGGGCTTAATGCTGATCTCTTGACCGAGACGAACTATATATAACTCA
>DIUQ01000039.1 GCA_002422375.1 bacterium UBA6154
TGACGGCGCTCTCCACGATTTTGTCCTTCTGCACATAATGGGCGAATCGCTCGTGATCACCGTCGTCGACGTGGGATTCCCGTTCCTTGGTGAGGGTTGAGCCCACGGTGTCAGCTGCGGGTTGCTCCAACCCAGGCGTGTCCAGTGGCGTACTCACAGCGCAACCCTACTTTCTGGGCGAGTTCACCCGTCCTGAGGCTTTAGATACGCCGGAAGACACCCCGGATGCGGGGCGTATTTGTATACCCCCTAGGGTATGGGCATGGCTACGTTGAATCTCACTGAAAATACCTTTGCCGAGACAATTCAGGGTAACTCCATTGTCTTTGTCGATTTCTGGGCCGCCTGGTGCGGTCCCTGCCGGAACTTTGCCCCGGTCTACGAAAAAGCATCCGATGCCAATCCGGATATTGTTTTTGCCAAGGTGGATACCGAAGCGGAACAAGCATTGGCCGGTAGCTTCCAGATTTCATCTATCCCGACCCTCATGGCGATCCGCGATGGCGTTGTCCTGTACTCGCAGGCCGGTGCCCTTCCGCAGGAGGCTTTTGACAATCTGGTTCAGGCTGTTCGCGATGTCAACATGGACGACGTGCGTGCTGAGATCGCCAAGAATGAAACCGCCGAGAATGAAGCCGGGCAAAACTCCTGAGCACCTGTCCTGAGGCTTATCGCTCACGTGATGACACAACTCACAACCAAAGTTGCGACATCAGGACTTTAGTCCCGCCGAGCTCATGAAAATCTGCGCGTAGATTTGTCATAGAAGTCGTGGAAAGGATGTGATCGCAGTGCCACAACAACCGCTGGCTCAGGTGCCACTCGACTCCACCTGGCATTGGCAGGAATTAGGCCTGTGCCGCAATGCTGATCCACTCTTGTTCTTTCACCCACAGAATGAGCGGGGCTCCTCGCGCGTGCGTCGAGATCAATCGGCAAAACGAGTGTGTGCTTCCTGTCCCGTGCGATTGGAATGCGCTGATTACGCCATTAGAGCCCGCGAGCCCTACGGAGTGTGGGGTGGGCTCAGTGAAGACGATCGTGAACAAATTTTCCGTCGGCTCGACGCCCGAACCCTCCCCCAGGCCCGAGGTGCGGGGCTTCACATTGCTGGCGAGGCGGTTAACGAAGCAATCTCGGAACGAGCATTGGGATACGCCGGCTAGACTCCGGTAATGGCGGCCGACACTTCTTCCCTGCCCCTCTCCCGTGACAGCGTTCGTGCGCTGGGTCTCACCGGACGCGACTTTCTCAAGGAAACTGATTTCACCCCGGCGGAGTTAACGAGCCTGCTCGACCTTGCCCAGAGCGTCAAAACAGCACGGGCATCGCATCATGAGACTCCATTGCTCACCGGCAAACACCTTGCGGCAATCTTTGAAAAGACGTCCACTCGAACCCGCGTCGCATTCAGCGTGGCCATGGCTGATCAGGGTGGCGCCATTACCTTCCTCGATGGCGCATCCAGCCAAATTGGCCACAAAGAATCACCCGCTGACACGGCTCGGGTCCTTGATCGACTTTTCGATGCCATTGAGTACCGCGGAACAGAACAATCGGTCGTCGAAGAATTAGCTGAGTATTCGCAGGTGCCGGTCTACAACGGCTTGACCGATCAGTGGCATCCCACGCAAATGTTGGCCGACTTTCTCACCATGCGGGAACACTCCTCCGGCGACAAGCAATTAAGTTTTTGTTATCTGGGCGATTCGCGTTTCAACATGGCTAACTCACTACTCACCATGGGTGCGCTGATGGGTTCTGATGTTCGCTTGGTCGCACCGAGGTCACTCTGGCCCGATCCGGATATCGTGGCTGCTGCTGAAAAACTTGCGCACAGCACAGGGGCGCGCCTTCTGATTACCGACGACATTACGCAGGGAGTCAGCGGAGCGGACTTTGTCCACACAGATGTCTGGGTCTCCATGGGTGAACCCAGTGAGGAATGGGCAGCACGCATTGAACTTCTCCGTGACTATCAGGTGAGCGCGGATGTCATGGCACTAGCCGGACCACAGGCTAAATTCATGCACTGTCTTCCCGCGTACCACGACACACGGACCACCATTGGTGCCCACCTCGCTGACCAGTTTGGACTCGATCAGGGAGTTGAGGTCACCCATGAAGTCTTTGAGTCACATGCAAATATTGCTTTTGACCAAGCCGAAAACAGGATGCACACCATCAAAGCAATCCTGATGGCTACTCTCGCCTAAGGACGGTCAGGAACTCTGCAACCGCTCACGCAAAGCAGTGAGTTGTGCTGTCAATTCCTGAGGAACATGGTCACCGAATTCGGCGTAGTACGCCTCGGTCAAGTCAGCCTCCGCTAGCCACGAGTTCACATCGACAGCAAAGAGTTCCTCCATGGACTCGGCGGAAAGACCCAAGCCTGCTGTGTTCAGTGAACCCTCCGCGGGAATGCGGCCAATGGGTGTATCGACTGCATCTGCTTCTCCGGAGAGCCGATTCACAATCCACTCCAGCACGCGCGAGTTTTCGCCGAATCCTGGCCACACGAATTTGCCATCAGCATTCTTGCGGAACCAATTGACGGAGTAAATCCGAGGAAGCTTCTCCGGAGAAGTGAATTCACCGATTTTGAGCCAATGCCCCCAGTAGTCAGCCATGTTGTATCCGCAGAACGGCAGCATGGCAAAGGGATCTCGACGCAGCGTGCCAACGGAACCCTCGGCGGCCGCTGTTTGTTCGCTGGAAACGGTCGAGCCAACGAATACACCGTGTTGCCAATCGAAGGATTCAGATACGAGTGGCACATTGGTGGCCCGACGACCACCGAACAAGATGGCGTCGATCGGTACGCCCGCGGGATCTTCCCAGTTAGGTGCAATCGACGGACATTGACGTGCCGGCGCGGTGAAGCGCGCATTCGGATGGGAGGACGGCTCAGCAGAATCTGGCGTCCAATCATTGCCCTTCCAGTCAATCAGGTGCGCGGGTACCTCGTCGGTGAGCCCTTCCCACCAGATATCGCCGTCGTCGGTCAGTGCCACGTTGGTGAAAATGCAGTTGGCATCGAGGGAGCGCACCGCATTGGCATTGGTACTCATGCCTGTTCCTGGTGCCACACCAAAGAAACCTGCTTCCGGGTTGATCGCATGCAGACGACCGTCTTCACCAAAACGCATCCAGGCAATATCGTCACCGATTGTTTCAACTGTCCACCCAGGAACGGTGGGCTCCAACATGGCGAGATTGGTCTTACCGCACGCTGAGGGGAACGCTGCAGTGACGTATTTGACCTGATTCGACGGCGAGGTGAGCTTGAGAATCAGCATGTGTTCAGCCATCCAGCCTTCATCCCGAGCCATGGCCGAAGCAATGCGTAAGGCAAAACATTTTTTACCCAAGAGCGCGTTACCGCCATAGCCCGATCCATAGGACCAAATCTCACGCGTCTCCGGGAAATGAACAATGTATTTCGTGTCATTACATGGCCAGGCAACATCTGGGCGCGCGGTGCCGGACTCGTCGACGAGGGGATAGCCCACACTGTGGATAGCAGGTACAAATTCGCCGAATTCGCCGATTTCGTCGAGAGCCGCTTGACCCATACGAGTCATAATTTTCATGTTGACAACAACATAGGGAGAATCCGTAATCTCAACACCGAGTTGAGCAATGCGAGACCCGAGCGGGCCCATGGAAAACGGAACGACATACATGGTGCGACCGCGCATGCATCCGCGCATGAGGTTGTTCAGGGTGCCGCGCATTTCTGAGGGCTCTGCCCAGTTATTGGTGGGACCTGCGTCTACTTCACGCTGGGAGCAGATAAACGTTCGATTCTCCACCCGGGCAACGTCACTGGGGTCGGAGCGGGCGAGGAATGAATTGGGGCGAATGTCCTCATTCAATCGAATGAATGTGCCGGACTCCACCATCTCCTGGGTCAGTCGATCCCATTCAGCATCAGAGCCGTCGCACCACATGATGGAATCCGGTTCGGTCAATGCAGCCATGTCGTCTACCCATTCGAGTAGCTGCTTATTCTGCGTTGGTGCTGTGGAGAAATCGAGCCGAGCGCCCATAACATCACTTCCCTGTGACTAGGTGAAATTCGTGTCCCTTGTGGTGCTCAAGGATGCACCCGCGTTGCCGGATTTACCACCCAAAACATGGTGATCTAACGCACTTGTGACAAAGGGCACAGCATTTGCTGTTCTACCGTGTGCCGGGGGTCACACGTCCTTGCCATGTAATCGTTTTCTTGATGGC
>DIUQ01000028.1 GCA_002422375.1 bacterium UBA6154
TGCAATCGACCCTTGAAGGGACCATAGATATGTGGCCTGGCGTGCCTGAAGGCGGTTGGAAGCGTGTCCTCCTTAAGTTAAGTGGGGAGGCCTTTGCGGGTGAAGGCGCATTGGGGGTTGACCCAGATGTCGTCAGTTCCATCGCACAGCAGATAAAGGCTGTAGTGGACACGGGGACGGAAGTCGCCGTTGTCATTGGCGGAGGAAATTACTTCCGCGGCGCCCAGTTGTCTGATCGAGGTATGGAGCGGGCTCGCGCTGATTACATGGGCATGTTGGGTACTGTCATGAACTGCCTCGCGTTGCAGGATTTTTGTGAAAAGGCAGGGATCGATACGCGTGTTCAAACCGCCATCACCATGGGTCAGGTAGCCGAACCCTATGTACCGCGTCGAGCCATGCGTCACCTTGCCAAGGGTCGGGTGGTCATTTTCGGTGCAGGTCTTGGTCAACCCTATTTTTCGACGGACACAACAGCGGCTCAGCGTGCTTTGGAAATCGGCGCAGAGGTCGTCCTTATGGCTAAGGGTGTCGATGGCGTATATGACGACGATCCACGAACAAACCCTGATGCCGTGAAATACGATCAATTAACTCCAGCCCAAGTTCTGGCCCAAGGGCTGAAAGTGGCTGATGCAACAGCGATCAGTCTGTGCCAGGACAATCAGCTACCCATTGTTGTGTTCAACTTGCTAGTTAAGGGCAATATTGCTCGCGCGGTGCGTGGTGAAAGCATTGGAACACTTATTCGTTCCGCATCGTGAACAAATAATCAAGACGCATAGATAGGAATAGGACATGTCAGAGGAAATCGATCTGGTGCTGGCTGAAGCCGGGGAGAAAATGGACAAGGCCATTGCGGTAGCCCGCGAAGACTTTTCGACTATTCGGACAGGACGGGCAACCCCTGCTATGTTCAATAAAATTTCGGTGGACTACTACGGAACCATGACCCCCGTCAATCAATTGGCGTCCTTCCAAACCCCCGAAGCCCGCATGATCCTGATAACCCCTTATGACAAGGGAGCTGCAGCAGGTATCGAAAAAGCCCTACGTGAAAGCGATTTGGGAATCAATCCCACCACTGACGGAAATGTCATACGCGTTGTTCTGCCCCAGTTGACTGAGGAGCGACGCAAGGAATACATCAAGTTGGCGCGCACAAAAGGGGAAGATGCCAAAATCTCCGTTCGAAATATTAGGCGGCACGCAAAAGAGACGCTNNCCCTTGACGACATCACGCACAAAAACACTGAGCATATTGACGAAATTCTCAAGCACAAAGAAGCCGAACTCCTCGAGGTGTAGTCGGTGACTGCAGAGAAGACTCCGCCGAAAGCGGGGAGAAATCTGCCCGCTGCTGTTGCATCCGGCGTTGCGTTGGCTGCGATCGTCATTATTTCGTTGACCACGGTCAAATGGTTATTCGGAGTTGTGGCGATCATTGCGCTTCTCATCGCGGTACACGAGTTCGTGTCGGTGCTGCACCGACGCAATATCTCCGTCTCGCGGACTCCGGTGTATCTCGCAACGATTGCCATACCGAGTGTGGCTTATGTGTGGGGCTTTGAAGCTCAACTGGTTGCAACAGGTATTTCTGTACTGCTGGTCATGTTCTGGAGGATCCGCAAAGGTGCTGTCGGATTTCTGGCCGACGTAGCCGCCTCGGTACTGCTCATTGCCTATCTTCCCTTTATGGCGGCCTTTCTAATGCTGTCCCTTGCTGCAGACAATGGTCCGTGGCGCGTGATTGTTTTTATCCTGCTCACCGTTGCTAATGACATTGGTGGGTACGCATTCGGTGTGCTGTTCGGTAAACATCCCATGGCGGCCCATCTCAGTCCTAAAAAGTCGTGGGAGGGCTTTGCCGGCTCGGTCATTCTTCAGTCCGTCGTGGGAATTGCCGCATTCATGCTCATTTTCGACGCTCCCTGGTGGCAGGGACTCATTGCCGGATTGGTGTTGACGGTGACAGCGACCGGCGGTGATTTTGTTGAGAGTGCCATTAAACGAGACCTGGGGGTCAAGGACATGGGCTCGATTGTTCCAGGGCACGGTGGCATGATGGATCGACTCGATTCATTAATCCCCAATGCCTTTGCATCATGGGCAGTGTTCACGCTCTTTCTCGGGTCAGGTGTTGTGAGCGCAATGTCAGGCGTGTTGGGCTAATGCCACAACCAGGCGAACTAGTTTTTGAGTCCCCAAAGAAGGGAAAGCCGCCACGGCACTTCCTGGATCTCACGGTGGCTGAACGTAAGGGTGCAGTGGCTGACCTGGGCCTACCTGGATTTCGCGCCGATCAGCTATCCCGCCATCTATTTGAGCATCTTGATAAAGAGCCAGCGAACTGGTCGGATATTCCGCAGGGCGATCTCGAGGTTATGGAGCGGGAATTGCTGCCCCCTCTGCTCACGCCTGTACGCAATATTGAGTGTGACGGTGGTGAGACCATTAAAACTCTATGGCGCCTGCACGATTCATCACTGGTGGAAAGTGTTCTCATGAGGTACCCCCAGCGAGTAACCATGTGCATCTCCTCCCAAGCGGGATGTGGCATGAATTGCCCGTTCTGTGCCACCGGGCAAGCGGGATTAACGCGAAATTTATCTACTGCTGAAATATTTGGTCAGGTCCTTGCTGGTGCGCAGGCGCTTGCTCGCAACGAAGTTACCGGCGGCCCCGGCCGGGTTTCAAATATTGTCTTTATGGGCATGGGCGAACCCTTGGCCAATTACAACGCCGTATTGGGTGCCATTCATCGGATTATTGACCCAGCCCCGGCCGGTTTGGGTATCTCCGCACGTGGCGTCACGGTGTCGACGGTGGGTTTGGTGCCCCGAATTCGCCAACTCGCCACGGAAGGAATTCCTGTCACATTGGCCGTTTCGTTGCACGCGCCAGATAACGAACTTCGGGACACGTTAGTGCCCATCAACACTCGCTGGTCGGTGGAGGAAGTCCTGGATGCGGCGTGGGAGTACGCCGAGACAACAAAGCGACGTGTCAGTATTGAATATGCTCTGATCAAGGACATTAATGATCAAGCTGGTCGCGCGCACCTGTTAGGTGAACTCCTCCGGGGTCACCTAGTGCACGTGAATTTGATTCCGCTCAATCCGACCCCTGGTTCCCAGTGGACTGCCTCTCGACCTGAGGACGAACGAGCATTCGCTCGTATTTTAGAATCGTATGGAGTTCCTGTAACTGTGCGTGATACTCGAGGCAGGGAAATAGACGGGGCGTGTGGCCAGCTAGCAGCGCTCGAATAGTTCAACAGGCAAAGGCGGAATTCATGGTGGAGAAACACAAGAAGAGTTTGTTCATGGCAATGCTTTTGTCAGTAATGCAATTAGCTTTGTTATTTGCACTGGTCGCCTTTATCCTCAGCAGATTGCCAGATAACAGTGATGTTCGCTCATACGGCGTGGTTGCTGCGCTCGTTGTGCTGTCATTGCTTTATGCGGTCTATTTCAGTTATCAACTACGCCGCATTCGAACCGCCAAATTTCCTGGAATTCAATCTAGTCAAGCGATCATCGCAACGGGGTTTCTATTTCTCGCTATCTTCGCAACCGTTTACACGATTATTAGCCTTGACAGCCCAGGCTCATTTACTGAGGAATTGACACCCTTTTCATCCATGTATTACGCCATTACCGTGCTCTCCACCGTGGGATTCGGCGATATTACTCCCGTATCTATACCTGCACGCTCCGTCACCATGTTGCAAATGGCTTTAGGTTTGGTTTACCTCGGTGTCATTATTCGGGTATTCGCGAGTGCAGCGAAGCAACGAAAGGATGGTTCCTCCGACGAGGGCGGAACTGAGCACTCTGATCCACGGGGGTGAGGATCGTTGAGCACCCAGCTCCGCATTGACAGAGTAACTCAATTACGTAGAGGGCAGATCATCGAGGGAAAGTTCCTCGATGATTGCGGCGGTCGAATCGCCCAATAACGGAGCCCGCACGTACGCATCCGCTGGTGTGCGTGAATAGGTGACCGGATGCGCCACATGGCCATCAATTACCGGGTTCAGACCGAGGCGTTCCGCCAGTGCAAAAGCCTGCGACATGTTGTTAATGGGTCCGCAGGGCACGCCTGCTGCGGTCAGCAGATCTGCCCAGTAATGCGCGGTGTGGGTGGCCAGTTGTCCGTTGATTGCTCTACCTAGTTCCTCTCGATGCCGGACCCTTTCAGAGTTCGACGTGAACCGAGGATCAGCCATGCAGGAGTCCAGGTCCAAGGCCTGACATAAGGCATGAAATTGCGTGTCATTGCCGACAGCAATGACAATGTCTTGGTCGGAGCACCGGAAAACTTCATAGGGGGAGACGCTGGGGTGAGCATTCCCAAGGAATGTGGGGACGACACCCCCCATGGTGAACCCCGTGCTCTGGTTGACCATCGAGGAGAGCAGTGCCGAGAGTAGATTCGTTGAGACATGTTGGCCTTGACCAGATTCATCACGCTCATGAAGTGCCGCCAACATGGCAACACTGGCATGTAGTCCAGTGAGTACATCAACGAGCGCTACTCCCACTTTGGTCGGTGTATCCTCGCCAGTAATACTCATCAGGCCGCCCATTGCCTGAACCAAGAGGTCGTATCCCGGTAGATCGCGGCCGCCCTTGTCACCAAATCCACTAATACTGCAGTAGATGACTCCGGGGTTACGGGTAGTTACCGCGGGGTAGTCCAACCCGAATTTCGCGAGTGCACCAACTTTATAGTTCTCCACAAAAATGTCGGACTTCGCCGCAAGGTTCTGGGCTCTGCGACGATCCTGGTGGTCGTTGAGATCCAGTGTGATAGAGCGTTTATTTCGATTTACACTCTCGAAATAGGTGGCCCGGCCTTCGGTTGTCTCCGGAGGACTCCAGCGACGAGTGTCATCTCCTGACCCAGGTTTTTCCACCTTAATGACAGTTGCACCTAAATCAGCGAGCAGCATGGTCG
>DIUQ01000010.1:0-6586 GCA_002422375.1 bacterium UBA6154
TCCGTGGATAAGGACGACATTGTCTCCCTGTGAGCCTGGCCGGTACCGATAAGAGATCTCAGTGGAACTGGACAGTGAGACCGTACGCATGAGGGTGCCATTCATGACACAACTGTGGCAGTACCCTGAGGTGTGCATCTACCCCAGGCTGTTCTCTTCGATCTTGACGGCACCCTGCTCGATTCGGAGCATCTCTGGCTGTTAGCGGAGCAGCAAACCATGCAACGGTGGAATGTGGATTGGACACCTCAGGACCAGGAATACTGCCTAGGCGGCCCACTCGAGAGAGTTGCCCAACACATGCAGTCTCGGATCGAATCTCATCGGGACTCACAGGTGCCGAGCCTCGCGGAACTTAGTTCCACACTCCTGTCCCATGTTCATTCCCTATTCCTCGCCGAACCGATTGCGTGGAGGCCGGGAGCCAGAAGCTTGGTCGAGGACGCACATGCGCGTGGAATTCCAACAGCCATTGTTACCGCTTCGTGGAGACTTCTCCTGGACGCCGTGATGTCCAACATGCGGTCCCATGTGGGTGAATTCACAGTGTCAATTGCCGGAGATGAAGTACTTCATTCCAAACCCGACCCGTTTCCTTACCTGGAAGCCGCTCGCCTCCTTAATGTCCCAATAGTCCAATGTCTGGCCATTGAGGACTCGCCAACTGGAACCGAATCAGCCGTCAGTGCAGGAGCAAGAACCATTTCCGTACAGCACATGACCAATATTGCTGTGCCAGGTGCCATCACTATTTCAACCTTGGAAGGTCACACGGTGGAATCGCTGTGGCGCGTAGATTCACTCCAATACTGAAGTATTCCCAGCCTGTAGCGCCTGATCAACGAGCGAGGAACCCGAAGCCCACGTTTCCCGCGGTGGTAATTCCGGTGGAGTGCCACCAAATTCCGGACAGAGGGATTTATATGAGCACCAGGAACACAATGTGCTCGGTTGAGGACGGAAGTCCCCACGTTCAGCAGCCTTTCCGATAGCACTTCTCAGGGCCAGTAGGCGCTTTTCTATGGCGATTAAGTCTGATTGATCCGGTTGATATCGAAGATAGCGGCTATTCCCTAGGTACATCAATTGCAGCATTGTCGGAACGGTATTAGTGAGTCTCCACCACGCCAAGGCATAAAACTTCATTTGAAAAAGAGCCTTGTGAGCAAATCTTTCCCCCGGTGCTTTGCCCGTCTTGTAGTCCACAACTCGGATATCACCATTGGGAGCTTTATCTACGCGGTCAATAAACCCTCTGATAGAGAATGAATCAGCAATTTCAACGCTGAGAGCCATCTCCCGAGCGAAAGGCTCGAGGCGATTGGGATCTTCCATGGCAAAATAGGTGGACAGCAATGGCTCAATCGGTTTGAGCAGATGTTGTGTTGCTTCATGAGCATCTTCCACGGATCCAAGATCCGCGGTCAAAATGCTGTAATCGCCAGGACATTCAGTGCGAAGTATGTGAATTTCCTCGTGGACAATTTCTGTTGCTCCGACAACCGTTCGATCCCCGCTGGGCAGGTCAAAAAGTCGCTCCAAGACTTTATGAACCAATGTGCCGCGCACGGCCGCGGCAGAAGGTTGATCAGGAAGTTGGTCTATTGTCCGCAACCGGTAGAGCAATGGACACTGCAAGAAATCCGAAGTGCGTGACGGAGAAAGACTCGTTGGAAACACTGCTCAACCATAATTGTCTGTGAGCACTACACCGGTAAGGTCATCACATGGCGCGCCGACCTGTTCACCCACCAGCATCACGCACGGCGATCTCCATAAAGCCCCGGCGAACGGGACCTTTTGTCGAGGGTGAACTTGTTCAATTGGTTGATGCCCGGGACAACAAATACACGTTTACCTTGACACCTGGTCAAATCTTTCACAGTCATCGCGGTCAGATCACACATGATTCCATCATTGGTCAGAGTGACGGTTCCGTTGTTCAGAGTGATCGACTTGTCGATTACCAGGTATTTCGGCCCCAATTAGACGACTACGTCCTATCTATGCCACGAGGCGCTGCTGTCGTATATCCGAAGGATGCGGCACGGATAGTCGGATTAGCAGACTTGGGCGCAGGCTCGCGGGTCTTAGAAGCAGGTGTTGGATCCGGTGCTCTGACCTGTTCCCTGTTGCGGGTTGTCGGACCTCAGGGACTAGTTCACAGCGTGGAGAAACGTACCGAGTTTGCTGAGATAGCCACAGAGAATATATGTCGGTGGTTCGGTGGATATCCGGACAGTTGGCGCATCAGTGTTGATGATTTAGCTCTGTGGGACACACATGACGAGGTTTTCGATGCTGTAGTTTTGGACATGCTCGCTCCATGGGAATGTCTCGACACGGTTGAACGGGCGCTTCGGCCCGGCGGATCACTTGTTGTGTATGTGGCGACCACAACCCAACTTTCGAGAATAGTTGAAACACTTCGACTGCGAGACATCTGGTCTGAACCTCGAGCCGAGGAAAGCTTGCTGAGAACCTGGCATCTTGATGGACTTTCCGTCCGTCCAAACCACACTATGAACGGGCATACCGGTTTCCTCGTTACGGCACGCATAATGGGGGAGGGGCGCAGTGGCTTGAAGAGAAAGAGGCGACCAGCACCCGGCGCTTATGGTGAGGATTACTCACCACCAGAAATGAGCACACCTGCCCCGAGGTGAATCAACATGCTGGCAGGCCAAAGAAGGATTAGAGTGATGGCGGTAGGCCACTTTACAAGGAGTCCACTCACATGTCAGAGACAAGCGAACTAACCCGACTACAAGGGGAATTGGCGGCTCAACGTGACCATAATGCTCGGCTAATCGCCACTTTGCGTGAGGCACGTGAACAAATAGTCTCGCTGAAAACGGAGGTTGACCGTCTGGCCGAACCCCCTGGCGGATTTGGGACCGTCCTCACCGCCTTGGAGGACTCAACTGCCGACATTATGGTGATGGGCAAGAAAATAAGGGTGAGGGTGAGCCCCGAGGTGGAAAAGGCAGAACTAACACTCGGCCGTGAAGTTCTCCTCAACGAATCACTCAACATCGTCGGCGTTCAGCAGTTCGACAATATTGGCGAGATTGTTGTCCTCAAGGAAATAATCGATTCGGATAGGGCACTCGTCGTTTCGCATTCTGATGAGGAGAGGGTTGTCCGACTCGGTTCGCCTCTACTTTCTGAGAAGCTCCGATCGGGCGACAGCTTGCTCTGCGACTCTCGAAATAGCGTTGCCTTTGAGAAAGTTGCAAAAGCAGAGGTGGAAGAACTTGTCCTCGAAGAGGTACCTGATATCAATTACGAAGACATTGGGGGATTGGCCGATCAAATAGAAGCCATTCGTGATGCGGTTGAACTGCCATACCTTCATGCCGAACTCTTCGCGGAACACCAGTTACGCCCTCCTAAGGGAATTTTGTTGTATGGCCCTCCAGGTTGCGGCAAAACTCTCATTGCAAAGGCAGTTGCCAATTCACTAGCTCAGAAGGTTCTCGAGCGGACAGGTATGGGGGAGGGACGGTCGTTCTTTCTCAATATCAAGGGACCTGAACTGCTGAATAAATACGTTGGGGAAACCGAACGCCATATAAGGCTCGTCTTTCAGCGTGCCCGGGAAAAGGCCTCCGAGGGCATGCCTGTCATTGTCTTCTTCGACGAAATGGATTCGCTATTTCGAACACGCGGAACTGGAGTGAGTAGCGATGTTGAAAACACGATCGTTCCTCAACTTCTTAGTGAGATAGACGGCGTTGAAGGCCTGGAAAACGTGATCGTGATTGGTGCCAGTAATCGCGAGGACATGATCGACCCGGCAATCCTGAGGCCAGGCCGCCTAGACGTCAAGATAAAGATCGAACGTCCAGATGCGGAGTCAGCGCGTGCGATTTTTGCCAAATATCTCACCCCCAACGTGCCTCTTCATAAAGACGATCTAGCAACCCATGGCGGTGATGCTGAACTTACGTGTAAGAACATGATTCAAATGGCAGTTGAGAAGATGTACGCAGACTCAGACGAGAATCGTTTTCTCGAAGTGACATATGCCAATGGTGACAAAGAGGTGCTCTTTTTCAAGGACTTCAATTCAGGGGCCATGATTGAGAATGTCGTTTCCCGTGCGAAAAAGTCCGCAATCAAGGACTTCTTATCAACAGGTGACAAAGGCATTCGCGTTCAACACCTCCTGGACGCATGCCTCGACGAATTCCGAGAGAATGAGGACCTTCCTAATACAACGAATCCAGATGACTGGGCCAGAATTTCCGGCAAAAAGGGCGAACGGATCGTGTTCATTCGGACGCTCATCGAGGGCAAGAAAGGTACCGAGCCTGGACGCTCGATAAATTCAATCAGCACCGTTACTCACACCGGTCAGTATCTGTAGTGCATAGCTCAGTGGCGAGGTAGACGTCATGTCTGTTCGGCGTGTCATGGGTATAGAGACCGAGTTCGGAATTTCAGTACCAGGCCATCCAACAATGAATGCCATGGTAACTAGTTCGCATATTGTCAATTCATATGCACGACTTGTTGGATTAGAACGACAGGCATCAACTCACTGGGATTACGAACAAGAATCTCCACTTCGTGACGCACGCGGATTTGATGTTTCACGCGCTGACGCGCATCCATCCCAACTAACTGATGTAGACGACTCCGAGTTGGGTTTAGCTAACCTGATCCTGACTAATGGAGCACGGTTTTACGTTGATCATGCACATCCTGAGTACTCCAGTCCGGAGGTGACCAACCCACGAGATGCTGTTCTCTGGGATCGAGCCGGCGCACTGATCGCTCAGCAGGCTGCGAATGCTGGTCCGTTATTCGATGGCGTGCGTATTCATTTATACAAAAATAATGTGGACAATAAGGGTGCCTCCTACGGATGCCACGAAAATTATTTGATGCGGAGGACTACTCCATTTGCCGATATTGTCAAAACACTTACTCCCTTTTTCGTGACGAGGCAGATTTTTACTGGTGCCGGGCGCCTCGGAAAAGGTCAGGACGGTAAAACAAAGGAGTTTCAAATTTCACAACGGGCTGATTATTTCGAGGTGGAAGTCGGCTTGGAAACTACGCTCAAGAGACCGATCATCAACACACGCGACGAGCCACATGCTGACCCGGAGAAGTATCGTCGACTGCACGTAATTGTTGGAGACGCCAATCTATCCGACACTGCGACGCTATTGAAAATGGGAACTACGTCCCTCGTCCTGAGCCTCATTGAGTCTGGATTCGATATCTCAGGCCAGATTGCTCTGAGTAATGCGGTAAAGGAAATGACCCAAGTTTCCTACGATCTCAGCCTGACACACGAGCTTCAACTAAATAACGGTAGTCGCATGACGGCGATTGATATTCAGAGGATTTATCTGGAAGCTTCGGCGCAATATTGCGAAGTGAATCACGTCGAGGATCCCGATACCCAAGAGATTTTGTCCCTGTGGCGAGAAACCCTCGATGCATTGGCAACCAATCCAATGTCACTATCAGGAACCATAGATTGGATCGCCAAGTTGGGGATCATGCGTGGCTATATTCGGCGGGACAATCTCGAATGGTCTGACCCACGGCTAGCCCTTGTTGACCTTCAATATAGCGATGTGGACAGGGGCAAAGGAATCGCGGCGAAGCTGGAGGATTCTGGAAAGCTGACACGCTTGTTTAGTGACGAGCAAGTGGAAAGCGCCACACGGTACCCACCGTCAGACACCCGCGCCTATTTCCGGGGTGAATGTATCCGTCTGTACCCGGAGAATATTGCCGCTGCTTCGTGGGATTCAGTCGTCTTTGACACCGGGGGAGACACCTTGTTGCGCGTTCCAACTTTAGAACCACTTCGTGGATCCCGAGAGGCGATATCTGGCATTTTGGAGGCCAGCTCCACCGCCTCGGAGCTGGTCAATTCTTTGCGTGAGTCGGAGTAACGGTTAGGCTTGAGTTATGGCCTCCCAAGAGAAAGCCCAGTCTAAGGCTTCTAAGCGATCTGATGACACTGTTGATGTTGACGTAGTTGTCACAGAAAAGGACCTGAACAATTCCGGGGACCTTGACTCCGACGTTGATGCGATCCTCGATGAAATTGATGACCTGTTGGAAGTTAACGCCGAGGATTTTGTGAAGTCCTTTGTTCAAAAAGGTGGACAGTGAATCCCGTTTCGTCCTTCGCACAGTATGCGGAGTCGGTCAACGCGTTGCCTCAACCACCCACTAGCGGCGCGCAATCGGTCGCAGCAGAGAGTCCGCATGGCACCACGATCGTCGCGTTACGGTACGACACTGGCGTTCTCATGGCCGGTGACCGACGAGCCACGACTGGCAACATAATTGCTCAACGAGACATTCACAAAGTTTTTCCATCCGACGAGTATTCAGTCGTTGGCATCGCAGGAACGGCGGGACTTGCCATTGAATTGGTTCGCCTCTACCAGGTCGAGCTTGAGCATTACGAGAAAATTGAAGGCACCACTTTGTCCCTCAACGGCAAGGCAAATCGCCTATCAAGTCTCTTACGATCCAATCTCGGGCTTGCCATGCAAGGTTTGGCGGTTGTCCCTTTATTGGCCGGCTTTGACACACATAGGAATATCGG
>DIUQ01000010.1:6783-23690 GCA_002422375.1 bacterium UBA6154
AGGAGACCTCGTGAGCGTTCCTTACTACGTATCTCCTGAACAAATAATTGCTGACAAAGCAGAGTTTGCCGCCAAGGGAATCAAGCGTGGCCGATCAGTAATTGTCATGAGCCTTGAGCCTGGCGTGTTATTCGTCGCTGATAATCCATCAAGAGCACTACATAAAATCGGTGAAATATACGACCGAATCGGTTTTGCTGCCGTTGGAAAATACAACGAATTCGAGAATTTACGAATTGCTGGAGTGCGACTCGCAGATCTTCGAGGTTTTTCTTATGATCGTTCCGATGTCACCGTGAGAACAATTGCCAATGCATACGCTCAGACACTCGGCAATATTTTTATTGAGGCCGCAAAACCCTATGAAGTAGAAATAGCAGTCGCTGAAGCTGGAACTGAACAAGGTGAGGATCAGCTATACCGGATTTCCTTTGATGGTTCTGTTCATGACGAATCAGGATTCATTTGCATGGGCGGGGAGGCAGAATCCTTGACCGACCATGTTCGCGAGCATTTCCGGAGCGGAATGGATCTACCTGAAGCATTGCACCTTGCCACGACAAGCCTTCGACCAGATATCACTGACGCTGATATTCAGGGTGCTGACCTAGAAGTGGCCATACTGGATCGTCGGAAGGCTCGACGATTGTTTCGGCGCTTAAGCGCACAAGAACTTACTCAGGGCCTCCGCTAACCCGATGGAGCGCCGTATTTTTGGTATCGAGACTGAATACGGTGTTACCTGCACATTCAAGGGGCAGCGGCGACTCAGCCCCGATGAAGTTGCTCGCTATCTCTTCCGTCGTGTCGTGAGCTGGGGACGAAGTAGCAATGTATTTCTCAAGAACGGATCCAGGCTGTATTTAGATGTCGGGTCGCATCCTGAGTATGCCACTGCGGAGTGCGATCAGGTTTCTGATTTGTTGGCACAGGACCGCGCAGGGGAGCGGATCCTGGAGGGACTCAGTATTGAGGCTGAGGAGCGCCTTGAGCACGAGGGGATACACGGCGAGGTCTACCTGTTTAAGAACAACACGGATTCAGCGGGCAACTCCTATGGGTGCCACGAAAATTACCTCGTAGATCGACACACGGATTTCTCACATATTGCCGCAGTGTTCATACCTTTCCTGATTAGCCGCCAAATCATCTCTGGTGCAGGGAAAGTGATTCAGACTCCCCGAGGCGCAAGCTATGCCATCAGCCAACGAGCTGACCACATGTGGGAAGGGGTCTCGAGCGCGACAACGAGGTCTCGCCCGATAATCAACACGCGAGATGAACCGCATGCTGATGCAGATCTATATCGTCGTCTGCACGTGATCGTCGGGGATAGCAACATGAGTGAAACCACGACGGCACTCAAGGTGATCAGTGCGCACTTGGTGCTGCGAATGATCGAAGAAGGAGTCGTCTTTCGGGACATGTCTCTGGCGAATCCCATCAGGGCAATCCGAGAGATCAGTCATGACACGACTGGAACACGTACAGTCAAATTGGCCAATGGACGCGAGCTGTCCGCTTTAGAAATTCAAAGTGAATACTTCGACAAGGTAATGGATTTCGTTCAGCGTCGAGAGATTTCAGACCCAATAACCCTGAAGTCCCTCGATCTCTGGGAGAGAACCCTCAAAGCGGTCGATTCACAAGATTTCAATTCCGTCGACCGTGAAATTGACTGGATCATCAAGTGGAAGCTGCTCGCGAGATACATGGACAAGCACGACATTGATCTTTCCAGCGCACGGATAGCCCAAATTGACCTAGCCTACCACGACATAAACCGCCGGCGCGGTTTGTTTTATCTCTTAGAACGCAATAATGCCGTAGAATCCCTCGTGTCTGAGCACGCCATTCGCCTTGCTGAAGACAGCGCTCCGCAGACGACCCGCGCCAAGTTGCGCGGTGACTTCATCTCGCGGGCCCAGGAGCGGGGGAGGGATTACACCGTCGATTGGGTTCATCTGAAGTTAAATGACCAAGGTCAACGGACTCTTCTGCTCAAGGATCCATTCCAACACACCGACGAACGTGTTGAGCGCTTGATTGCGAGTCTCTAGGTAGGCTTTGGGTGTGAAAAAGACATCCCTTGCCATGTTGTTCAGCACTTCATTGTTGTTAGTGGGCTGTTCCACATCCAGCGAAGAATCAACCCCAGCGGTGGGGGAATATTTGGTCAATGATTGTGCGGTTGTGGCTGCTCCGGTAGTGACAGACGCAGCTCCGGAAGGGCTCAGCATTGATGGGCTAATAATTGGTGGGTCGGAGATCCCTATTATTAGTGTGGGTCCTGACTCAGCACCTGCCACCGAATTGGTGGTGAGTGATTTAACACCAGGAAACGGGGAGAGCGTAGCTCTGGGAAACACAATTACTGTGAATTATTGCGGTGTTGGTCAAATAACGGGTGCTATTTTTGACTCGTCGTGGGCTCGCGGCGAGGCGGCGACGTTCCAATTGTCACCGGGTGCCTTAATTGAAGGCTGGACCCAAGGCGTGCCGGGCATGCAAATCGGCGAACGCCGTCTTCTCGAGATTCCCGGAGAACTGGGATACGGCTCGACGCCACCCCCCGGAATCGAACCCAATGAGACACTGATTTTTATTGTCGAGCTCATGTCGATCGACGGATAGTAGGCTACGAAGATGTCTGATTTAACAAAGCCTGAAATTGAATTTATTGATGGCCCAGCGCCTACCGAGTTGGTTATTACTGACCTCATAGTGGGGGAGGGTGCGGAGGCGCAGCCCGGATCTCAGGTTGAGGTCCATTATGTGGGTGTTGATTTTGAGACGGGTGAGCAGTTTGATGCATCCTGGGATCGCGGCGAAAGCATAGAGTTCCCATTGCAGGGACTCATTGCCGGATGGCAAGAAGGTATTCCCGGAATGAGAGTCGGCGGTAGACGCCAACTTGTCATTCCACCGGCATTAGCTTATGGAGAGTCCGGCGGTCACCGGCTATCTGGCAGAACCCTGGTTTTCATTATCGATTTGCTCGGCACTCACTAGCCGTCCTCGATTCGCCACCGAAACACGATCGGAGGACATACATGAATCGCGGAAAGACAGAAAGATTATTGAATCTCGTTTTCGCCATGATGGCTGCCGGTCGTGCAATTAGCCGGGAAGAAATCCGTCAAGCGGTAGCCGGGTATGACACTGATTCGTCTGATGAAGCATTCGAGAGGATGTTTGAACGCGATAAAGACGAATTACGTTCTATGGGAATCCCCATCGAAACGGTGTCAAACGCCTTCGAGGAAGTATTGGGTTACCGCATCAGTCACGACTCATATGGCCTCATCAATCTGGATGTAACTGCTCGGGAGCTCGAGCTACTCAGTATCGCTAGTTCCGTATGGGACCACGCCACATTGAGTGCAGCCGCCAACACTGCCTTATGGAAAATTGAGTCGCACTCCGCCATGCATGCTGGAGAGAGCCCACTCACTGGCATTTCACGCATTCGAGGCTCACAAGCTGCACTTGTGCCGCTGATCAACGCTGCTAGAGAACAGAAAGTCGTTAAATTTTCTTATCGGTCGCAAACTGGTGACGTACAACAGCGCACTGTCGAGCCGTGGCGGGTCATCTGTCGTCGGGGCAATTGGTACGCCACTGGTTTTGATATCGAGAGGGGAGACCGCAGAACATTCAAGCTGACCCGAATCCGAGGACAAGTCAAAGTAACCTCCTCTGCAGCGCAGCACACCGAGCCCGAGAACTCCACGGTCGCTATTGACATACCTCGCGACGATCTCTTGGAAACTGCAATCGTTGATATTGCCCCAGGATTCGGAGCCTCACTGCGAAAGAGAGCCGATTCAGTTCAGTCCATGGAAAACATTGACCGAATTACGGTTTCGGGTCATCCAGATGATCTCCTGTCATGGATACTGCCTTCGATTGCGGAAATTGATTCGATTTCACCACCCGACCTGCAAGCACGAGTTGTTGACGCCTTGTGCGAAGTGGAAGGTAACCATGGCAACTGACAACGCACAGGAACGTCTCCCGCGCTTATTGGCGTTGGTTCCGTGGCTTGCTCAGCGCCCAGGAATTACCTTCACTGAAACGGCGGAGCACTTTGGGGTGTCTATTGACCAGTTGACAACAGACCTGTACCAACTAGTTGTGTGCGGTCTCCCTGGCTACGGACCTGATCAATTAGTAGATATTGATTTTTATGATTTCGATCGTATTTGGGTGACCGATCCACTCACATTATCGACGCCGATGCGCCTCACGCCGGAAGAAATGTCAGCCATGCTCATAGCGCTTCGCATCGTGGCGGAGGTGCCAGGTACCGACATTTCCGATGAAATTCAAGGACTCATCGCAAAACTTGAGCGAGCTGCAGGTGACAGCATGCCGCGAGGATCCAGCGTGGTTGACATCTCAGCAGAACCACCGGAGGACACCGTCACCCTGCTCAATGACGCCTTTTCCCAAGGTGTGAAAATTCGTTTCGACTACTTCTCTGGCTCTGAGCACGTGAGTAACCGAGTAGTTTCCCCTATTCGTACTTATAGCGTTGACGACTTTCATTATCTTGAGGCTTATTGCGAGCTGGCCGAAGCGGTACGTTCATTCCGTCTAGATCGAATCCGGAATGCGTATCTCACTTCGGAGACGCGTCGTATGGACTTACCTACATTGTCACAAAGTGGCACGTCGGAACAGATGACTCCTCGGGCTCTCATTCGATTAACGGAGCAAACGCTATGGCTCGTTGATGAACCCGGCATTGAACCCCACTCTGAGGACCCATTCCTGGTAAGAGTTCCCTTCCTCAGTGAGGAGTGGTTGATTCGGTGGATTTTGGGCTTTGGGGGCGCTGCCGTGGTCTTGGAACCGCAACATATTGGCACGTCCATTCATCAGATTGCCCGTGATGCTCGGGTGAAGTTGTCCCAACCAGTCGAACGTGTGTAAGAATGGGCTAACTGCCGTTGGGCAGTCATTAGTGGCGAGGCGAGCGAGGTAGGCGTGTTCAGTAATCTGAAGGGCTGGGAATGGCTCATCATTGTGGCATTGATTTTGCTACTTTTTGGTGCAAAACGACTCCCCGACGCGGCGCGTGGCCTCGGACGTTCACTGCGGATATTCAAAGCGGAGACAAAAGGTTTGGCTGACTCGTCAGACACTAAGGGCGCCGACGAACTAGCGGCTGCTGAGGAGAAGAAGGCCGTATCTTCAGGGGAGAGCGTCACTCGCGCTGCAGAGAGCCCCGAATCCGAAGAGCGGTAGTAATCCCCGGTGGCAATCCGGGATCGGGAAGGTGCGGTAGCGATGCCGCTCACCGAGCATCTGAGGGAACTGCGGTCACGCCTGTTCAAGAGCGGTATCGCCATGGCCTTAGGCATGGTGATCGGTTGGATCTATTACGCCCAGATTTTTGAATGGATTAGTAAACCCTTCACTGATGTCATTGAGCAAGCGCAAAAGAACGGTCAAGAGGTTACCCTTGCTTTAACCGGTGTCGCGGACCCATTTGTTCTCCAGATCCAAGTCTCTGCTGTCGCAGGACTCGTGCTGAGTGCGCCGGTGTGGTTATATCAATTATGGCGTTTTGTCACTCCGGGCTTACATAGAAACGAACGACGCTGGGCGATTGGTTTTGCTGCTGTTGCTACGCCACTATTCGCAGCAGGCATTACCTTGGCTTACACCGTTTTGCCACTTGGGCTAGAGATCCTGTTGGGTTTTACCCCAGAGAATGTGGAGAATATTGTTTCGGTTGACCGCTATCTGTCCTTCTTCCTGCGAACGATTCTCGTCTTTGGAATCGGCTTTTTGACACCGTTACTCATTGTTCTCTTGAACTTCGCAGGGGTTCTCTCGGGCAAGAGACTTGTTTCCTGGTGGAGATGGATTATTTTCACCGTTTTCATTTTCTCTGCAGTGGCTACGCCGACAGGCGATCCCATTAATCTTGCCCTCCTGGCGGGCCCCATCCTCGTACTTGTGCTGATAGCTGTTGGAATTTCACTACTCAACGACCGTCGGCGCGCTCGAAAGAATCGTGCCGCGGGACTTGATTACTCCTCCTATGGAGACGATGAACTATCACCCTTGGACGACTAACCACGTGATCTGGTGCTCTAGAGTGCCTCTATGACATCCGCTGCAGAACGCTACGCGGAAGCCATGAAACGGGCAGACCTTAGAAAGACGCTTGTTGGATCTTTCGTCGATCAGTATTCATTTGATCTCGACCCGTTTCAATTAGAAGCGTGCGCCGCTATCGACCAAGGAAAGGGCGTTCTTGTCGCCGCTCCCACTGGTTCGGGAAAGACCGTTGTCGGCGAGTTTGCAATTTATCGGGCGCTGGAGTCTGGAACGAAGTGTTTTTATACGACTCCCATCAAGGCACTCTCTAACCAGAAGTTTGCCGAGTTAGTTGCCCGATATGGCGAAAGTAACGTTGGGCTGCTTACTGGGGACAACAGCATCAATGGTGAAGCACCCGTGGTTGTCATGACAACTGAAGTATTGCGAAATATGCTCTACGCCGGTTCCAGCACACTTCGAAACTTGTCCTATGTTGTTATGGACGAGGTTCACTACCTTGCAGACAGGTCCAGGGGTGCGGTGTGGGAGGAGGTAATAATCCATCTCCCCGAATCCGTCACGATTATTGCGCTGAGTGCGACAGTCAGTAATGCAGAAGAATTTGGTCAATGGCTCGAAACACTTCGTGGTGAAATCGAGGTAATTGTCGAGGAACACAGACCCGTGCCACTATGGCAACACGTTATGGCTGGCAATTATTTATTGGATCTCTTCATTGACGACGAGCAACGAGAGGTAAATCCCGAGTTAGCCGCCCTGTCAAGGGATCGAACAAAAATGCCCCAACACCGGGGGAAGAGGGAGCGCGGTCGACCGCCACGATCCTCTCTGACGCCACGGCGATCCGAGGTTGTTGCTAAATTGGAAGCAGAGGGTCTTCTTCCCAGTATCTATTTTCTCTTTAGCCGGGCTGGATGTGACGACGCCGTTGAGCAGATTCTGCGCAGCGGATTACGTTTGACGTCACCATCAGAGCGGAATTCCATCCGGGCCCAAGTACTGGAACAGACCCGAGACTTACCCGATGAAGACCTGGCAGCTCTTGGTTTCGTCGAGTGGTTGGACGCCCTGGAACGCGGTGTTGCTTCCCATCACGCCGGGTTACTACCTCGATTCAAGGAAATTGTTGAGTCCCTGTTTCAGCAAGGACTCCTCAAAATCGTCTTTGCTACGGAAACCCTGGCACTGGGTATCAATATGCCTGCGCGGAGTGTTGTTCTAGAACGTCTGGTCAAGTGGAACGGCGAAGCACATGTAGACCTAACCCCAGGCGAATACACCCAGCTAACAGGACGAGCCGGCCGCCGTGGAATTGATATTGAGGGTCACGCCGTTGTGCTGTGGCAGCCCGAACTTGACCCTAAGTCCCTGGCTGGCCTGGCTTCCACGCGTACATATCCATTGAAATCCTCATTTCGCCCGAGTTACAACATGGCTGTTAATCTCGTGGGAAGCATCGGTGTGGCACGTGCTCGGGAACTGCTGGAAACATCTTTCGCCCAATTCCAGGCAGATAGATCCGTAGTGGGACTGGCCAACGAAATACGCAAATTGAATGATGCAAAGCAAGGGTATTCGGAATCTATGCAATGCCACTTGGGAGATTTCGCTGAGTATGCGGAATTGCGTCAGTCAATTAACCGTCTTGAGAAGCTTGATAATCGGCAAACAGTCTCTCAACGGAAATCCGATTCGGAGAATCGTCTTCGTGCCCTGCAGCGAGGCGACGTCATTATTCTGGGTTCCGGAAAGAAATCAGGTCCCGCGGTCGTCATAACGCCGGCTTCACCTAATCACCGAGACGAACCCCGACCCGTTGTCATGACCGCCGATCGACAAATCCGGCGACTCAATCATCATGATGGACTTTATGACTTGGCGCCCATCGGCTTCATCAAGATCCCGAAGTCATTTACGACCAAGGATCAAGCTCGATTACAGAAAACCATCACCGCGAGCATTCGAGCAATTGCTGCTGACCATGTTGATATTGATCGTCGCTTGAGGAAATCGACCAAAATTAATCCTGAGGTACAGGATCTGCGCGACAGAATGAAGGCTCACCCATGCCACGGATGTTCTGATCGAGAAGCCCATGCCCGATGGGCTGAACGTGCACACCGACTCGACCAGCAAATCCGGGAATTGGAGGGTCGAATGCAGGGGCGTACAAACACCATTGGTAAAAGATTTGATCGACTGTGTGAGGTTCTCGTCGAATTGGGATACCTCACCCAGAGTCCCTCCGGCGATTTATCGGTAACCAGCAGGGGAGACGTGTTGAAGGGTATTTATTCGGAGTCGGATCTCCTTGTTGCCCAATCAATTCAATCGGGAGTGCTAGATCACCTCGATGCCCCTGCATTGGCTGCTGTGTGTTCTAGTTTTCTTTATGAATCTCGGCGAGGTGAAACCGATGAATTCACGTCTGTTCCAGGCGGTCCAACCGAGCGCGCCATGGAGGAAATTGCCCAGATGTGGGCTCAGCTTCATCACGTTGAACACGATCATCGACTGAATACGCTACGCAAACTTGATGCGGGACTAGCGTGGGCCGTCTATCGCTGGGCAAAAGGAGCAACCCTGTTGAAGATTCTCACCAGTAACGATGTCACAGCCGGAGACTTTGTCCGTTGGGTTCGTCAGGTGATTGATCTC
Organism: bacterium UBA6154; assembly: GCA_002422375.1. The sequence continues at coordinate 15,520 of DIUQ01000010.1, forward strand.
CTGGGACAGATCGTTCAGGTTACTGAGACGGATTCGCCGTTACACGAGAGCGCCGTTAATGCAATTGCGCAGTTACAGCGTGGAGTTATTGCCTATCCCGCCAGTGCTTGATCCAATTCCGCGACAAATCGCTCGACGCCCCACTCTGCAGCAAGTTCACCGAGTTGCTTGTCATTTCGGCCAGGCCCAGGCGCGGTAAAACTCCATTCGCTGATCGGTAGACGTTGTTCGGCGGTGATGACTTCCCTGGCGGCCACTAAATACTCGGTGCCGTTGACAATGCGAGCTGCCAACGTGGGAGTGAGCGGTTTCTGCACCGCTGACGCGGAAGCGGCCTTGATCAGTTGATCGAGCGATCCATAGCCAGAAATGAGGGCAGCAGCCGTTTTATCGCCGATTCCGGCTATCCCAGGAAGCCCATCGCTTGGATCGCCCTTCAAGACCGCATAGTCCAAGTACTGATCCACCGTAACGCCGAATCGCGCCAGAACCTCCGCCTCTCCAATGATTGGCCATTTCTCCAGGCCGCCTTGTGATTGCAGAAGAATGGACGTCGTCTCGGAGATCACTTGCATGAGATCTTTATCCGAGGTGACAACAAGGTGCCGGCCTGGAGATTGATCTGCCACGGATGCAATGACGTCATCGGCTTCGAAGTTTTCAAACCCAATTCGAGCGATTCCTAGTGCATCAATAATCTCAGCCAGAGCGCCAATTTGCGGTCCGAGGGTGTCGGGAATCTCCTCAACGGCGGATTGGTCGGATTCGGGCTCGACGCGGTGTGTCTTGTAGGTAGGGACCAGATCTACTCGCCATTGGGGGCGCCAGTCGGTATCCCATGCCGCGACAATCCCTGAGGGCCGGTGCAGGCGAGTCAGGGTGGTCAGCATGCTGAGAAATCCCCGGATGGCATTGTGGGGGTGGCCATCGGGAGCGGTCATCTTCTCAGGAAGCGCATAGAAGGCTCGGTAATACAACGTTGCTGAGTCGAGTATGAGCAGAGGCGCGGGAGCGGTCACCAGCGCAGTATGTCATCCAGTAAACCCGTGGACGACTAACCTTGTGGCATGGCACAGACAGATGGTTTCGCAGCTCGGATTCAGGCATTGACCGCGCAACTCGCGAGTAATGGGGTATCCGCAATGCTGATTACCCCGGGGACCGATCTCAGCTATCTCACTGGCTATCACGCTGTACCACTGGAGCGTATTACGACACTAGTGATTTCCCCCAACCACGACCCATTCATGCTTGTCCCTCGGTTGGAGAAATCAGCAGCATTGGCCAGTCCCTTTGGCTCCACTGGGTCCCCGGTCGTGACGTGGGGCGAAAACGATAATCCGTACACGATCATTGAACATCACCTTGGACCCCTGACGGGAACGATTGCGGTCGACAGCCACATGTGGGCCGAACGTCTTTTGAATATCCAGGAATATTTCCCATCAGCAACGTGCATTGCTGGGTCGGGATTCATATCTGAGCTCCGCACCCGAAAGAATCCGGCGGAACTTGACCATTTGCGCGAGGCTGCTAGTGCCATTGATCGAGTACATGCACGGGTGCCAGAGATCCTGCGAGTAGGGAGATCGGAGCGTGAAGTGGCCGCTGACATCGCCGACCTGATTTTGACAGAAGGGCACGTACGCGTCGATTTTGTGATTGTGGCTTCAGGCCCCAATGGCGCAAGCCCGCACCATGAGGTAAGCGACCGCATTATTGAGAAAGGTGACCCCGTCGTCGTCGACATTGGCGGAACCATGCCGAGTGGCTATTGCAGTGACTGCACTCGCACGTACTCCATGGGTGCACCCAACGCGGATTTCTTAGAAAGATATTTGGTCTTACAGAGGGCTCAGGAACTATCCACTAAAGCTGTTCACGTGGGCGCGGTGAGCCATGACATTGATGCAGCTGGTCGGGAGGAACTGACACTGCACGGTCTGGGGGAATATTTTATTCATCGAACCGGTCACGGCATTGGGTTGGATACACACGAGGAACCGTATATCGGAATCAACAATGCCACAGTGATTGAAGAAGACATGGTTTTCAGCATTGAGCCTGGATTTTACATCGAGGGGGTTCACGGAGCACGCATCGAAGACATTGTGATTTGCACAACTGAAGGACCCGAAAGTATTAATAAGCAAACCCGCGATCTCGTTATCGTTGAAGGGTGAAACGTGTCTTTCTGGTCACCAACTGGAGTTTCACGCCAACTCAACACTGTCGAAGAGCAATCGCTCTTCAGCACGGCTTCAGAGTTCGCGAAGGAACAGTTAGAGCCACTCGTTGCGGAATACGAGTCCACAAGTATTTTCCCGCGTGATCAGATTCGTCAACTTGGGGCCTTAGGGCTGCTGACACTCCCATACTCGAACATCATTGATCCTGATCAACCTCACGTGCCATACCGAATATCGCTCCAGTTACTCGAAGAGATATCGCGTACTTGGTTGACCGTGGGTGTCAGCATGAGTGTTCACCACTTGGCCTGCGCACCCCTCATTCGATTTGGTGATTCCAGAGCGCAAGACCGGTGGATGCAGTGGACGCTCAGTGGAGACACCCTGGGTGCCTATTGCTTGTCAGAGCCTCAGTCAGGTTCAGACGCTGCTGCCCTGCAAACTACCGCCGTTTTAGATGGAAGCCACTACATTATTAATGGCACCAAAGCCTGGATAACTCACGCAGGGGTCGCTGATTTCTACATTGTTTTTGCTCGAACAGGAACACATAAGACTCGCGGAATCACCTGTTTCTTTATTCCTTCTGACACACCAGGATTGGAGTTTGGGACTCCAGAGCACAAAATGGCATTAAACGCCTCGCCTACGGGAGAGGTGATCCTTCATAACGTGCGCATCTCGGAGGATCACAGAATTGGAAGCGAGGGACAAGGCTTTGAGATTGCCTTATCGAGTCTCGATATCGGTCGACTAGGTATCAGTGCATGTGCAGTCGGCCTGGGCCAGTCGGCCCTGGATAAAGCAGTGTCCTATTCACGGGAGCGTGAAGCCTTCGGTCAACCAATTGGGTCATTTCAAGGCGTTGGTTTCCTCCTCGCGGATATGGCTACCTCCATTCAGGCATCACGTAGCCTCTATATCGATGCAGCAACGCGCCTCGATTCAGGTGAGGAAATATCAGCAATAGCATCTATGGCTAAGTTGTTGGCAACTGATTCCACCATGAACGCAGCGGTAAATGCTGTTCAGATCCTGGGAGGTAATGGCTACACCCAGGATTATCATGTTGAAAGATTTATGCGTGAGGCCAAGGTGTTGCAGATTGTTGAGGGCACTAATCAAATCCAACGCCTGGTGATTTCGAGATCGCTTGTAGAGGACTCTCCATGACACCAGGCAGTGTGCTGTTTGTGAATGCGCGCGTCTATTGCCCGTCAGTCCCGTTTGCTTCGTCGGTACTCGTTCACAACGGACGAATTGCGTGGGTCGGAGACGATTCGGGTGCGCAAGTGCACCGGGAATTGGCAGAAACCATCATTGAGTGCGGTGGGGGGTTTTTGGCACCAGCATTCGTTGACGCCCATGTGCATGCGACAAGTACCGGGCTCCTTCTCAATGGACTCGATCTCAGCCAAGTCGCTAATAAACAGGACCTCCTCGACCTACTCAGCAAGTTTTCCCGGCACACGCACGGAGCACCTGTTATTGGGCACGGTTGGGATCAATCCACGTGGACGGACATGTCACTTCCGTCGCGCGCGGAGATTGACCGCGCCTCATGGGGGAGTGAGGTGTACTTGAGCCGCATTGACGTTCATTCAGCGCTTGTTTCATCAGCCCTGGTTGCTCGTGCACCTGAGAGTCGCGCACTCCAAGGGTTTGGTGACTTCGCCGTCACAGCAACAGCGCACGAGCGACTACGAACAGTGGCTTTAAACCACCTTAATGACCCTGCCCGGGCACGTGCGCACATCGCATTCTTCGATCATGCGCTATCGCAGGGGATCGGCAGCGTTCATGAAATGGCTGGTCCGGCTATTAGCTCACAAGCGGATGCAAAGATGCTCGGCGAACGTTCTCGAACGGGTCTTGGGCCACACGTCTTTACCTATTGGGGCCAACTCGCATCCGATGGTGGCATTGATGTTGCCCGCGAAATAGGCGCCATGGGAGTGGGCGGTGACCTCTTTGTAGATGGAGCCCTTGGCTCCCGGACTGCAGCGCTGCGCGACGAATATAACGATTCACCGGGAAATACCGGAGTCCTTTACGTGACTCCCGAAGAAATCGCCGCGCATGTTGGATCCTGTATTGAGGCTGATTACCAATCGGGTTTCCATGTTATTGGTGATCTTGGAATGGATACTGTGCTTTCCGGCTATCAACTGGCTTCTCAGAGCGCCGATATTAATCGCTTGCGGCAGGGCAGGCATCGACTAGAGCATGCGGAACTCATTGCCGAGTCTCACCACGCAGTTATTAAGGATCTGCATTTAGTGGCCAGCATGCAACCACTGTTTGATGCTCTCTGGGGGGGTGAGCATGGTATGTACCGACAGCGATTAGGCGAGAGGTCTTCCCACATGAATCAGTGGGGATCGTTGCTCTCGCAGGGTGTGAGCGTATGTTTTTCATCCGATGCGCCCGTCACTGACGTGAATCCCTGGGCCGCAATTCATGCCGCCATGTTTCATCACAACCCAGCAGAACAGATCACCGCTCGGGCAGCATTTTCGGCACATACGCGCGCGGGTTGGCGTGCATTAGGTGGGGCATTTGACGGTCACGGGATCATTGACATTGATGCACACGCGGATTTGGCGCTATGGCGAGTGGACAATTTCGCAGTTCAAGTACCCGATCAGCGTGTCACTCAATGGAGCACTGATCCACGTTCGGCAACTGTTCCACTCCCAGATCTCGGAGATGCCACGAATTTCCAGGCGCCACAATGTCTCCTCACCATGGTCAACGGACGCATTCTTTTCCGCGATTCCACGTTTGATGGTTTTGACACATGAGGAAAATAGCCCGTGTCGGCATTTTGAGCGCTGCGGCGATCGGCGGGGGAGTCCTTCTCGCCGTCGCGTACGCCCCATGGAATGTCTGGGTTTTGGCTCCCATCAGTATCGCACTGCTGGTCTATCTGCAATGGTTTCAGCGTCTACGGCTCGCTGCTTGGCTGGGATTCCTCTTCGGAGTTGCCACCTTTGTTGTCCAACACATGTGGCTCGGAGTCGTAGGTTCTGACGCACAGTGGTTGCTATCTGCCTATCTTGGCTTGTGGATTTCACTCGTCGGGCTCGGCACATCCTGGGTATCGCGCCACCTGAAATCTATTCCCGCGATCATGCTCGTCACCGGTCTCTGGGTGACCGAGGAGGCCTTACGGGGCAGGTACCCCTTTGGCGGATATCCCTGGGCACGAATCGTGTTTAGCCAGGCAGATTCGCCATTTGTACATTGGTCCACACTGGGGGGCGCACCGTTTGTGACAGCCGTTGTGGTCTTGGTCGGCGTCTCCTTGGCGGTGGCCATCAAGACTCGCCGCTATCCGATAGCGCTCCTAACTGCTGGTGTTGTTGCTGTCACAGCGCTAGTGCCTGTTGTTTACTCCGCACCTACATCCTCACGTCAAACTTTCACGATAGCTGTTATTCAGGGAGGGACTCCGCAAACAGGTCTCGGGGCAATGGATGTTCGTCGAGCAGTGCTTGACAATCATGTCCGAGAGACGGAACTACTGGCCCAGTTGGTTGCCACCGGAAAAGAACCTCAGCCTGATCTAGTGCTCTGGCCAGAGAACTCATCAGACATAAATCCCTATACCGATGACAGTGCCTATCTATCCATTTCTTCGGCTGCTCGTGCCATCAACGCACCCATACTCGTGGGCGCCGTTGTCGATTCATTCGAGGACCCTGAGACTGAGGTGTACAACATGGGCATCCTCTGGGACCCCGTGAGCGGGCCGGGGGAGACCTATATCAAGAATGCTCCCGTTCCCTTTGGGGAATTCATCCCCTTCAGATCGCTCCTTACTCAGTTCATCAGCCGCTACGATCGAGTACCACGCGATTTCGCTCACGGCGTTGAACCTGGAATATTTGAATTGGATGGAGTCCGATTGGGCGACCTCATTTGTTTTGAGGTTGCTGTGGACCCGGTCGTGGATCGAATCGTGGACGAGGGGGCAGGCGTGATCCTCGTTCAAACGAATAATGCTACGTACGCGAATAGTGCCCTGCCCGAACAGCAACTCAATATTGAACGCATCCGTGCGATCGAAACGGGCCGAGCTGTTGTGGTTGCAGCCACCACCGGAATTAGTGCCACTATTTTTCCTCAGGGTGATGTGGTCAACACCTTGGTAGATGGCGAAACTGGGTCATTTGTCAGCACGGTCCCCGTTCTTGATCAAAGAACAGTAGGGACCGTTCTTGGGGCTTGGATTGAGATAGCTATCGTTTGGGGAACGCTGATAACTCTTGGCGGCGTACTTCTCTATCGACGAATAGTCACCTCACGATAGAGTTTCAATCATGCCGACCTACACCGAACTTGGCCGGATTCTTGTCATTATTCCCACCTACAACGAGTTGGACGCCCTGCCGCGAATCCTTGATCGTGTGCGTGCTTCCGTTCCGCTGGCGGAGATACTTGTTGTTGACGACAATTCACCTGATGGAACCGGGGATTTGGCACACCAGCGATCCGAATCCGATCCACAGGTTCATGTCATGCATCGCCTAGGAAAAGACGGTCTCGGTGCCGCCTATTTGTCCGGATTCGCATGGGGTCTACAAAACGGCTTTGACGTCATTGTCGAAATGGATGCTGACGGCTCGCATCAACCTGAACAGCTGCCCGCTCTACTGGATGCCTTGTGCGATGCTGATCTGGTACTCGGTTCGCGCTGGGTGGCAGGGGGTAGCACCCAGAATTGGTCCAAGGGTCGTGAGGTTCTATCACGTGGTGGGAACACTTACACCCGAGTCATGCTGGGGATTGATATACACGATGCAACCGGGGGATACCGGGCATTTCGAGCCAATACCCTCCGAGCATTGGATCTCAACGAAGTTGCGTCTCAGGGTTACTGTTTCCAGGTTGATTTGGCATGGCGGGCGACCCAGAGGGGCTTGAGAGTCACCGAAGTGCCCATTACTTTTGTTGAGCGAGAAGTAGGCACGAGCAAAATGAGCCGCAAAATCGTGACAGAGGCCTTGTGGCGAGTCACGGTGTGGGGCACCCAGCGGCGATTGCGTCAAGTGGGCTCCCTTTTCCAATCGCCTTCTCGACGGAGAGGTTAGGTTTCTAATGTTTCTGCGTCGGTTACTTCTCTTTGGTTATCCGCTCGTGGAAATTGTGCTGTTGTGGTGGATTGCGACCTTGATTGGTTGGGGCCTGGCTCTCATTCTCGTGATTGCTGGAATTCCGGCAGGGGCTGCCCTTATGCGCAATGCTGCAGCGAAAGGTGCCACACTGCAGACCGCGCCCGAGTCGGCGAAGCCGGGGATTGCTCGGTCCATGACAAGTATGTTTCTGGCCGGATTACTTATCATGATCCCTGGTTTCCTCACAGATCTCCTCGGTATTTTGCTACTTCTTCCGCCCGTTCAACATTGGACTTCACGCCGCATGGGGAATTGGGTACAAGCCCGCATGGTGAGAACACCAGGTTTCACCGGCTATGCCCGCGGAGACGTAGTGCAAGGTTATGTAGTGATGGATGACAATCCCCAGAAAAGCGATGAGGGACCCGAAGGTCCCTCACCTGAAATTTCACGGTAATTACTTTAAGCGCTTTTCCTCAGCTGACCGCCTCGGAGTTCGTTCAGCAATGCGAGTCGTTCATTGTAAATTTCTTCCAGTTCCTTGAGCGTTCTCCGCTCCAGCAACATGTCCCAATGCGTCCGGACATATCGTTCCTCGGGCTTCTCCGGGGCTACACGGTCAGGGCGTTGAGCCACCTCACCACAGCGGCAATCCCACTCATGAGGGATTTCCTCCGCTTCGATGGACATGGGCACTGTTGTCACATGACCTTGTGGGCACTCATACTTCACGGCGATTCGTTCCGCCATGGGGGCCCGGTCATCTCGTTCTAGGCTGACGGCGCCTAGCCGCGTTCCACGCATGGAGGTTTCAATCATGACGAGCTCCTTTCGTGCATCCAATTGACCGTTCGTTGTAGGT
>DIUQ01000047.1 GCA_002422375.1 bacterium UBA6154
CCAATGCTCGCCACAATAAAGACGCCCTCCAATGTTGCCGCAATTTGGGCGGCGGCTAGGGCCTCGTCGCCAATCTGTTGGAAGACCACGTTGTAAAAGAAAATTCCCAGCGTCCAAAAAAGCTCAGTTATTGCAAGTGGAACCGCCAGCACAAGGAGCGGAGTGACAATCGTGGACCAACCATGTCTCGCCCATGGCGCGTGCCACTGGGCCAGTGACATGGGGAAATAGGCCAGGTAAATCAGAATTCCAGCTTTGGCAATGGACCCCAGAAGGAGACCCAGCCCGGCGCCCGCCACACCCAACTCGGGAAACGGCCCTGTTCCGTAGACAAAAGCAAAGGACAGCGCGGCGCCAGATGTGACCGTGCCAATCGTGACCCACATGGGCACTTTCGCGTGTCCTGTTGAGCGATATAAGCCACTGAGCACTGAACCACCCACGTGAAACGGGATGGCGAGTGCTGCAAAAAAGAGGTACTCAGCGCCAATGTAAGCGACTGTCTCGGAGGCACCCACGGCACGCAGGAAATTTTCTGGCGAGATGATGAGTAACAAGGCAATCAAACCGGAGCCGATCCCGGCAAGGAAAAGGGCTACCGATGTGGTCGCATTAATGTCGTCCGTTCGCCCTGCACCATAAGCACGCGCCACCAGAATCCCCAACGATGCACCGAGTGCGCTCACGACAACAAGCGGAATGAACGTGATGCTGTTGGCAAATCCAACGGAGGCAATAGTCGCCGCACCTAACCCACCCACAATGATTTGATTAACAAAGTTGATGGTGAGCATGACCACAAACTCCGCGCTAACGGGCACAGCAATACGCAGAATTTCCTTCCGGGGGGTCACTGCCTTATTCTACTAGTGGAGCACGCAGAACTATTGCGCACCGATTCGGTAGGCAGCGGGGGCGTGCGCTGGAACATAGGGTGCATGTGGGGCGACAGGATCCACCATTCGATAGTCCAGTCCTTGGGCGGGACGTGAATCATCCTCACCCTTATTAGGCCAGAGTGCAATGGCACGCTCCGCTTGGGCGGTAATTGTCAACGATGGATTGACACCGAGATTGGCCGTGATAGCCGCCCCATCCATAACATGCAGAGTGGGATAATTGAAGACCCGCTGATAGGGATCAATCACCCCATGTTTGGGATCATGGCCGATCACGCAGCCACCAACAAAATGGGCAGTCAGTGCCGCGTCAACATTTTCAAAGACTGAACTTCCTGGGCGCCCACCGATCAGTTTCGCTACCCGCTCAACAACATCGGCAGCTACCGGAATGTATGTCGGTGCCGGCGTGGATTCCGAAGCCACGGTGACTAACTTCCACTTCCCCCACCTGTTCTTTCGACCCGCGAGGGTGAGTGAGTTATCCACCGTCTGCATCACGAGCGAAATGACCGTTCGCTCACTCCATCGGCGAACGTTCATAAAGGCTAGGACATCTGCTGGCTGTGCCAACATGGTGCGCAGCCACACCTGCCACCGGGGACGCCCCGGTTCCGGTCGGGTCAGCAGCGACTGCAATAACCCCATGGAATTAGATCCCTTGCCGTATCTCACAGGCTCAACATGGGTGTCAGCATCGGGATAAAAACTAGAAGTAATAGCCACACCTTCGGTGAAATCGGTCGCGGTGGTTGTCGAGACAGCACCCAGAATCGACTCTGAGTTAGTTCTGGACAACCGACCTAAGGCCGGTGACAGTTGGGTGAGGATTCCCTGATCCTTCATGGAATGCAATAGTTTCTGCGTGTTGTACGCCCCTGCCGCAAAGATCACCTGATCAGCGGTAAAGGTCACGGCCTCCCGCGTGCCCGTCTTGTGTCCACGCACCACGTAACCATTCCCATGATCCTGACCGCGTGGTTCAACATGTGTCACGGTGGTCATGGGGAATACTTCCGCACCCGCCGCTTCCGCTAACCCTAGGTAATTCTTGGGAAGAGTATTTTTTGCATTGAATCGGCAGCCGGTCATGCATTCGCCACATTCAATGCACCCAGTGCGCGCCGGGCCAGCTCCACCAAAGTACGGGTCATTCGAGGTCTTGCCTCGGCCCTCACCGAAGAAGACACCCACCGGGGTCAAGGTGAAAGTGTCGCCGACCCCCATGTCAGATGCGACCTCCTGCATCACCTTGTCCGACGGAGTCAGCGTGGGATTCTGTTCCACACCCAACATGCGCTGAGCTTGGTCGTAATAGGGCGCAAGTTCAGTTTTCCAATTTGTGATGTGACTCCATTGCGGATCATTGAAGAATCGATCACCCGGCACATACAACGTATTGGCATAGACAAGACTTCCTCCACCTACTCCTGCGCCGGCCAAAATGGCAACATCTTTGAGCACATGAATCCGTTGGATACCAAAGCAGCCCAAAGCGGGGGCCCACAGAAAGTTAGGGAGATCCCACGAATTCTTTGCATAGGTTGACTCCGTGAAGCGACGCCCCGCTTCCAGCACCGCGACCGAATAGCCCTTTTCACGCAAACGCAATGCTGAGACGGAACCACCGAATCCCGATCCAATGATCACGACATCATGATGCATCTCTGTCACGGTGCAAGCGTATGGCTATTCGAGCCGGCATGCCGGCGATTTGTACTGGACCGATCGTGTTCCAGTCCTCATGCCCCCGTGCACGCATCACGGATGGTGTTAGAGTCAGCATTCCTGGGGAGCTCGCGGGATCAGCGGGCTGAGAGGGCAGTGGCCACTGCCGACCCATCAACCTGATCTGGGTAATGCCAGCGCGAGGGAGTGAAAATGTTTCGTAATGCATTATGGACGGCACTAGCAATGACCGGAATCATGGTGACCGGTTGTTCCACGACAGAAGAAGCCACTGCACCGCAGGTGGTCACCATGCTGACCCACGAGTCTTTCGCACTCAGTGAGGAACTGATCACCGGGTTAGCGGCACAAGGAATAACACTGAACATTCTCGCTTCGGGCGATGCAGGAAGCATGACTGCGTCAGCCGTTCTCTCCGCCGGCGCACCAACCGCAGATATTATTTTTGGTGTTGACAACACGTTGATTGTTCGTGCCGCTGACAAGGATGTTTTTGCGCCCTATACCTCTCCAGAGTTAGCCAACCTCACCACTGAATTTCAGAAATTGACTTTTGATGGACTTGTTACCCCTATTGATTTCGGCGATGTCTGTATCAATGTTGACACTGCGTGGTACACCCAGAACAGCACTCAAGCACCGACCGAGCTTGAGCAGTTACCTGCCGTTGCCGACCAGCTTGTGGTGGAGGATCCAGGAACTTCGTCCCCGGGTCTCGCATTCCTCCTGGCCACTGTTGCGCGATTCGGTGAATCGTGGCCACAGTATTGGGAGCAACTGCGGGATGGTGGTGTGACCGTAGCTGGTTCGTGGACTGACGCCTATTACACGCATTTCACACTCAATGGCGGTGATAAACCTCTCGTCGTCTCGTACGCAACGAGTCCCGCCGCGGAAGTGTTGTACGCCGAAGACCCGAGTATTACCAAACCAACAACAACCACCATGACGGATAGCTGCTATCGACAGGTGGAGTTTGCCGGAGTGCTGGCGGGGGCAGCCAATCCAGCTGGCGCGGAAAAAGTGATTGATTGGTTACTGTCCCCTGAGGTGCAGTCCGATATTCCACTGAGCATGTTCGTGTATCCCGTGAGAACCACCGTCGAGTTACCCGACGCGTTCAGTAGCTTCACGCCAGTCGTCTCCGGAAGTGCGGAGCTTGACCCCCGTTTTATTAACGATGAACTGGACAGCATTCTCACCACATGGGGTGAGGTGATGGGTCGCTGAGCAACATCACAAAGCCACGCAACAACTCCATTACCCAGCACTTTCCAGGATGGGCACGACATGCATGGGTGCTGCCGGTTGTGTTCTTTGCGGTGTTCCTAGTTTATCCACTCATTGCCCTGGGTCGGGTCGCGCTCACAGAGGAAACATGGGAAACCGTGTTGTCGGCGGGTCCGTGGGAAATCGCAGGGCTGGCTACCGTGCAAAGCCTGGCCAGCGTGTTCCTTTCCCTCATTCTGGGGGTTCCGATCGCCGGTGTGCTCTCGCGATATCTCTTTCCCGGGCGCACACTTGTGTGGGCGCTTGTCACTGTGCCATTTGTCCTACCCACCGTCGTGGTCGCCCTTGGTTTCCAATCCCTGCTGGGTGGATTCCTGGATCCGGGAATCCTGCTCGTTGTCTTGGCACACGCCTACATCAACATTGCCGTCGTTGTCCGAGTCGTGGGCGCGAAGTGGAGTTCCATCCTTCCCCAGCAACGACTGATCGCCCAATCTCTCGGAGCCACCCCGTGGCACGTATTTCGAACGGTGAGTCTCCCGCTACTCCGTCCATCGCTACTAGCGGCATCCTGCATTGTCTTTGTTTTTTCCTTCACCTCACTAGGAATCGTTGTCATTCTCGGAGACGGAACTTCCACGCGCACTCTTGAACAATCTATTCTGCGTCAAACCTCTGTCCTTCTGAATTTCCCTGGCGCACTCGCCAGCGCCATTCTCCAGGTGGTAGTTGTCTCACTCGCCTTACTCATTGCGGCGCGCACTGGTGGAGCAATGGTTCCCACCCGCGCTGGCAACACACAGCTCGCACATTCGTTATCAACACCGCGCAACCGTGGTCAGAAACTCGCCATCGCCGCAGTGATTCTCAGCACCGTCCTAGTTATCGCGGCTCCTATTTCCAGTATTGTGTGGGACTCGATCGCCGCACGTGGCAACGCAACATTGCAGTGGTGGACTGCACTACCAACGCTCACCACAACATTTGCTGGTGTCGGTTCACCGCTAGAAGCTGTTCTCACTTCCGTGGTGATCGCCCTCGTGACAGCACTGATTGCTGCACTGATCGGCGGTGCAACCGCTATTGCTGTGATGGGTCGCAACCCCCTTCTTGCCTTCTTGACACTCATACCGTTAGGACTATCTGCGGCCACAGTTGGCTTGGGAACTCTCTTGGCTTTTGGCCGGCCACCATTTGACCTCCGAGCCACCGGACTGTTGATTCCCCTGGCCCATTCACTGGTGGCAATCCCGCTCGTTGTTGCGATTGCCGCTCCCGTCCTTCGATCAGCTGATCCGCGCCGGTTAATCGTGGCCAGCAGCCTCGGGGCACCGCCCTCCCGAGCATGGTGGACCGCCTACGGATCCCTTATCCGCACAGTGATGCTGGCCGCTGGCGGACTCGCCGGTGCCGTGTCGCTGGGAGAATTCGGTGCAGCGTCATTTCTCGCCCGCGCGGATACACCCACTATTCCCTTGCAAATCGCCAAACTACTGAGCAAACCTGGCGAACAAGCGTATGCCACCGCCGCCGTACTCAGTGTGCTCCTGATTGCTGCGACAATGGCTTTGATGATCTGGGTTGATCGCCTCAACAATCGAGCTCGCACATGACACAGGGTGGTCACGGCCTATCCGTGGTCGACCTCGAAGTGGGGTACGACCATTCGATCCTGGGACCGTTCACGTGGGACGTTGCACCCGGTGAGATCCTCGCTGTGCTCGGACCCAGCGGTTGCGGTAAATCAACACTGTTGTCGACCATTGTCGGCGCGGTCGAACCGCGTGCCGGATCAGTTCTCCTCAACAATCGCAATCTGGGGGGCGTGCCCATCCATGAGCGTGGCATTGGCCTTGTTTTCCAAGAGCCCTTGTTATTCCCCCACCTGTCTCTCATTGACAACATTGCCTATGGCCTTCGGGCGCACCGGGTACCACGGGATCACGCCCGGGCACGTGCCGCCGAGCTCTTGGACTGGGTAGGACTGAATGCGGTGAAGGATCAGCGTCCCTGGGAAATCTCTGGTGGGCAAGCCGGGCGGATTGCCTTGGCCCGGGCTCTCGCTCCCCGCCCCCAGGCATTGCTCTTTGATGAGCCGTACAGCGCCTTGGACTCCCCGACCCGGTTACGCCTCGCCGCACAGGTCAAGGAACTGATAGCCGATCAGCACATACCGGCCATACATGTGACACACGACCAGAGCGAAGCAGAGTTCATATCCACACACATACTTCACTTGCCATAACTGCGATACTCGTCTGGTGGATCAACAGGAGCGGGTAGCCCGACTGCGGCGGTTTAAGCCGACCACGTATACCCGATTAGCGGTGCTGACCTCCTTTGCTGCATTTGGCGCGTATTTACTATCCGATGCGATCCCGTACGCATCTCCCGTGCCCGCAGCTATCACGGCCGTCGTAGCCACCAGGGTGACATTTCACCATGCGGCAAAGGAAACATTTATTCAGTTACTTGGCGCACTAGTAGGCGCTGCTGTCGCACTCGGCATTGTGTCCATTATTGGATCCGGGGCCGTTGTTATTTTGCTGCTCGTGGCATTGAGTTTTGCCATGGCTCGCATCATGCAGTACTCCAACCCGGACGAATCACCAGCAGTCGCTGCTTCATTATCTGTCACCGTCATTTTGGTGGTGGGTTCCCACTTGACCACAGAACTCGCCTTCGAGCGATTCACCGGCGTTGTCATTGGTGCGCTCTTTGCCCTGGTCGCTTCTTTCCTTGCATCACCAACTCGAGATACCCAGAAATTGGCAACCGGCTTAGCACAGGTGCAGGTTCAACTGGCGCGGGTACTTGCTCAAATTGCCCGCGACTTGCGAGATAACCCCACCCGGACTGATGCACGACAGTGGCATGAGCAAGCGGTCGAGTTACGAAATCAAGTATTGGGATTGGCCGCCCAATATGAGGACTTATCAAAACACTCCAAATGGAGTCCCCGCATTCACAACACTGATCTGGTTCAGCTCAAGGAGCTCCTCCAAGCAAATCAAGTTATGAGCGCTCGAGTACTCAGCATTGCCAACGATTTACGGGCAGCTACACGAGTTGACTCCCCCACTCCCATTCCCGCTGCGGCGCTCTCACCGTTAGCCGATCTCATTGAGTTAGCCGCCGACAATATGGCAACCGATGACCCCACCGAAAGCATTGGGGCGACGGCCGCACATCAGGCCGTGCGCGGTGCCGACATGACGGCGCAGATAGCACTAATCGGCGGAATTGTTTCGCATGTCAATCAAATCAATAGAGCATCGACTCACGATTCCGATGAAACAGGCAGTATCACCGGAGTTCACCGAGAAATAAGCGACAAAAATTAACCTAATTCAGCAAGGGCGGTCAGATAGTCGTCTGCGTTGCGGGCCTCACCGGGACCGTTCACTACAGACCATCGGATGATTCCGTCTTTATCGATCACAAAGGCGGCGCGTGTGGCAAAACCTTTGTCCTCGAGGAAGGCGCCGTATTCCTTGGCCACCTTTCCATGTGGGTAGAAATCGCTCAAAAGATTGTGGGTGAGGTTCTCCTGTTCGGAGAAGACCTTCAGCGACGGCGCTGGATCACACGAGATACTCAAAACCTCGGTGGTGTCATTGATGAAATCTGGACGTCGATCGCGGATAGTGCACAACTCTCCCGTGCAGATACCGGTAAATGCAAAAGGGTAGAACATGACGACAACGTTCTTCTTCCCTCGGAAATCGGATAACGTAACGGCTTCACCAAACTGATTGGACAGGGTG
>DIUQ01000019.1:0-4579 GCA_002422375.1 bacterium UBA6154
ATCAACGGCTTGGCTCCATCCAGTGACGTTGTCGTTGCCATTCGAATCAACGGTCGCTGGATGAGACTCGGCACCGCATCAACGGGGGTCAAGGGTCGCACCACTCTCCCAGCCTTCGAGACAACTGTTCCCGGTGACTACCTCATGCGCATTCGCGGCAAAGGAGCGGGAACGCGGTACGTCCTAGTGACCGTTACCTAGAGACCACACGAAACGAGCGGTCACTTCCCCCCACGCAGCGCTGCAGCAACCGCTTCTTTCTCCTCAGGAGAGAGTTCAATTTCGGCGACACCGCCGACAATGGACTTGAGATAGGAGCGTGTCTCGGTGCGCCCATGGATGCTGGTAATGATTAATCCGTCGCCGTAGTCGTCCACCAGCGCGGCAGAGAATGAGTAGCGACCACCCATGTTGTCCAAGGCGTCGTAGCGCACCACGGACACGTGACGCAGCGCAATGGACAGTCCTCGCTGCAACTGGGTAACGGAATAGTCCAGTCCTTTGAATTCGTCCACTAACTCGGCAAACTCCTCGCGGGTGCGAGCAACCACGTCCACATAGGATTCGCGGCCCTCGGCCACCTCCAGCAGGGCATAGGACCTGCTCAAACGGGACAACTTGGACAGGGCAATAACGCCAATAACAATCCCGACCGTGCCCACGACAATGCCCACCAAAGCCACGATCGTGGCGGTTTGGGCATCAAGATTCACATGTCGCAGCGTAGTGCCCGACCCCTCCATGCCACCATGTGTCATGTGAATGCCCTAGACACCTTGACGCTGGATCTCTTTTCGCGTTCCGCTGCAACACTTCTGGGTCTCTTTCTCTTTATTGTGACCACTGTCAGCCTGCTGCGCACCGTGGTTGTTCCGCGCGCACTAAGTTCCGTGCTGTCCAATGCGGTTTCGCATAGCGTCACCAGAGTTCACCGATTTATTGCCTACCGCCGCAAGACATATGAAGGCCGGGACGCCGTGCTCGCGTGGAACGGCCCCATGATCATCGTCAGTCAGTTGCTGATGTGGTTGCTCATGTATTTCCTGGCCTACGGACTGTGGATTTACGGAATCGCCGGCATGGGGTTTGCGGAGGCCATGCGCCAGTCGGGCTCCAGTTTGTTCACTCTTGGCTTCGCGGATTCTAACGCCGCCGAACCCACCATTTTGGAGTTTATGGCGGCGGCCACCGGCCCGATCGTGATTGCTCTCCTCATTGGTTTCCTGCCCACCATCTACAGCGCGTACGTTGACCGGGAAGTGGACGTGTCCTTACTCGGTGTTACCGGTGGTGAGCCCAGTTGGGGACCGGAGTTCCTTGCCCGCATGACCCTGAACGACCAACTGCAGGAAGCTCCCAACCGGTACTCCAATTGGACACAGTGGTTGGGGAACTTGCGGCTGACTCACACCACCTATCCGGTGCTGTTATCCATTCGGTCCGCCACCCCGTACCGCCACTGGCTGGTCTCCGCCATGACAGTGATGGACGCAGCCTCCATGCAACTTGCTCTCACCAAGACGCTGCCACGATCAGAAGCCGCGGAGTTGGTCATTCACGGCACCCAAACATTTGAAACCCTCTACGCCAGTATGTTTGTTAAGCGAAGCTTAAAAAACCGCATTCCCTTTGTTGGTAAATACTTGGGCGCACCCACTCCTTCCCAACGGGAAATGGAAAAAATGCCGGGGTATCGCCCCGGAACAATTGCTGTTGAAATGGCGGCAACCGCTGACTCCACTCGACGGTACTCCCAGGACGCGATTAATTTAATCCGCACGGGACAGAGCCACGATCTCCAACTGAGTCGCAAGGATTTCGATGATGCTGTGGCCATGCTCAAAGCGGCCGGCTTCCCAATCGAGGAAGACCTCGACACCGCATGGACACAGTTTGCTATCTCTCGCAAGCGTTATGAATTCGCGGCGTATGAACTCTGTCGCAAACTAGACGCAGTTCCGGCGCCGTGGACTGGACCGCGCAATAAGCAGACTGTTGTTATTTCACCGAGCTCAGCGGTCGAGATCCTGCAGAAGGAAGTGGATAAGGACACGAGTCACACGCCCACTCCGCCCGACTCTACGAGTCNNTCCGCATCCGAGAGCGGCTTGGACTCGGCGAGTGCTTCCTGCAAGCGCACACCGAATGCGGCGGCGGGTTCTTCGATAGCGGCGGCGCCGCGGCCCAGCGGGATATCCCACACCGGCACCACAAGTCCCTGGGCGCGGAACATGCCCACCAGGCGGGTGTCCGGTCCAATGGAGTCCGCGTCCGCGGCGTGCAATCGCGCTAACGCATTGAGCAATTCGTTTTCGGGCGTGGACATGATCCAACGCAGGTGTTCCTTGGATCCCATCTGAGTCCAGTAACCCGCTTCAATGGAGGTGAGTTTGGTGGTGGGGTTGGCGTACTCACTGGCACGTTCCAAGGACGCTTGTACGTCCTGCGTGACGTCAGCGCCACTTTCTAGCCAGAAATCAAAGTTGTCGTACACGGTGACATCCAGTTTCACCGACGGATCAATCAACTCTTGCGCGGACGGTGAGTCCGTGGTCACGCGGTCAATGCCCACGGGCTCGCCGTAGGTGGCGGTCAACGCGCGCTCGAGTGCATTGGCCAGGTCGCGGGAAGCGTCACCGCTGCCGGTGTTGATTTGCAGTCCCAACAAAATATCGCCATTCGCCCGCACCAGTCCGGGGTACGCCATGGGCAACACGGTGGCGAGAGTGACCTTGCGACCCTCACCAACACCGGAGCGCAACGTCAACTCGGCGGTAGCCGAGGGAACCAACTCCCGCATGGCGACAATGTCGCACTCACTGACAAACCCTTCAAAGGGCCGGTTGGGTGCGGCAACAGCCTTCGCGGCTTCCTTACCGTGGCACGCCTTGTAGCGGCGACCGGAGCCGCAGGGGCAGGGCTCGCGCATGCCCACCACGGGCACGTCCCCCTCGAGTTCAGCGACAGCGGACTTAGCGGCACGGTTCTTCTTGGACATAGTGCTGAAACTTACCTGAGGATATAAACGCGCCATGGAAGCCCTCACTTAGCGCGCATCCACCAACACTGCCCCCTTACTATGGAAGCGGCTCAATCAACGAACGCATCTGCGCGCACTGTGGAGGGGATTTCCATGTCACGAAAGATTCTTGCAGCAAGCTCAGCACTGATCACCCTCACCGCCCTGGTGTCACTGAGCGCCTGCTCCAGCGACAGTGAGCAGGCGGACGGCGGCATGACCACCTGCGACGACGCCACGATTTCAGCGGCCGTTGAGGACGGTCTCGCCGCCGAGGGGAATGGCGAGAAGTTGATATCCCTCGATGGCCTTGAATGCGCGGACGGTTGGGCGGTTGCCTTCCCGACAATCGGAACCGATGAAAGTAACGCGATCACGGTCACATTGGTCTACGAAGCGGAGGGACAGTTCTGGATTCCCAAAGACCGCACCGCAGTGTGCGGGACCTTGGACAGCGCCAACCAGGATGCCTACCCGGCAGATGCCACCATTCCTGAGTCACTTTTCCAGGCTGGTTGCTGGACCAATTAACTACACCAACGTCCGCAGGTGAGCCATCACCTCACCCGGGCGGTTGGAAATAATTGCATCCACCCGGAGAGCTACACACAGGTCCACGTCCGCCATGGAGTCAACAGTCCACACGTGCACTTTCCCACCACGGTCATGCACTTTCTGCACGTACTCTGGTCGTTTGCGAATGTATTCAATGTCAATACCCGAGATTGCCACGCCATCAGGCAGCACACCGTCACGGTACTTCGGCATTACTCGCTCCTGCAGGAACACAACATCTGTTGCCGGAGACAACTCCTTATAACGTTGCACGGCGCGGCGACTAAAACTCATAACGCGCACGCGCGGGGACCCGGCGAGACCGTAGCGTTTGAGGACATCGAAAAGTTCTAACTCCACATACTTGCCGTAGCGCACCGGGTGTTTTGTTTCAATGGCAAACTCAATCTCCTGCGATGCATCCAGCACCAGCGTGAGCAAGGTTTCGAGCGTCAGCAGGCGGGTGCGACTTTCATCTGGTCGCGGATCCTCAAAGTCCATCCAGTTATCCAGGCTGCCACTGAAGTCACTCATGTCCAACTCGGACAAGTACTGACTGGACACGGAGCCAGTGCCCGAACTGGTGCGGTTGATCCGGCGGTCGTGCACACACACCAACGTGCCGTCTATTGTGAGGCGGACATCGCACTCCACGCCGTTGGCTCCCTGCTCAATGGCACGCATGTACGCGGCCATGGAATGCTCGGGCTCGGTGTCATTGGCTCCACGGTGGGCAATCACCTGCGGGAAACTCACTGGCTAACCGTGCCACATTCCCGCCTGAAAGGATGGAGCCATGGCGAAAGAGCAGGAGGTCGTGTTATTCGATCTCGACGGCACCCTGACCGACGCCGGCCCCGGGATTCTCAACTGCATTGACTATGCCCTGCAGGCGCAGGGGATTGACACTCCCGACCATGCATCCATGCGGAGTTACCTCGGCCCACCCCTCGCGGTGACCTTCCGCGACCACTTCGGCATGAACGACCAGCAGATCACCCAGGC
>DIUQ01000019.1:4631-19444 GCA_002422375.1 bacterium UBA6154
TGCAGCACTTTGAGTTGGATCAGTATTTCGAGTTCATTGGCGCCGCCGCCCTGGACGGCACGCGTGACTCCAAGTCACTCGTGATCCACCACACGCTCACCTCCACCAACACCCACCCGGACACCCACCGCATGGTGATGGTCGGTGATCGGCACCACGACATTCTCGGCGCCCGCGAGCACGGAATCGACACCATTGGCGTGCTGTGGGGGTACGGGGACCGTGCAGAACTCGAGGATGCTGGCGCGATCGAGATGGTGAACACGCCGCAACAACTCGCTGACCTATTGGTGCGGTAGCCACCCCGTGCCCAAACACGTCAAGAAAGGCGACCTGCCCAGCAAAACCTGCGCGCGGTGCGGGCGCGAGATGGTGTGGCGGAAGGCCTGGGCAAAAACCTGGGATCAGGTGAAGTATTGCTCGGAGAGGTGCAAGCGCGGCTGAGTTCCTGGTCCGCTGCCCGTGCCCGCTGTATCGCATTGTGAATGTCTTGACGGCGATCACTAGTACTTCGAGTCATAGCGGAACTGCGTCCGCCAGAGCCTGCTCACGTACTTTGTCACGCAACATGTCTGCAGTCGATACATCTACCGATCGACCTAAAATCAATTCGGCCTCATGCTGAAATCCAATGAGCGGGAGTAACCCTTCTTTGCGTGAATCAAAATCTACCAACAGGTCAATGTCCGAATTCTCGGTTGAATCCCCCCGCGCCGCGGAACCAAATATCCGCAGATTTCGAATGCGCCGAGTCAGTGCAGCCTGGCGAAGTTCCGCGTGATGGCTGCGAACCATGTCCAGCAGATTTCCTTCTGCTCTCGTTGTTGCGTGAAGATCGGCGGTAAGTACGTAGCCGCACGCCCGAACGATCTTGTTCACCGTACGAACAGATGGAGACTTGGCAATAGGCTGTGACAAGCGGGCCACTCCTCACTATCCGAACTACCCGACCGACCCGCGTCAGCATCACGCCACTCCACGGTCGCGCAAATACTCGGCAACCATTTCCCTTGCGTCAGGACGCAGAGCATCGAACCCCCACACCAGTTCACATGTGTCCCACACCTGTTCTATCCGCGTGTATCCGAGGATGTCAGTGAGTAGACCCACGTCTTCGAGGTCGCGGCGACCGCGAGCAGCCCGCGCTTTCATGGCTAACAAAAACTCGGGTGATGCAACACTGACCGTTAGCCCAGGAATATTGAGGGCTTCCCAAGCACCTGCGTCCGCGATTCTCGGTAACAGCGGCAACACTTTCTGGTTGAGCCAATCTCGACCCAAAGGCTTGTTTTCGCGATACATCTGTTCAACGATCTCGTCGATCACGTCCGCTGGGCTAAACGCGGCGTCAATATCGCTGGTCACGGCAAGTCGGTCGTATCCGAGCAGCATGGCCGCGCCACCAACAATGTATATATCACCGTGAATTCCTTGGGCATCAAGTCGAGCACCCAGCTCTGTCAACACCGCAGTGATTTTCTCCCGTGAGGCAAACATCAGATTGACTCCACATTGGATGCCATGAGAAATATTCCACGGGCGCGCAGTGCCGGAACACCGCGGGCAATACTCATGCATCCCACAGCGGTACCTTCGCCACCGCCGTCCATGTACCACACCTTTTTCAGATACAACTCGGGATTTCGCGTCCAACGGGGAACGCGCGGCAGTCCAGCCTGCCGCGCCCAATGCACCGCCATTCCTGCGAAAGCGACGTCAGCCCGATGAAGTCCCACTCGCCCCGGTTGCATGAGGAAGAACTCCTGGTCTGAAGGGCTTCTCAGTCGCGCAAACTGATCATGGGTATCAATGATCACTCGAAGAATCAGGGAGTCTTGATTGTCCTCGGTAGTGACGCGGGGCATGGTGAGCAGTTCACGCAGCTCAATCACCTGCGATGCCAGTGTTGGATAGCTGGACTGTGAGTACTCAGAGTCAGATCCCAACCTCAACAACGCCGCAAAACGTTGCTCCACCATGGATCCTGATTCGAGTACCCCGCGCTCATACGCGCTGATATTCGACTGCTTTGTGCCCAGCAGGTATGCAAGCTGTACCTGGCTCAGGCCCAGCTCCCTGCGTTTGGCTGCAATCGGGTTCACCGCACGATTATATATCACAAGCTAGTCGTTATATATCCGGAACTCCGGGGGCTTCACGCCAGGAGCACACCCGGATTCAAAATCCCCACCGGATCCAAGGCGGCCTTGATCCCCCGCATGGCAGAAATCTCGACCGGGCTGCGGGAGAGATGCAAGTGATCCGCCTTCATGTGACCCACCCCGTGTTCCGCCGAAATTGATCCGCCGTGCGCCGCCACGATCTCGAGCACCGCCGTGTCCAATGCGGTGTCACTCGAATCGTCCGAGTCAGTGGTGAAGAACACGTGAAAGTTGCCGTCCATCAAATGCCCAAAAAGCACCACGTCCCGCACATCCGGTCGGTCCAAGTAGGTGGTGATTTCCCGGTACACCGTGTCGAGATCCTCCAGCGGCACACTGATGTCGAGTTTGTGTCCAACACCCGCCGACTCCACCGCCATGGACTCGGTGATTCGTTCGCGCAGCGCCCAGTAGTTCTCCCGGTCACGGGCGTCCATGGCCAACGTGACGTGCTCGAGATCCTCCAGGGCATCGAAATTCACCGTGCCCGTTCCGTCACCCGTCACTTCCACGAGGACATGAAATGGGGTGGGAAACGGAACAGCGATCCCGGTAACCCGCGAGACCGCATCAATACCAGCTCGATCCATAATCTCCACGGCAGCGAGTGAGCCGGTAAAACGCGATGCGATCGACAGTGCCTGCGCAACGGACTCACAACCCGCGATAATCAACTCGGTGGCATGCGGCCGGACCAATTGCAGCGACACCTCGGTGATCACGCCGAGGGTGCCCTCCGATCCGCAGAACAACTGGGTGAAGTCGTACCCGGTGTTGTTCTTGGCCAACCCAGACATGCTGCGAATTACCTCACCGGAGGCCAGCACCGCCTCCACTCCGAGTACCTGTTTACGCATCATGCCGTTGCCCACCACGTGGATGCCGCCAGCGTTGGTGGCGACCATGCCACCGATGGTGGCGGAATCACGCGCGGCGAGATCCACTCCAAAGGCCCAGCCGGCGGCACGCGCATGCGCCTGCAATGCGACGAGGGTGACACCGGCACCCACACTCACCTGGCCGGTGATCGCGTTCACTTCCCCGATCTGATTCAGTCGGGTGAGCGAGATCACCACCGCATCTGACCCACGGTTGGGTACGGATCCACCGACCAGGCCCGTGTTACCCCCCTGGGGAACCACACCAATTCCTGCGACATTGCACGCGTGCAATACCGCCGACACTTCCTGCACCGTGCCCGGACGCACAACGGCGCGAGCGCTGCCCTGATAGCGACCGGTCCAGTCGACAACAAATCCTTCTACTGCCCCTGGATCTGTCAGTACATGCGCTTCCCCCACAACAGCGCTGAAGGAGTCGAGCAAAGACTGTGTGTTCACGGAGACATCTTGGCAGGGGCTTCACCGTCATGCCCTCTATAGACTCAGTTTCGCCACCAGCACTAACTCACATTGGATGAAGTTCCACATTAGAAGAAGAAGGGACGATGCAGACAACATCAAGCGACAATGACATTGACGTCATGGGCTTGACTGCAATCTCCGCTCTCGGGTCCTCACAGCAAGGACTAGCCGCGTGGACGGCGCTCAACGAATCTATTCCATTTGACCTTCTGCCTCACACCGTGATCAGGGCAATGCCCCAGATCTATCTCAATCTCCAAGGACTTTCACCTCTGATTGAGGGTCCTCGCCTGCGAGGTGTGTATCGAGCATCGTGGTCAAATAATGCTGTTCGATTCGCAGCTGCACGCGAACTTTTTATTGCATTTAACAAAGAGTGCATTTCTTATCGCGTTATCAAGGGCGGTGCAATATCAGCGATCATTGGGCATTGGGGACTGCGTCGAATGGGGGACATCGATGTTGTTATTGCTCCGGAACATGAAACTCGAGCAATTCAGGTTCTTCACGAGTTGCAGTACTTTCAACGAGTAGCCGAAACAAAGAATCAAGTCCTTTCGAACCGATTCGTTGAGGGCTCTTGGCAAAATGATCGTGGAGCTGTCATCGATCTCCACTCGATCTCAGGTAAACCCAGGATTTTCTCCTCCCTCTTTGCTGAGCAAGGTTCCATGTCGCTCATCACTAACACACCCATTTACATTCCGTCACCTGAATTGATGTTTGGTCTAGCCGTGTGGCACGGGAAGAAAGCGACTGCTGGGACAGATCAGATTCAAACACTTCTGGATCTGGGCACCCTGGTTCATCATGTGAAATTCAATCGCATGAAATCAGTACTGATTCAATCCAATCTAGTTACTGCAGCCGAGTACTACTTGAGTGAACTGGAACGCCTTGAGCTCATTCAACCTGTCGAACGCAATGAGTGGAATCAACGATCCTGGTCAGAGCGAATCACTCTTGTCCAAGCCCATGCACAATCCATCATCAACATTGGTGCAAGGGCTTCAACACTGCCCAGCGTTGCTCGAAGTCGCCGGCTCAACAGAATTCAGCGAAAGGCGCTAACCAAGGAACCGGGAATCAGAGCACGTACGTACCAACTGTGGAGCAATGTAGGTCACGTCAGGCCCCTCGAAAGACTCATGATTACTCGATTCGGAGGTTTTGGGGATTTCACTGACATTGGAGGTCCAATTCCTGATCGAGATTTCCGCATTCGAATCCCCGCCATCAGAGGCAAACCCGGACGCCTCAAAATCCATTTCACATTCAATTCCGAAGACCCAAAACGGTCAGCCCGGGCGCTATTCATCGACGGACTCATTCAAGGCCACGTCCCGCTGCCAGGAAATGTTCCCGGCACATACGAGATAACCCCAGAGAACGATTATGTGGAGATATCTGCTCGCTGCTTTTCATCAGATATATCAATTCCCATCGTGAGGTGGATAGCCGAATGGGAAGACTCATGAGTCGGCGGCTCGAGTTTTCTATTTTGGGATTCGTTGTTCTGTGTTCTGTTTTCATTCAGTATTTCTTTCGACTTGACGAACCCATGGGTCCAGATGCAGGAATTTATATAGCCAATGCCAAGTTGATTCTTTACCACCCTGACATGTGGGCCAACCCAAATGCCTTTCAAGCCAACTACTGGCCCATGTTCTACTCATTATTCTTAGCGGGAATCGATTCAGTTACAGCCATTAATGCAATAACCATTCAATTAGTTCATTCGTTATTGTTCATCGGCATTGCAATCGCAACGTGGCTAATTGTGCGTCGACATGATGCAATGGTTCGGATTATCACCGTCTCTGCAATTGCCATTAGCCCAGCGCTCATCATTTCTACGCAGAACACCGGATATGAAATTCTTCTGGCTTTTCTGCTGGTATGGGCGGTGGCACTCACCAGTATCGTCACCGCTTCGGGGAAAAGGTCGCGTATTCAACGTGTAATTCTCTCCCTTGTCATCGGACAAGGCCTTGGCATGGCTGCGTTGACCAGCACCCGCTCACTCGTTGTTGCAGTCGTAATTCTGCTCTTCTTGGCAAGGTCATCTATGACAAGCAGCGTTATAACGGCTGTGAGTGCTGCGCTGCCTCTTTCTATCTGGGGAATTCGAAACTATCTGGTACTCGGAGACTTCTCATTCAACACCACCAATGGGCCAATCAACATGTGGATTGGCTCCAATCCAGAGGCAACCACTGGCTCCTACATGGCACCCCCGGTCACCCCTGATGGCTATGTAGAGGGAACCTTAAGGTTCATGGTGGCTGACCCCGCCAAGTTCATTGAACTCTTGTTTCGCCGAATGGCCTACTTCTGGAGCCCCGCGGGTCCGCTCGTCGACGCAAGCGGGATATGGGGATTCGCTTTCATGTGGATCTCGTTGGCCGCCGCAATCATCCTGTTCCTTGGGTTCATTGGGTGGTGGGGTGCCAAGTTCCTCGTCCCGCAATCAACACTGAAAGATCTCAATATTTCTGCATGGTCAGTTGCAGTCTTCTTCCTCGCATCTATTCCATTCCTCATGGAAAGCCGATATCGATTTGCAGTGGAGCCTCTACTCGTGAGTGTCGCCGTTCCAACGATTATTTTCTATCTGCGCTCGCTGCGAAAGCCTTCACTTATGTGATTCACCTCGGCAAGTAATGACTCGCGATCGGAAAGAGAGTCAGACTTCACCCGTAGTTCATAGCAAGGAAAAGACTGCACGAGTTTCCCTATTCGCTCCAGGCTTGTGACATTCCCGCCAAGTAGCCCCGATAGTGAAGCTGGGGCAATTGCCGACAGCGCTTCGCTCGGAGTCATTGGAGTTAAACCGAACGAGTCCGAAACCACGGGCACGACTATTGCTCCGATGGGAACTTCCTCGTTGAGTACGAGGTTCCCTGGATCGACAATTCTCTTTTGTCCAGGCTCATGTGGATTCACAATCTTCCAGTCCGTTGGGATAACTCTCTCCGCACTCCAGTCGTGGACTTTTAACCGTCGGTACACCGATTGCACGGTTGATTCCGTTGCCAAAAGAAAATCATCTGAGATAAGTGGGAAACCGAGTTGAGCTAGGTGCAAGGACAGCGTGGACTTCCCTGAGCCTGATGGCCCTGCAAACAGGATTGCCTTTTCACTCGCCACTACTGCGGCTGAATGGAGAAACTCGATGTCTAGTGAATCTGCAATCCAAGACAACTGAATGCGAAGTGGCGTCGCGGCGGACCAGTATGGCAATTGGGAATAGTCACGCATCCACACCGCACAGGCTCGCTCTCGAGGAGAGTATGCACTCACTGTTTGGGTGTGACGATCAATGGCGACCCGGTACTTATGAGTGCGATTTCGGTCCACAACTCCGAGCGGAAAGTGCCAGTCTGCCTCGAAGTATGTCTGGGTTTTCCTTTCCCAGAGTGAATTATCCATCACTGTGATTCGGAAATCCGGATCTGAACTCGAATTGCTGCCAGTAACGAAAAAAGCGTCCATTAAGGAGATGAGTAACTCACTGTCCTTGGCAGGAACATCGACCTGCACCGTCGCGTGAGCCAATCGAATAGTGAAGGAAGTCATGTTCTGCGCGGTGGCGTACTCCCGTGCCTCTTCGAGAAATGACTCAACAAATGTCCGAACACGAAATCGCTCCAGCAAAATTCGTTGATTGGATGGCGGCAGATTCACTTCGCCAAGAGTGCCAACGAGTGGGCGATCAATAAATGAATCCTGCAATATCAAATGATCAAAATTGGAGTGAATATAAATATCGCTACTGAGGTTGCCCGCATTGTGGTGAGTCTCTAGTTCTTGATCGCCTGCACTAATGAGTTCAAGTTCCGCAAGGAGACTGATGCCCTCTCGAAACCTATTGATTCCATGATCCTGCCATTGGCCAGTGGCCAAAGCAGCCCAAGTTTCAGCTAGATCTCCGCGAAGTGTGATGTACCGCCCTGTGGTGGTATCAAAAATCAGGAAGCTTTCTTCGACCTGCGTGAATCTCACCCCCGCCTTGATAGACGGTAGCTGGAGTATTTGACGCGGCATAGAGGACATCAGGGGAAGGCTATCGCCTGGGAAACTGCCTACAATGCACAAGATGGAAACCAAGGGAGCACCTAATCACGCTCTCGTTGGTGCGCGTAGTTCTCGCGCAACTTTCATTGCTGCCCTTGCAGATTCTCTGAATAATCAATGTGGGTTTGCTGCCGGAAAACTCGGGTACTCGGAACAAGTGTGGCTGTCCAGTCAGTGGCTACTGACAGAGAACGGGGATAATCCACGTCTACAGCAAGCTATTCGCACTTCACGTCGCTTTCACGCTTGCCAGCAAATTGGCGTGTTTCCCTCGACCAACGAGTATCTGGATTCAACGGTTCAAGGATTTGCGGAATCCGTAAAGCACATGGATTTTTTGGCCGTTCACGATTCCCCGCTGGTTCCAGGGATTTCCCGCGAATTAGATCTGAATGCGGGATTGCTCTCGTTTAGCGATATTGAGCCGAACAAAGACACTCCCTATAACTCACTCGACTGCTACCTGCCAAGTTTTCGGGACAAAAGGATTCTGATCGTCACTACACCGGCTGATTTGTTGGTGAGTAGAGCTAATAGAGAGACTTTTGAAAGCACATGGCAGAAAATCGACATGCCATGGTTTCAACCTCAATCTGTTGAAGCCTTACCCTTTGTTTCGCTGTTTGATATTGACATTAACAATGTGTACTCCACAAGTCTCGAAGTTTTCAAAGATATAACTCATGAGATCTCAAAACGTGACTTTGACATCGCCCTTATTGCGGCTGGCTCACTCGGCATACCTCTTGCTCACCATGTCAGGAATTTAGGCAAAGTTGGATTGTCTCTTGGAGGTCATCTCCAAGTTATTTTCGGTGTACAAGGCAAAAGATGGCGCGAGAATCCACACTGGCAGCAGGCTTACTGGAATGAATCATGGATTGATATGCCACGTGAGCTAATCCCACGTGGAACAACGTGGAAGGCTGACGATGGTGCCTACTGGTAATCAACTTCCCGTACCCGTGGTTTTCATTACATTCAATCGACCCGACAAGACTCAACTCGTATTCGAACAAATTCGGCACCAACAGCCGGAGATTCTTTACGTCATCTCTGACGGGCCCCGGCATGGGAGTCCCATGGATTCCCAACTCGTTGCGCAAACTAGGAAGATCACCGAGGATGTTGATTGGCAGTGTCACGTGACGCGGCTCTACTCCGAGAACAACCTCGGTTGCAGGAATCGCATTGTTTCAGCCCTCGATAAAGTTTTTTCCGAGGTAGAGAGAGCAATAATTCTTGAGGACGATTGCTTGCCTCATCCGCACTTCTTCAGCTTTGCCGCCGAGCTATTGAACAAATATGCCCGGAGTCATGAGATTTTTAGTATCGGCGGTCATATCTGGGAGTTTCCAGACGAGCCTCATGGGGATAGCTACTTCTTCAGCAAGTATTTTTCGTCCTGGGGCTGGGCGACCTGGGCAGATCGCTGGCAGCATATTGATTCCAGCATGAAGGCGTGGCCTCACTTACGCGCATCGTCATTGATCCCTGACATTGCCGAAACCCCAATGGAGATCGTGTATTGGCAGAAGGTCCTCGACATGACCCATGATGGTCATCCAGCTTTTTCACAAGCATGGGACTACGCGGTTCAGCT
This sequence comes from bacterium UBA6154, assembly GCA_002422375.1. Next base: position 13,838 of record DIUQ01000019.1, read on the forward strand.
GTCCATGTGGCACAACAGACTGCTTTCCATTCGGCCGCGTGTAAATCTAGTTCAGAATATTGGCATGGGTCACAACGCCACTCATACGCGAATTGATTCGCCTGCAATTTCAGAACGACAACCTTTGGCGATTCAATGGCCACTCACGCACCCAAGCGCTGTCGAACGCAACCGCACAGCTGATCAACAAGTAAATAACCTGAGGGTTGGTGGGGCGCTCAAGAAGTTCTTGATCGATCGGCCTTAACACTGTTGCGCGCTACTCTGAGAATCTCTTTTCGGTACACCTGAGCAATCTCACTGTCGAGCGATGAATTAGCACCATGCATTCTCTTATAGAGACCAATTTTGGGAACCTCAATCATGGGCACAATTAAGTTTCGAAGCCGCGCGTACCACTCAATGTCGCTGGCAATAACGAAATCCTCCGGGAACAACCCAACTTCGGAAAAAAGTGATCGTCGAAATAATGTTGTTCCCGGCATCCAGCCAATTTTTTCAGCGTTTACCAATTCAGGTCTAAATCCGCGGGGAAGGTGGTCTTGATCAAGTATGAACTTCGCATGCGCAACCGCATACTGCGCAGTTGGGTTGTCAAGAAGTGCAGTGAAGCAGTCTTGGAGAAAGTTGGGTGTCCAATAGTCGTCACTATCAATGAGTGCAACGAACTCACTCGCCCCTGATGTGATCCCCTGATTCCAAGCATTAGGAATCCCACGTCCATCTTGTTGCTGTATCTCCACGGAATCAAACTGCGAAATTAACTCCAACGTGCTGTCACTCGAAGACTGATCAATCACCACAACTCGGCTCGGAGATAGTTCCTGATGCACCACGCAGCGCACACACTGTTCTAAGTACTTCTCGGAATTCTTCGTAGCGATAATGACATCTATGGCTGCCACGCGCATTCGAGGTGTAGTCATGGTGAGTCCATCATGCCGTAATCCCGATGAAATGAGACCGCTGCGCCAAGAATCTCAACTGATGTTCCCACGTGGTGATCTGTCGTTGAATCTCCTTGGCAATTCCTTGTTCCGTTTTCCAGATCGGTAGCCGTGATCTCCACGAAGTCACCTTGCTCGAATCCATTGGGCAAAGGAATGAACTGGATTCGTGCGCGGTCACACCACCTATCCCAGACTTGAATGTCTTGCCCTGATGTATTTGACCGAATATGAATAACCCCTGAGTCAGCCTGTGCAATCACGTACACACCGACATACCGACCCAGCGTGGGATGGAAGCGGAACACTCCCCCGTTTGCCACGGTAACCGTGGGTAGGACCAATCTGTAGTTCGAGGCTTTCGCAGTGCCTGTAAGGCATTCGCCTTCACTCGACGGAATGAAGGTTATTTCCTGATACGCGGTGCTACCAGCTGTCAACTTTGATGCGGCCATAGGTGCTGTGTTTCCAAGGTTGTTCGCTATTTCGTTGGCAATACGGTGAGAAGAGTGTGGCGTCGTGTGAACACCATCCATTGACTCTATTTCTTTATCCACGTGACGAATATCTATGACTTGGATATCGAATTCCTGGGCTACGGAATTGTAAATTACCGTGACGTCTTCGGCTTTTCCTCCTGGAACGTCCGTGCGGGGCAGATGAATCACAATAGGCGTGATTGCCGAAGACAAGAGGCTGTGAAAGATACTTCGAAGTCCTAGTGGAATCATTGATGTTGGCGTAGCCCCACCTGCATCTGCAAGGCTTGATTCAACAAAACACACGCGTGGTTCATGCCTGAGGACCAGGTATTCAAGAAGTCCTGCTAGTGCAAGTGAGCCGACACCGCCTAATCCCGCTTTGCGCATGTTGATTTCCTGTCCCCATTTGGAACGGAGGAGTTCATGCAAGGGCTCCACATAGGAATTCCTCTGTGCAGTCACGCTGTTGCCAAGATAGGCGATGGAAAACATGTGTGAGTTATTCAGCTCTGGTTTTTGGCCAACCGGTTTCGTCTACATCGTGAACTGGGTCAAGTAACAGAATGTCCTGTAAATCCGCATAAGTTTCTAGCACTGGCGGTTGATACCCATTGGCGAGGTAATCACTTACATCAGGCGCCACTTCAATCTGTTCACGGAGTTCAGTCACCTGCTCGAGCAAACCCAATTGCATGAGCTCGCTCACAAATGATTCAACGTCACCTTGGATTGAATCTGAAGATTCTGAAAGCGCCGCCACTACATCTGAGACTGTGTGACCCGAGTGCAGTGCCATCCAGAGGTAAGCAGCAGTTCCCGTGAGGAAGTAATACACACCTTCAATTAAGTTGACAACGACAACTTCTCGGTCCGACTCCTCGAAGACAACATTTGGATACTTGCTCTCAAATAGTGAATCTGCAAAATTCGAGGTAGGTGAATGAGATTGGTCAACCACGCGGATACTCACTTTCCTTCAGTATTTGATTCCCGTTGAGTCTGTATTTTCCGCATAAGGATACGTGCGTACTCCTTGCTGCTGTCACGGCCTTGGCGATCTCGATTGGATTGATGAATGCGGCGGAAGATAAGTATCTCTGGATCTACATAGGTCTCAATTCCTTGTTCCTGAGCCCTCACGTACCAATCAATGAATTCACCCGACTCTAGCTCGGGGTCAAAGGGGCCAACCTGATCAAAAACTTCGCGACTGACCACACAGGAACTCGCTGAAATCCCCTTGACTGTTCGGACATAAGGAATGTGAGGAGTTGAAACGTCGATTCCTGGATCAAGGAATTCCTGCAGCATGGCGAACGCCATCAGCGGTTGCTTGGAAGATTCAATCCCGGATTTGGCCCTACTAAGGCGGGTGGGGCTCCATCGGTCATCGGCATCAAGAAAGGCCACGAGGGATCCACGTGCCCTCTCGATCCCGGCATTGCGCGCTGCACCAATACCTGCCTGTTGCTGGTGAATCACCGTGAGTCTGGGGTCAGCTAGAAGTTCAAGGACTTCCCGCAGGTCATCGGTCGAGCCATCGTCGACAACAATGATCTCGACATTGACTTTCTCCTGTTCGAGTGCACTGGATACTGAGTCGGGGAGAAAGCGTGCATAGTTGTGACAGGGGATCACTACACTGACATCAATCGGGGGACCTAGCACATACCTATTCTCCGTCCCTTTGAACGAAAGATTCAACACATTGCCGGTTGACGTTCTACATGTTGTTCCAGCCTTCTATCCCACACGCGGGGGTATTGAAGTGCTCGTGGAGAACCTCACCACGAAACTCAATCAAGAATCCGAGCTGGTCCATGCGGTAGTCGCACCCCGAATGAACGAAGAACGTAACGATGAATTTTGGGTGGGTAATACACAAGTTTTCTCAGTGGATGCTCCCGACCCACTCCAATATGCACATTACTCAAAACCACTTGAGGCCCTGATTACAGAGCGGAAACTACTCGCGTCCGTACTGCTTAAGGTTCGAAGAATAGTTGACAGATGTCAACCTCGTTTGATTCATATTCATGGCTTCTCCCTCATTGGATATACGGCGTCTGCGGTCGCGGAAATTCAGCAAGTCCCCTATGTGATGCATGTTCATGGAAGTGTCGAGGACGTCACTTCAACTCGCATGAAGCATCAAGTTCAAAAAGCAGTGGCCGTGATATGCGTCTCGGAATCAGTTCGTCTTTCCGTAGTGGAAGAGACTGGTCGAAGTAAGGATGTCATGGTTATTCGTAACGGCCACAACGATTCTGCCAAAATTGTGGGATCCAGGAAACACCACGAAATTCGCGATTCAATCGTCATGGTTGGGCGATTGGAGCCCTCAAAGGGCTTCGACTATGCCCTACGCGCTCTCGCCCCCATGATTGCCGTGTACCCAGATCTTTCGATAGATATTGTGGGAGTAGGTCGTGAGGACGAGAAATTGGAAGTCCTCGTATCGCAACTAGGTATTGGATCTTCAGTAACGTTTCACGGACGTCTGGATCATGATGAAACTTTAGATCTGCTTAACGAATCCATTTGCGTGGTGGTTCCCTCAATCGCCTATGAAGGATTTAGTTTGGTTGCTCTTGAATCCGCTCAACTGGAGAGGCCCGTGGTTGCCAGCAATGTTGGCGGGTTACCGGAAACTGTTCTTGACGGGATTACCGGAACAATTGTTGATCCACTCAAGGAAGGTGCGATTGCTGAAGCCGTGCGCAACTACTTACTGAATCCGGAACTAGCCCACATACATGGAACGCGAGCTAGGGAACGAGCGCTCACAGAATTCTCCATGGATCGCATGGTTCAAGAGATCCAGGAAATTCATTCCAATGTTCTAGGCGTAACGAAATAAATCAGTTCTGATCTTTCTTAGGAAGAAGCCCCGCGACACTGCCTTTCGCATTTGCCATTCGATTCTTGCCGAGCACCGCACCAAACACGGAATTAACCGTCACTCGGCGCAGTGTTCGAAAGGCGTGCCGTGGAGATTGCTTAAATTCGGCGGGGGCAAGCACCAACCGGTTACGAACCATGGTGGCGCGACGTGCCGGGGAATGGTTGGTGACCATGATTGTGCGCCCGAACATTTTCACTTGCCGCGAGTCACCCAGGTTGTGCTCCACGGTCACGTCAGGAGTGAGGGCAATGAGGTAGCCCGCTTCGCGTAGACGCAAACATGCAGCGGCATCGACCGCGTCTATTCCTAGTTTTTCATCAAACCCACCAATGGCCGTGAGCGCGGACACTGACCACAGTGCACCGCTTTGAATTACTTCCTCGGTCGTTAATACGCCACGAACAACTCTCGTCGGATACTCCATTGATCCGCTGGCATCAGCGATCACGGCCGGTGCGATCACACCAATGCGCTCTGCAGGAAGTGCAGCCCATGCCTGCAATAACTGCGCGACATAGTTTTCCGGCAGGCGGGAATCCTGGTCCACAGTCAGCAGGTACTCCGCGCCGAGATCAACCGCTGCCTGCAGTCCGTCATTCAAGCCCCGGGCAATACCGGCATTACGGTGATGCCGGATCACGTCAACACCGGCACGTTCACCCAACTCCCGCAGCACTGGATCCGCGGTCACCGGGCTCGCGTCATCGGAAATAAGAATCGGGTAACCCTGAGTGCGCACGTCCGCCACCACATCCCGCACGGCAAGGGAAGGGCGGTAGGTGGGGATCACCACCATCACCCCAGGTGGGGTTGCCCCCGGCGTGTCAGTCATAGCGGAAACTCTAGCCGCTGGGGAAAACTCCCCGAATTCATTGGATTTTCACCCGCTGGAGACTAGGCGGGTACCAACACGTACCCTTAAACTCAAGAGTCACAGCAGTAACAACCTGGTGGGAACACCACGGTGAGAGTAATGGTGAGGAGGGGACATGCGCAGTACCAAACGCTCAGCGCGGGTCTTGATCCCAGCCCTGGCCGCCGCCCTTGTGGGCGCAGCCTTATTCGCACCAGCCGCTCCGGCGAATGATGTGGTCTCCGGGACCACGCCCATCGCGGCGGTGAGCGCGAGCACCCTCACAGTTCCCGCCTCCGGCACCTTCACATTCACCACCAGCCCCGGAATCCTCACCACCTGGCAGCTCGCAGGAATCAGCGTGGTCGGAATTTCCCCCGGCTCGGTGATCACCACCAGCCAAGGACTCAGCGCGCGAAT
>DIUQ01000018.1 GCA_002422375.1 bacterium UBA6154
GACACTTGGCCGAGTCGGATGGGTGGCACCACGCGTCGAATCAACCGCAATGGAGGTTCGGTGACCGTGTAAATACCTTCAACAATGATCAGGATAAAACCGTGGGGCCGCCAATCGCGGGCAAATATTTGCACAAAGTCAAAGACCAATCGACCAATCAAAATGATCAAGTAAATCGACAAAAGCGTGGCAATAATGTTGCCAACTTCACTCACGCGACCACCTTCAATTGCACCAATGCGGGGACTTCCAACCTCATTATTGCGCGATTAGCTCTGATTGAAAAATCCATCCTGTGCCAATTGCTGCCGCGCCTGGTCACCGACATCAACGTTTACGGGCGATAGAAGGAAGACCTTATTGGTGATTCGCTCAATGCTGCCGCGACAACCGAATACCAAACCAGCGGCAAAATCAATTATCCGCTTGGCGTCATTGTCGTCAAGGTCACCTAAGTTCATGATCACGGGGATGCCATCACGGTATTCCTCACCAATACGACGAGCGTCGTTGTAGGAACGGGGATGGATCGTTTCAATTTTGGCAAAATCGAGTTGGCGAGGCGGAGGTGCATATTCTGCTGCTCTGGTGCGGCTGGGAAGTTCTTCATCTCGCCGAATTGTCCGCACCCCGCGTGACTCAGGTATCGGGCGCACAGATCTGCTCGCCACGACCTCTTCTTCATAGGCGTAGTCGTCAGAGAACCCTCGTCGAGATCTCCCGGAGGACCGCGTCTCACGCGGTTCCCCGGTGTAATCGTCGTTATAGGAATCGTCCTCAACGAGGCCGAGATAAACAGCCATTCTGCGCACTGCGCCAGCCATGACCTGTCCTCCCTCGTACAACGTGTGGTGTCAACCTGATGTTTTCACCAACTTTGGCATCCAGTTGGCGCGCCTCACGCTAGCCATGACAGTGTCATATGCCTCACGAGGCGCACTCGGATCTACGAGGAAACGTTACTGCACCGGGGGGCGGTCCCCGAGGATCGCGCTCCCCAGTCGCACGTGTGTCGCCCCATATTTGATGGCAGCCTCCAGGTCGGCGCTCATTCCAGCCGAGATATCACGGGCGAACGGAAACTGTTCTTGCAGTTGCGCTGACAACTGCTGTACCTGGCTAAAAGCATGCTCAGGATCAACCCCGGTGGATGGGTGGGGCGCAACGGCCATAAGCCCCCGCAACCGTAAATGCGGTGCCTCGGCGATCCGCCGAGCTAGGGGCATCATTTTCTGCGGATGAATACCGCCGCGACCAGCTGGAGCAAATGGGTCAACATTTACCTGAATAAATATGTCCAGGTCCTTATCGATGGACGCAGCTGACCGCTCGATCGGATCAACCAATTCCTCGCGGTCACATGTATGAATAACGTCTGCCCAGCGCACAATGGAATTGATTTTGTTGCGCTGAATTTGTCCGATCATGTGCCACGTGAAGTCCTGGGCCAACTCCACTGACTTTGTCCTAGCTTCTTGATCCCGGTTCTCCCCCACGTCACGGACTCCGAGTTCACTAAGAATCACCAGATCCGATACTGGGTGCGTCTTGGTCACCACGATCAGGGTGACACCCTCACGACCAAAATCCGAACAGGCGGCGTCAATACGTTCATGCGCTTGACGCAAATTGGCAGAAATGTCCTCCACTCGCAAGCGTTGAGATGCATTCACAGCGTCATTCTCTCGCGTCCCCCGAGTGAGGTCGCATGGCCACTACGAGACCTTGCCGACCCGTGATCGAGTTCCGCCGATAGGAAAAGAGTTGGTCCGTGTTCTCGTAAGTACACCCGCCAATGGACTGAAACGGGATCCCCAGCTCAGCCAATTGCACCTCTATTCCGCGCCGAACGTCAATGCCACCGGAATGGTGTAACGCCGCGGATGCGATCGACGGGGTACAGAGATCTCGAACGGCCTCTCGTCGATCAGATGGAACCTGATAACACCGTCCACATATGGCTGGCCCCAGGACACACTCCACGTGTGTGGCACCCCAGCCCTGCACCGCCTGCACCGTCTCGCCGAGCACATCAGCACACAGACCTTTCCATCCGCAGTGCACCGCAGCAATGATCCCCGGCACGCCTGGCCCGGACCCGTAGATCCCCACGGTTGCGCAATCGGCACCTAGGGCCAGGAGGGCAATCTCGGATTTTCNNATCGCTAGGTTCGTTCCGGTGAGCCCGACCAGCCGGGCAACTCGATCCCTGTTGTGAGCCACGTGCACAGGGGCGTCCCCCACGTGATCGGCCAAGTTTGCACTGGTGAATTCGCCGGTACTGACGCCACCTAAACGACCAGTGACCGCCCAGTCTGCTGAGCGGTCACCAGGTGCCACAGGCGTAAACACGCCTCTGGCAAGGGGAAGAGTCATTACTTCAAGAAGTCGGGGATATCTAGATCGTCCTCGGTCTCCTCAAAAACGATGGTCTTGGGCTGCTGGACGCTGCGGCTGAAGGCGGGGATCTCCCCGGTGCCACTGATGTCCTCAGCTTGGCGACTGACCTTTTTCGCCGGCGGTTCGCCGCCGTCGAATCCGGCGGCGATAACGGTCACCCGCACTTCATCGCCCAGGGTGTCGTCAATGACAGCACCAAAGATGATGTTGGCGTCCGGGTGCGCTGCATCGGCAACCAGGCGGGCGGCCTCGTTGATTTCAAACAGCCCTAGATCGCTGCCACCGGAAATAGATAGCAGCACTCCATGCGCACCGTCGATACCTGCTTCCAGCAATGGACTGGAAATCGCCTTTTCCGCGGCTTGCATGGCTCGGTCTTCACCCCGCGCTGACCCGATGCCCATGAGGGCGGAGCCAGCAGCGTGCATAACACTTTTGACGTCGGCGAAGTCAAGGTTGATCAACCCAGGAGTGGTGATCAGGTCGGTGATACCACTAACACCTTGGAGCAGCACGTGATCCGCCTGACGGAATGCATCAATAACGGATATCTCCCGATCCGCCAATGACAGAAGTCGATCATTAGGGATCACAATGAGCGTGTCCACCTCGGCGCGAAGATCTTCCACGCCTTGATCTGCTTGTGCTTGACGACGGCGTCCTTCAAACCCAAAGGGACGGGTGACAACACCAATGGTGAGTGCGCCCAGTGATCGAGCGACCTTGGCTACGACCGGAGCACCACCGGTGCCCGTTCCGCCACCCTCACCTGCTGTCACGAAAACCATATCCGCGCCGCGCAGGACCTCTTCAATTTCTTCGAGATGATCCTCGGCTGCCTTCTTGCCTACCTCGGGGTTGGCGCCAGCGCCCAGACCCCGGGTGAGTTCGCGGCCAATGTCGAGTTTGACATCGGCATCGGACATGAGCAGAGCCTGAGCGTCCGTATTGATCGCAATGAATTCAACGCCCTTCAGCCCGACCTCAATCATGCGGTTAACGGCGTTGACTCCGCCACCACCGATTCCGACAACCTTGATCACTGCTAAGTAGTTCTGTGGAGCCGCCACGGCCGCTCTCCTTTTCGTTCATGCCGATGGAAGGGGCTCCATCGAACGCTTCAGTCATGAACCCTCAACCTCAACAAGAGGCTGAGCAAATGGTCCGCTCATGGCCGCGCGGACTTTAGACGTAAGGCACCCGGGAGCGCAAGGCGGGGCACCCATTTTTTTTAATTTTTTTTCTCGGTCGACACTCGAATCCCCCTTTCCCTCACACAGATAGCTAGCACGTGTGGCCTTTGTCACGCCCGCGGGCACCCCCATCCTCGCGATACAGTGCCGGAATGGACTCCACACCCACAACCACGCCCACAACCTCAAGCCCCCCGGACACCGATTCCACCCGGGCGCAGATGGCGGCTCTCTTTACCGCTCAGCCACCGGGAACCCCGGGGTGGATTCGGGTGCAGCCCCAGCTCGCCTCCTATTGGCGAACCCAACTAGGCGTGTACTCACTACTAGTGGCCCTCGGGGTAGCCGCACTGTGGTTGCTCCTGAGCCAGAAAATGAGCGTGAACATTGTGACCATTGCCGGCGCACTTGCGCTGGTGATCCTAGGTGTGGTCGCCGTGTGGATATACCTCATTATCGGTCGACGGGTGGCCTCGATCGGCTACCGACTAATGGACAATGAATTGCATATCAGCAGCGGAATTCTCTTTCAAAAACTCGTTGTCGTACCTCGATCACGATTGCAGTTGGTTGAAGTAACCACGGGACCGATTGAACGAATGTTTGGAATTGCAAGTATCCAATTGCACACTGCATCTGCGTCCACCCAAGCGCGAATTCCAGGTCTGAATCCTCACAGTGCCGGGGAACTCAAGGAGTCATTGGCTGGCGATAGCGCGGGGCTATAGATCCACCATGAAGAATTACAGTGATCCCTCGCGCACATCTGCCATCACACCACTAATTCAAACCGTTAGCTTCTTAGCCCCCGTCGGAATCGTGTTAGTGACTATCGGTTCTATTCCCTTCTTAGGGTTGGGCATTGTTGCGCTGGCGGGTGCCATTTATTTACTGAACTACCTTGTCTGGAACCGATTCACCTTCGCTGTAACCACCGAAATGAGCCACGAACCCGAATTAATCGTCAATTCTGGGATTTTTATCCGGACGACAAAAACGCTCAGAATTGCCCGGTTGCAGGCGGTCGATATTCACCGGCCACTTGTTGCTCGGATTTTTGGCTATGCGACGTTGCAGGTGGAGGTCGCCGGTACCGGTGACTCGCGAGCCATACTTCGATACCTCTCCATGACTGACGCTCAAGAACTCCGCACCTTCATTTTGCGCCTCGCTGGTAATTCTCCATCGATTGAACCTACTTCCGAGGAGATCCCACACTGGGACGTACCTAATTCACGGCTGGCAGCTTCACTTGCCCTCACCACATCCACCTATGTGATTGCGGCTGGTGCACTCTTCTCAGTGATTATCGCGATCGCGAATGGATTTGGTGGACTCGCTGCATTAACCATCACCGTTTTCGGTGCAGGTATCTCGGTTGTTGCTGGGTTTACTCAGTTTTTCAATTTCCGGCTGTACAAAGACACCCGGGGTATCACTATTTCCCACGGTTTATTTTCCACGTCGAGCTACACCATTTCACCGATACGACTCCAGGCCATTGATATCAGCCAGCCCCTAGCCTGGCGCTTCTTTGGCTGGCACCGGATCTCCATCAACGTCGCTGGGATTGACACGAATACGGGAACGAAAGGCCCTCGAGTACTGATTCCTGTCATTCACCACACCCATCTCAACACCTTGCTCACCACGTTGGTTCCTGAATGGGAGATCAATTTGGACAGCGATTGGCTACCAGCGGCTTCGAATGCCCGGTGGCGCTACCCACTCCAGCACACCTATATCGGCTCCTACATTTCCGAGACGGTGTGTGCAGCCCGAACCGGCTGGCTGACGCGTCACATGAAATTCGCGCCACATGCTCGGATCCAATCGATTCGGCTCACGCAGGGTCCATTCCAACGATCATTGGACCTCATCACGGCGCACTGCGACTCGGTACCTGGCCCGATCAAGATCGCCATTCCTGGGTTCCAGTCCCACAGGGCACTAACCATGCTGAGAACGGAAAGCGTGCATATTAACCGGGCGATCAATGACGGTCGGTCGGAGAACTGGGGAGTGCCCCACTAGTTTTTCTTGGGTCCCTTTTCGTCGGTGGTGGTAGGTACCTCCGGAGCACTGACATCGTAAATTTCCGCTCGTCGAGTGAGTAATGCTTCCAACACCTGAGCCTTGAATAACGGCTCGTCGGAACTCCCCCAGCGCACCGTCGATCCTGATTTGAGGAGAAGCTCAACGTTGTCGCGGGAATTTGCCGAAATGCTGACTACCTTCGCGGCAATATTCGGCGGTAGTGATTGCAGAACTTCCACCGCCGCGACGAGGGAATCCCCTTCGGCATCAATGACGGGTAAATCTTGAATGTCAAGTGACTCAAAGATCACTCCCGTGGAATCCACCGCATAGGGACGATCAGCTACCGTGACTGAGGCGACAGGAACACGGGTCGCAACAGCCACGACAATCTCGTGAGGCCAGCCACGCCGCACCTCAACGGACTGAACCCACGGCAATGTGGCTACGTTACGAGCTGCCGTATCGGTATCAACCCGGGCAATGGGTTCACCGATGGGAATGCTGGCCTGGCTAAGAACCTCTCTCACCTGTTGCTCGGTCAGTGCTGACTGATCAGCATTCACCGCTCTCACCTGCTCAACAGCGAAAAACTGAGAGAACCACATAAGCCACACGACGAGTGCGACCAGAGCCACTACGAGCGGTAGCACGAGGAACCACAGCCTCTTGCGGCTCTTCTTCGTGAAAAAGGTGTGAGTTGACGCCATGGCTAGTCGCGGGGACCGCTCTCCCGCAGATCACGGAGTTGGTCAACAACTTCATGGGCAATCAGTCCAATATCCCCTGCGCCGAGAGTCATGATGATGTCCCCAGGCTCCGCGTACCCGACAAGGTGCCCGGCAACAGATGACCACGACGGCTCAAAAACCACATGGCCCTCTGGAAGTGGAACATTCGCCGCCATGGTTTGGCCGCTGGCGCCAGGGATAGGTTCTTCACCCGGAGCAAAAACTTCCAAGACGACAACACGGTCGGCGAGGCCTAAGGACTCACCAAACTCCGTGGTGAACATGGCCGTTCGGTAATAGTGGTGTGCTTGAAAAGCCACAACCACTTTCCCCTCCCCCACAACTTCCCTAGCTGCAGTGAGTGTGGCGGCGATTTCGGTTGGGTGATGCGCATAGTCGTCATAAACACGAATTCCCGCAACATTGCCCTTGAAGTCAAATCGACGCCGGGTGCCACTGAATTGATCCAAACCCGATATCACTTGTGCTGGGGGGAAACCCAATCCAAGCATGGCGACAAGTACCGCCTGCGCATTGAGCGCATTGTGCTGACCTGGTACTTGGAGTTCAATGGTGCCCAATCGAACACCATTGTGAACAGTGTCAAAGCTCCAACCTTCCGCTCCGGCGTGGGCATCGATCATCTGAAAATCCGCATCCGCCGATACTCCATAGGATCGAACATCAATGCCCGACGCACGCGCCGCCTCGATCATTCGGCGGGCCCCTGAGTCGTCCTGGCACGCAACGACAAAACCACCTCGGGATCCAACACCCTGGGCAAAATCCATGAAGGCTTGCTCAATGGCCTCGAATGTTCCCCAATGATCCAGGTGATCAGGTTCAATATTGGTCACAATCGCCACATGCGGTTGCAGAAAAAGAAAAGCACCATCGCTTTCATCCGCCTCGACCACAAAGAGATCGCCCGTCCCCAGATGCGCGTTGGCTCCAGTTTCATTGAGCTCGCTGCCAATAGCAAAGGACGGATCCACCCCACAGTGTTGAAGTGCCACCGTAAACATGGACGTTGTTGTCGTTTTGCCGTGCGTACCGGTAATGGCAATTCCTTGGTAGCCAGCCATGATGGCCCCCAGCGCTTGGGCACGGGATAACGTCGGTTTGCCCGCCTGGCTCGCGGCCTCACGTTCAGGGTGTGTGTCCGCAATAGCTGTGGAGACGATCAGCGTGTCGATCCCCGCGATGTGCTCAGGATGATGCCCGATAGCCACCGGTATACCCATGGCTCCCAATGCAGCCGTTCTTCTGGACTCCTTCGCATCGCAACCGGAGACTGGCACTCCGCGGGCTGCCATGATGCGAGCGATTCCGGACATACCAGCACCACCGATACCCATGATGTGCACCGCGCCTAGTCCGCCAAGAGAGTTAGTCACGTTCACACGCTAACGCCCAGTGTGCTAATTCCTGAGCAGCACCACGATATGAACCTGCCTGCACAGCGGTGGACATGGACGCCAATCGTGATGTGTCTCGGGCGAGCGGAATAACCGTTGACGTGACCCATGAGGGAGAAAAATCCTGCTGGCGACACATTAGTGCCCCACCGGCCTGCACTAGTGCGTGTGCATTTCTCTCCTGTTCACCGTTGCCAATGGGCAGCGGTACAAAGATGGATGGCAATCCCGTCGATGCGATTTCCGCAACCGTCATGGCACCGGCACGGTTAATGCTCAGATCCGCAGCCGCATAAGCCAGATCCATTCGATCAATAAAAGGTACTGCTCGATACACGGAGTCAGCGGTATCGAGAATATCGATGGAGGGTGCGTTGCTCGGACCAACAGCATGCAACACACTGATGCCAGCGGACACAAGTGCAGGCAAAGCCTCGGTGACGGTCGCGTTCATGGACTGAGCACCCTGGGATCCTCCGAATACGAGCAGCACTGGCCCAGTCGACGGTAGTCCGAAATATTCACGGGCTGGTGTTTGGAGGTGGGCTCTATCTAGGTCGGCTATCGATGCTGAGAGCGGCATGCCAATCACTCGGCCATGTGGGAGGACACCGGGGTAATTCAGGGCAATATTTCGCGTTAGTCGGGCGCCAAGTCGGTTGGCCAAGCCCGCCGTGGAATTTGCCTCGTGCACGATCGTGCACACTCGGCGCGCTCGTGCCGCCACGTACACCGGAGCACTGGCATAACCGCCAAATCCCACGACAGCGTGAGCCGGGTGTTCTGACATGAAGCGTTTAACTTCTGCCACAGCGCGGTACATACGGTGTGGAAAGCGAAGTGCGTCAGCAGAAAAAGTGCGTGGAAAAGGGACCGAATCGATCATCATGAGGGGAAACCCCGAGGGTGGTACTAATACCTGGTCCAGACCACGGTAGGTCCCGATAATCGTGATAGCCACGTCAGGCCGCAACTCTCGAAGTGCCGCCGCCGTATTCAGCGCAGGAAAGATGTGACCTGCTGTCCCACCAGCGGCTAACACAACGTGCACGCTTACCTCCTGCGCATGGCGGTGGCAGTGGCATGTCGTCGAATGCGCTGGCGCGCCTCCGGTTCATTGCGGGCGAACGCAAGGAGCATGCCAATGGCAATAAGCGTGGGAATTAACGAAGAACCACCATAGGAAACAAGCGGGAGCGGAACACCTGTCACCGGAAGGACACCTAGCACGGCACCAATGTTGATAACCGCCTGAATAACAACCCAGGAACCAACCCCCGCAGCAGCCAATCGCACAAAAGGTTGTTGAGTCGTGCGACTCAAACGGAAAATTGCGAAAGCCAAAATAGCGAACAGCAATAACACCGAGAAGGTCCCGATCATGCCCAGTTCCTCACCGATTACCGGGAAGATGAAGTCGGTGTGCGCTTCAGGAAGCGAACCCCACTTTTCGCGACTTCCTCCGAGGCCAACCCCCCACAAGCCACCGGTTCCTAGGGCATATTGACCTTGGGTAACCTGCCAGCCAAATCCCAACCGATCAGCATCCGGATCAAGCCAGTTGGTGATTCGCTCCATTCGATACGGCGCTGCCATTGTTAGGGCCCACACGGCAATAATCCCAAAGGCTCCGAAAAACGCGAAAAGCCTGAGTGGTGCACCGGCGGCAAAAAGAATGCCACTGAGGATCGCGCCTAACATCAAGGTATTTCCAAAGTCACCCTCCAGCAGCACCAGAATCATCATGAGTGCAGCCACCGGCAAAATAGGGATCAAGAGATTTCCCCACGTGGGATGCCGTCTATTTTTGCGCGTTAATACTTCAGCTCCCCAAATAACAAGCGCTAATTTCGCAAACTCGCTGGGCTGTAGCCGAAAGGGACCAAAGAGATCAATCCAGTTTTTCTGGCCTGCGACTTCCACACCAATAACAAGTACCGCGACGAGAAGTGCGAACGCTAATGCCAGGAAAACCCAGGCACCCTGGCGCCAAAACTGAATCGATGTGCGAGCAGCAAGAATCAGGGCAATCACACCACCTACGGCAAAGAGTGCTTGACGCTGAACGAGCGTATAAGCAGATCCGAATGTGCGGACACTTTCAACGGAGGAGGCTGAAAGCACCATGAGCAGACCGAGGATCAGCAACAAAATAGTGGACCCCGCAATGAGGTAGTACGTGCTTAATGGATGGTTGAGGAGCAGACTCAACCGAGATTCCTTGGCCGCCTTAGGTGCCGAATTCCCATCCGACTGTCGTCGAGATACAACCGAGTGCGTTGATTCGGTCAGTCGTCTGGCTGCGTTCTTAACAGCGTTGACCATAGGGCTAACTCTGCATTTCCGCTGCAGCGCCGCCGTCGAGCCGCGCTACGGCCTGAGCAAAGACATCTCCTCGGTGGGAGTAGTCGCGAAACATGTCCCACGAGGCGCAACCGGGGGCTAACAGGACCGTATCCCCTGCCCGGGCATGACCATGCGCGAGTAGAACGGCTTCTTCCATGGCACTAGTTTCGCGAGTTACCAGTGTGAATACTGGGACATTTGGTGCGTGTCGGGTCAGCGCTTGGGCGAGCGAATCGGCATCCTGGCCCAGGAGGATCGCCACCCGCAGTCGATCTGCAGTTCCGCGGACTAAATCACCGAAATCCTGCCCCTTGGCCAAGCCACCGGCAATCCACACAACAGACGGGTATGCCTGGATGGAGGTCTGTGCCGCGTGGGCATTCGTGGCTTTGGAGTCATCCACGTACTGAACTCCACCCAGCTCACGAACAAGATGTATGCGATGTGCCGCGGGGGTGAAATTGCGCAGCCCGGCACGTATCGCTGTGGGTGCCACCTCGCCACCGGGCGCGCGAACCCCCCAGGACCGAACCAGTGCTGCGGCGGCCAGAGCATTTTCCGTATTGTGTTGTGCGGCGGGGTGGATATCGGAAACAAGTGCTAATTCTTGGGCCGAATCCCGACGATCAGGAATAAATGCTCGATCAACGAGTGCCCCATCCACCACACCGAGCATGCTCAGACCGGGGATACCACGGGTAAAACCAATCGCCCGGCACCCTTCCATGACATCCGCTTCTTCAACCATGTGCAATGTGAGAGGGTCATGGTCGTTGTAGATCGCAGCAGACTGGGTTCGTTCATAGGCGCGCGCCTTGGTATCTCTATAACTTCCGAATCCCCCAAAGTGATCAAGATGATCTTCCGCAACGTTCAGGCAAACAGACGCCCACGGACTCATGGAGTAAACAAATGGCAATTGAGGCGCGCCTATTTCGATGGCAATGACATCCAGCAGATCGTGCATGACTACATCGACGAGGGAATGGCCAATGTTTCCGGCGGCAACGGTTCGAACACCGGCCTCACGAAGCATGGATTCCACCATTAACGTTGTGGTGGTCTTGCCATTAGTACCTGTAATGCACAACCAATCAGCCGCCGAGTCGGGATTTCGCAATCTCCACGCTAACTCAAGTTCACCCCAGATAGGAATGTCTCGCGCCTGCGCTTGAACATGAAATGAATGGGTCGGGGGCAACCCTGGTGATGTGACCACGAAGGCGAATTGCGTATCGGGTAGGTCACCCGCGCCTAGATAGATGTGTGCACCTAGTGACCCCAAAATATCAGCGCGCTCGCGCTGCTTTTCCCCTGTCGATGAGTCAATGATGGACACGTCAGCACCTAATTGCATGAGTGCGTCGGCAGCCGAAAATCCCGCAATACCAACTCCGAGGACCCCGACTGGGACACCATGCCAATCGGAATTTCGATGAAATGGCAATGTCACGCCCGAACCCACTCCGCGTAGAAAATTGTCAGACCCGCACCGATACACAATCCTTGGATAATCCAGAACCTGACCACGATCTGAATTTCAGGCCACCCCAACATCTCAAAGTGGTGATGCAGCGGAGCC
Organism: bacterium UBA6154; assembly: GCA_002422375.1. The sequence goes on from DIUQ01000018.1 coordinate 11,708, forward strand.
ATCCGAAAAATTCGCTTCCCAGTTAATTTAAATGACCCGACCTGACCAATAACCGACAGCGTGGTGATGAGGAAAAGTCCAGCGATCAGTGGCAGGAGTAATTCTGTTCGAGTCAGAATAGCGAGCCCAGCGATCCCGCCACCTAATGCCAACGAGCCAGTGTCACCCATAAATATGCGTGCGGGTGCCGTGTTGAACCACAGGAAGCCAAAACTTGCTCCGGCAGTTGCAGCCGCAACCATGGCTAAGTCGAGAGGGTTTTGCGTGTTGTAACAGAATTCCGTTACCTCAAAAGCGCAATTCTGACCGTACTGCCAGATGGCGAGTAGTACATACGCCAAGAAGCTCATAATGGCAGCGCCCACCGCTAGTCCGTCCAAGCCGTCTGTCAGGTTCACGCCATTAGTCGTGGCTGTGACTAAGAACCACACCCACAGCAGGAATAGCCCTAAGGGAAGCACAATTGACGTGTCACGAACAAATGAGATCGCCATGGACGCCGCAGTATTGCCTGACGCATCAGGAAATTGAACGGAGAGATAAGCAAAACTAAAGGCGACAACCGCCTGGCCAATGAGCTTTGTCCGAGCGCGCAACCCAGTACTGCGTTGCTTAAATATTTTCAAATAATCGTCGGCCATTCCGACCAGACCTAGCCCAACCATGAGGTAGAGCACGAGCAGCGCTGACACGGAAACCGGTCGCCACGTCACGAGATGGGTGAGGAAATAACCCGCCAACACGGCCACAAGAATGGCCACGCCTCCCATAGATGGCGTGCCGATCTTGCCTTCATGCGCCGGGTATTTCTCTCCCTCGGAACTGGCACGAATTGCTTGGGAGTAACCATGCTTCCGGAGAAAATTGATGAGTAGAGGGGTGCCCAAAAAAGACACCAAGGTCGCAATGGCCCCCGCGATAACAACGAGTCTCATAGCGCTCCCTCAGACTTTTCCTCTGAGACTTTACTGACTTTCCCAGCCAGCAATGCATCTGCCACGCGCTCCAGCCCGACGGATCGGGAGGCCTTAACCAAAACAACATCACCGGGCTCAATTCGCTCGCGCAGGAAATCGATAGCGGCGTCGATATCCGGCACCCACTGGGACTCTTCGCCCCACGACCCTTCCTGGGATGCGCCGAGGTGGGTAATTTTCATGGTGTCACCTACGCATACAAGCAGGGAGATATCCAGTCGGACTGCCATTCGGCCCAGAGCATCATGTTCTTCCCTTTCCGCATCTCCTAACTCCCGCATCGGACCGAGAACTGCGATGCTTCGTCGACCCACGGACATTGCTGCCAACGTTTTGAGCGCAGCCCGCATTGACTCTGGATTTGCGTTGTAGGAATCGTTGATAACGGTGACACCATCCGTCGTTGTGACGACCTCCATGCGCCATTTACTAATGTGCGCAATTTCGTTTATCGCCTGCACTGCCTGCGCAATGGGAACTCCGGCACACGTTGCGGCAGCCAAGGCTGCCAAGGAGTTGGCGACCTGATGCTCCCCGGGGATACGTAAGGAGACGGGGTAAGAACGATCGAGGTACTCCAGCATGTAGGAGCACCGCGCATTGTTATCCACCTGTACATTTTTTGCCCGAAATTGCGCGGATGCGCTCTCACCAAAAGTAACGACCTGGGCCTTACTACTAGACGACATGGCGCGAACCAGTGAGTCGTCCTCATTGAGAACCGCCCACGAGTCAGGCGAGAGCGAACGAATGAGCTCTCCTTTGGCGCTGGCAATGCTCTCCCGAGATCCCAGCAACTGCATGTGCGCGGATCCGATGTTGGTCACCACACCAACATTCGGAAGCGCGATCTTGGACAGGAGTTCAATGTGACCGATTCCGCGCATGCCCATTTCCAACACAAGGAATTTGGTCGTTTCATCAGCACCGAGGATGGTGAGTGGTAGACCCACTTCGGTGTTAAAGGATCCTTTAGCCCAGATGGTCGGTCCCGCATCAGACAAAATCCCAGCGATAAAGTCCTTAGTTGTGGTTTTGCCACTGGATCCCGTCACAGCAATTACCTGGGCCTGTAACTTTGTCACCCGGGCCCAATGGGCAATTTGACCTAGCGCTATGACCGGATCTTTGACACGCAGGACAGGTAACTCCGCCGGTACGACTCCTGAGTAGTGAACGTCAATGATGGCGAGACCAACGTTGGCCGCCTGAATGTCACTCAGAAATTGATGGCCGTCGGTTCGCTCGCCCTTGATGGCGACAAATACGCCGCCAGCGATAGCTTCTCGAGAGTCAACAAAGAAGCCTTTCACCGCCAGCCCAGGAGGCGCAGCAGTCAATTCGCCCGAAGTTATACCAGCCAGTTCGGCAGCCGTGAAATTAAGCACGAGCAACCAACTCCCTGATCACGGTGGAATCATGAAATGGAATTCTTGCGCCCCCCACGTCAATGTGATCCTCATGTCCCTTACCTAGTACGGCAATGCAATCACCTGATTGCGCGATCTCCACCGCCCGGGAAATGGCTGCACGGCGATCGCCTATTTCTTCCACTATTGCGCTGTTGTCCGCCTGGGCACCGATTACGAGTGACTGACGAATCTCCGCCGGGTTTTCAGACCGGGGGTTGTCGTCCGTGATAATCACAACATCGGATAGCTTCGCCGACACGTGGCCCATAAGGGTTCTCTTACTTGCGTCCCTGTCTCCACCGGCACCAATGACAGTGATCACCCGACCAGTAGCGCGTGAACGTAAATCAGACAGAAAAGCCTCAATAGCATCCGGTGAATGTGCGTAATCAACGTATATGCGTACCCCCATGTGGCTACTGACCAGTTCGCCGCGGCCTGGAACCGAGGATTCACCGATGGCTGCTGCGGTGAGTTGCGGTCTCCATCCGGCAGCGGACAGTATTGCCACGGCTAGAAGCGCATTCCATGCATTTGCTAGCCCGGGACTTTCCACATCAAAAACAATCTCTTCTATCCCGTTATGCAGCACTGTTAGATTCCCTGCATTGGTCCGAACGCCCACCCAATCAGCATCGGAAGTGACTTGTTCACCTCGTTGTATGAGGTTTACAGACTGAATCGGAATCTGGGCTGTACCGCATAAACGGCTCCCCCACGTATCCCCCACGCACACAATCCCTTGTGAACTACGCGCGGGTTCAAAGAGCTTGCACTTCTCCTGGAAGTAAGTCTCCATGTCACCGTGGTAATCCAAGTGATCATGCGAGAGATTTGTAAATCCGACAACATCAAAAAAGAGCCCATCGATTCGGTGCTCCGCAATCGCGATACTGGAGACTTCCATCACGACCACTTCAACTCCTGCTTGATACATGCGCAATAAAAGGTTGAATAGATCGGGCGCCTCCGGAGTTGTCCGGGCACTTGGTATCTGTGTATCGCCGATATAAGTGGCAAGAGTGCCGATCATGCCCACGGGAATTCCTGCAGACCGCATACCTTGCATGACCATATAGGCGGTTGTGGTTTTGCCGTTCGTACCAGTGATCCCAATCAACTTCACAGGCGGTTTTCCATAAACAGTCAAACAGATCGCACCGAGTTGTCCCCTCGGATTCTGGACAACGAGGACAGGTATACCCGCTTCCTCGCAGAGTGCGCCACAGATGGCCCAACCTTCGGAATCTGTGAGAACTGCAGCAACATCCTGTGCAATGACTGATTCAACAAATCGCGCGCCATGTGTCTTTGCACCAGGCAATGCGGCAAAAAGGACACCTGATTCCACCTGAAGCGAGTTATGGGTTACCCCTGATATTTCTACCGAATCCGACCCAAAAATTTCCGCAGCGCAGAGGACTGCAAGATCATGAGTTGTTGGGTGAGGAGCTCCCGTGGAGGAGTTCACAACTAACCCCCAAACGTCAGCGCGAGTTTAGGTGCTTTAGCTCCCGTTGGCGGAATCTCCAGCGCACCTAAAGCGTAACTGGTCACTTTTTTGAACACAGGAGCGGCAATCTCGCCGCCATAACGTCCAGCCTTTGGTTTCGAGATGAAAACTGCAACGACCAACTGTGGATTGTCTGCCGGCGCCATGCCAATGAAGGATGCGATGACGTCCTTCCCGTACCCGCCAGTCACATTATTAACAACCTGAGCTGTACCAGTTTTGCCTCCGATGCGGTAACCAGGTATGTGGGCGTTAGTGGCTGTCCCACCCTCCCCAACGACTGTCTCCAACATGCTCCGTACTTGCTTAGCGGTTTCCCGGCTCACCACTCGGGTAGTGGCGGGCGCTTCCGGTTCCTGCACGGTTCCGTCGGAGTGAATGATGCGCGAAACAAGGGAGGGCTCAACGCGGAGCCCATCGTTGGCGATGGTTGCAAAAACACTAGCCGCTTGAACGGCATTAACGCTGAGGCCTTGTCCAAAAGCGATTGTTGGAAATGATGTAGGCGACCAGTCTTCATAGGCAGGAACGAACCCCTTATTCTCGCCAGGAAAATTCAATCCCGTCTCTTGCCCTATTCCAAATTTCTTGAGGTATTTGGAGAGCTTCTTTCCCCCAATTCGCTCAGCAGCAAGGATTGTTCCGATATTGCTGGACTTCGCCATAACACCACTCAGCGTCAAATTCAGCGTGCCGTGTGGTGAGTGGTCCTTAAAGTCCTTATCCCCACGCTTGAGCACGCCAGGAACCTTGATCGGTGTGTAGGGAGTGGCTGCACCCTCATTGATGACGGCAGCCAATGTCATGACCTTGCTCGTTGATCCTGGCTCAAATGCATTTGTTAAAGGTCGATTATTGAGATCAGCCGCGTCACTCATGGTCGGATCGTTGGCATCAAAGGTTGGCGCTGTGGCGAGCGCCAAAATATGGCCGCTTTGCGGATCCATCACGACCACCGTGCCGTCTGCTGCACCCGCTGAAGCAACTGCCTCGGCAATGGCCTGTTGGGCAACGAATTGAATGTCCGAATCGATAGTGAGTTGGATATCGACGCCTTGCTCAGCATTGACACGTACATTTGCGGCAGTTGGAATTGCTCGGCCACCAGGACCGCCCTCATAGGTCAATTCGCCGGGAGTGCCACCAAGTACCTTGTCAAAGGCGTATTCATAACCACCTAACCCCGTTCCTTCACCACCCACGAAGCCAATGACATTGGCCGCCAGATCACCAGCCGGATAAATTCGGCGAGAGGTTGTTTCACTGAAAATACCGGGCAGTCGCAACTGCGAAATTGACTCCCACTTCTCCGGCGAGATCTCCTTGGCCACATAGGTAAAGCGTCGCTCCCCCGTCAGCCGGTGAGCCAAAATATCTGCGTCCGCACCCAAAATTGGGGACAGCGCTTGGGCCACCACCGCGGGATCCTCAATCATGGTTTGGTCAGCAGTGACATTGCGCGCTTCCACCGTAATGGCCAACGCAGTTCCATTGGAATCAAGAATTGCACCCCGCTGTGCCGGAATTTCAAGTGTCCGCAGTCGCTGATCAAGGGCGGCGGAGGCAAGCTCGCTCCCGCGTATCCCTTGCAGATCGACCAGACGGGCCGCAAACACTACAAACATCAGGGAGGTAACAAGAATGAGGACAAGTCCGCGCTTGCTTTGATTGCCGAGTTTTATGGGAGTATCAAGTAGTCCTCGAGACGGCTGTCGAGCGACGCGTTTGGCCATAACTCACCTGCCGCTATGGGACCGGGACCGCATCGAGAAGTGCATCCTCCGACAGCACTTCAGCTTCGACAAATGTTGGCTCACTCCATACGCCAGCCTCGTTCTTCGGTGACTTTTTGCTGGATTGAGCTTGTGCTTCTTCATTCGCCTTAGCGTCGGCGGCGGCCGGGTCGTAATCCGCACCGAGGGATTCAGGAAGCTCAGCAGCCGCACCCCCATCAACGGCTTCTCCCACCGTGGCATCAGCCGGTGTGGCAATCCGTGTTCCCTTAGCCGGCTTGGGCTTTCCTAAAACAGTACCGTCAGGTATCTGGATAAACGCTGGAGTCGTGCTCGGCACCATGCCAATTGCCCTCGCCTGGGTTTCCAAAGCATCTGGGGCAGACAGCACGGCTACTTCTTCCGTGAGTGTCGCTTCGGTGCGCACTAATTCATTATGTTCCGACCTAAGTTCGCCGAGTGTAAACGCTCCTTGGGCAAGTGAGGTGTTGATGAGAAGCACTCCCAACATGCCCAAGCCAAGCGTGCCGAGTAACACCAAGGTAAAGACGCTATTACTTGCTTTGTTGACCCGCAGCGGGGAGACCAACCGAAGATTGGCTCGAACATTCTTCCGAACACCCTTGGTGGCATATTCGGTGACACCCGCTTGAACTTCCAGCGGTTCCAAGTGAGGAGCGGCGCTCATGCTGCCACCTCCTGCACGTCCACCAGGCGTGGCCGAATTCGTTCTGCAGCACGGAGGCGCACTGACGCTGCTCGAGGATTCTCCGCAATCTCAACATCCTGTGCCGCTTCGGCGCCCCGAGTTAGCAACTGTAACTCCGGTTGCGCACTGTCAGGAATGATCGGCATATCGTGCGGAACCTGAGCGGTCGAGCGCTGAATGAAAATCTTCTTGACGATCTTGTCCTCCAATGACTGGTAGGACATCACCACAATCCGCCCATGCATGGAGAGTGAGTCAATCGCGCGTGGAATGGCGCGCTCCAAAACATCGAGTTCGGAATTGACCTCGATCCTGAGTGCTTGGAAGGTGCGCTTGGCTGGGTTACCGCCCGTTCGCCGAGCCGCTGCTGGAATCGCATCTTTAACGATCTCCACCAGACGAGCGGAATGAGTGATGGGGGTAACCGCCCGCTCCTTGACTATTCTGTCGACAATTCGCTCCGCGAATTTCTCGTCTCCATATGCTCGCAGAATTCGGACAAGACGCCCCGGCTCATAAGTATTAATGACTTCCGCTGCCGTGATTCCTTCAGTTTGATCCATACGCATGTCTAGCTCTGAGTCGTAGGAGTAGGAAAAACCACGATCTGCGTTGTCTAATTGCATGGAAGAGACTCCAAGATCAAAGAGAATGCCATCCACGCTGGCTAAACCATTATCGGCAAGCACCTGAGGTATGCGGTCATAAATGGCGTGCACAAGCACCACTCGTTCCGCAAATGGTGACAACCGTGCACGACTAAGTTCGAGCGCCGTTGTATCTCGATCCAGCCCGATCAACCGCATGTTAGGGAATTGGCGCAGCGCCTGTTCTGCATGTCCTCCGTGCCCGAGTGTGGCGTCGAGAAGAACTGCGTCTGGATGGGATAAAGCTGGAGAAAGCAACGCCAAAACCCGGTCTCGGAGGACCGGTATATGGCGTTGTGGTGACGTCATGGGGTTATGCCCAACTCCCCACGAGAAGCGAGAGGAGATAGACAGAAACACCGGTAGATATGCCAGCGGCCACAACAGCGGTACCTGTCCGTACTCCTGCTGAGACGTTCCAGCGTCGCAGCTGGAGAAATTGATTCAGCGTTGTCATTGTTCTGTCTTTCCCTCGTGGAACACGATTCGCGGTCGGGTTCGAGCTGATGGTTCAGTTGTTGTTACCTGTGTTTAGTGCTGTTGGTTCTGTGCTGTTGGTTCGGTGCTGCTCGTGCCGTGCGATCAGGTCCCCGCCCGCTCGCTCTGCATGTCCTGGCTTCGGGGAAGTGAAGTCAGGGTGCGGAGCGGGTAAGGGCCTGAGCGAGCGGAACTACATAAACCCCGGGATTACCTCCTCACTGAGATCCGAGAAACCTTCTTCCTGTCCAGCGAGGTAGCTCTCCCAGGCTGGCGCATTCCAAATTTCGAGGGTGGTGCCATTTCCAACCACCACCACGTCCCGGTCCACTCCGGCGTATTCCCTCAGGGCCGCGGGAACCATGACGCGTCCCTGCTTATCGGGGATTTCATCTGTTGCGCCGGAGAACAGCACCCGCTGGTAGGCCCGAACCGCGGAGTCTGAACGGGATGCCTCGCTCAGTCGAGCGGCGTAGTCAGCAAATTCGGCGGCCGGCCAGACAATGATCGATCGCTCCTGGCCTTTGGTGAATACCAGCCCCGCGGCCAGCCCCTCGCGGAATTTCGCCGGGAGCACCATGCGGCCTTTGTCGTCGAGACGGGGGGAATGGGTGCCTAGAAACATCAGCAACTTCCCTCCTTTTACGCCTCATACGTCACATTGGTCTCTCCAAGTAGCGCCACAATACTCCATTTCCCTCCACCGTCAACCATTAGGGCCGAATTTTTTGGCCATGTCCTCCACCATCGCGGCTGCTGAACTCGTCGAACCCCCTGATTTCGAGCCCCAGGACCTAAGGTGAACCCGTGACTCGGTCCCCCCTGCGACTGTCGCCCTGGATATTTGGCGCGCTCGCCCTGTCCACCGTGCTCAGCGCCTGCGCGAGCGGGTCCTCGACAAACTCGGCGGTCACCACTCCCAGTGCCAGCCCCACACCCTCGGCCTCGAGTTCAGCCTCGCCGACATCGAGCCCCAGCCCACAGGCCACACCGACCCCCACACCCACACCAACGCCCACTTCGCCCCTCACGGGACTCACCCAACTCGCTCCCCAGCCGGTCTTGGTCGTGAAACTGGACAACACCCGTAATGCGCTCCCCCACGCCGGTTTGACCCTGGCTGACATCGTGTATCTAGAGGAGGTCGAGTACGGAATCACCCGCATTGCAGCTGTCTTCAACTCGACCATTCCGGATCGAATCGGCCCGGTGCGCTCGGCTCGAATAACCGACCTCGACCTGTTGAGCCAATACGGGAGTCCGGGTTTCGCTTTTTCTGGTGCCCAACGCAAACTGTGGCCGGCCATTGATGCGTCGTCGTTGATTGATTTATCGGCCAATAAGGCACCGAGTGATTATCAGCGGGATGGCTCCCGGAGAGCTCCGTACAACTATTTCCTCAATGGGCAGGAAGCCGTTGGGGACAACAGTGACATTTCCGTGGATCGCTCTATTGGACTGACTTTCGCTGCAGTGCCTCCGGCAGGTGGTGTTCCCACTACAGCAGCCGACCTGAAATGGAGTTATGCCAGCGCTCGATTTAAATATGACCCGGGCACGGGACGCTACGCGGTCAATCTCAATGGCGAGCGGGCAACAGCCGAGGAAGGGGACGGGCGGCAATGGGCCGACACCGTGGTCATCCAATTAGTCAAACAAAATCCATCCGCCTACTTTGATAAGGGTGGTGGCAATACACCCCACGCGAAGACAATCGGACAGGGTAAAGCCATTGTGTTGCGTGATGGTCTGTCCTATCAAGCCACGTGGTCGCGTGAGTCCGCTGAATCCGGCACCCTATTTACCAACGAACTAGGTATTCCGTTGTCCTTTAAGCCGGGACAAACCTGGATTGCCCTCTACGACAAATCTCGCGAGGTGAAACTCAAACCACGGGTGACAGCATCCACATCTCCGAGTGGTTCACCCAGCCCCACCAACTAATTCAGGCGCTCATCACCTGTCGCTCACCTGTGGCCAGGTAATAGAAAATGGCAAACTGCCCGAATTCCCGAGCGATGTCGCAACCGGTTTCCGCATCCATTCCCCACGCAATGAAACCTGGTTCCCGAAATGATCGATCGGGAGAGAAGCCATCTGCCTCCCAAATTTCGCAACCATGCTCCATGAGCACGCGCAGTAACCTCTGATTTGCCGCGTCATTGACTTCCGGAGTTGGACGCCATTGACCTGGGTTCCAAGCGGTGATCACAACACCACACTCCCCGCGTTCACGTACGGCGTCTGAAGCCAACACCCACGAGGATTCATCTGCACCGCGCTGGCGCACTTCCACGTGGGCGGATTCATAAATGTCGTGAAGTTCCATTCGAGATGTACTGACACGTTCCACCACTGGTTCCGACGGAGACATGAGGCAACCCTACGGGCAGTTACTTCGGCACGGCTATTGCGCAGGTAAGCGGGACGCCTGATTCATGGCGGTACAGGTAGGAAATTTCCCATTGTGTTCGGTGGTCCGGAGCTGTCGCATCTCGATCCGTCACGACCAGTCGGTCCTCATGAACTGACACCTCCCACCGTTGGAGCGACCCGGCAAGCCCCACCTGCTGTGCTTTGCCGGCAGCTTCCTTGGCGCACAAGATCTCCAGCAGTCCCCACTGCGGGAGTAGGTCACGTTCAGTCTGCGTGAGCGCGCGGAATAGACGACTGACATCACGATCTGAACGCTCTAGATCGATTCCTACCGGCGTGGTGGATGCAGCGCCAACCGCGCACTTCCCGGTGTGCGCAATGGAGACAAAAAGGGGTGTCTCTGAGGTACGGGAGTTCCACACGGGGGCGCCGGAGTCCATGTATTCCAGCATTCCTTGGGAGTCTG
>DIUQ01000017.1 GCA_002422375.1 bacterium UBA6154
TGATTCACCTTGGTCGAATACTCCCACGACGTGCGGGTGGGACAGGCGGGCAGCGCTTCGCGCCTCGCGCTGGAAACGCGCCACAAATCCTGGGTCACTAGCCAGGTGGGGGTGCATCACTTTGAGTGCGACAACGCGATCCAACCGGGTATCGGTCGCGATATACACCGTGGCCATGCCACCGCGAGCCAGAAATGCGGTGACCTGGTAGCGATTGTCAATCAATTGGCCAACAAGTGGGGCAGCGTGACTCTGCGCACCCGAATTGCCAGCAGGGAAGTCCATTCTTGGGAGTCTATGGGGAATTTATGGGCAGATCCGGTTGCCACGCCTGCCGCAATCGGGCATCGACGGACCCCGAGACCAGCGGAATGTCATGTCCCATCGCCGACTCGAAAACCGGTCGGTACTGGGAAATGAGTTCGTGCATCCGTGCCCGCATCTGCGGACTTTCTCGCAGGGGGTCGGCTATCCATGGAATGTCAATGTCGCACCACATCACCGCGGAGTATCGAGCGAGTAGTTCTGTGTCAAGTTCCGATGTGTCGCCAAAGTACAGGCGCGAATACAACGGGGTGGTGATCGCTGCCGGATCACAAATAAGCACATGGCCCGGGTAGTCGCGAGCGGCTGCATCCTCAGCGGCAAGTTGCCCGCGCAGAATGGCTGCTTGGTCTCGGTGGGTTGGTAATCGACCAGATTGCGCACACCAGGTGCGAAGGTATTCGGGGACAACGTGGGCCGGGGTGCCAGCTTTGTTGAGCGAGTCCGCGAGGGCATGGGCGAATGTTGTTTTCCCGGAGCTTTCCGCACCGAGTAAGCCAATTCGCTCTGTCACGCGCCACAGTTTAGGGTCATCACGTGGAGTTCGAGTTTGGGTCGTGGAGCTACGTCGCTGTGCTCGGCTTTGTGATCCTTGGATCGATATGGCTAGAGGTTGTGTTGCGCACCCGCGTTCTGGTCAGACCGCGTCGCTTGGCGTTAACAATTGCACCTGTTGTCGTGCCGTTCCTGATCTGGGATGCCTATGCGATTAGCCAAGGGCACTGGTGGTTTGACGAATCTCGAATATTAGGTGTGTACCTTCCCGGGAGCATTCCGCTGGACGAACTTTTGTTCTTCATTGTCATACCTTTTGCGTCAGTGCTCACTTTGGAAGCAGTTCGCAGTGTTCGAGGTTGGCGAGTGGGTGACGAAGGCACATGACATATACCCAAATCGGCCTCGTGGCTGTACTGGCAGCTGTACTGCTGGACCTTTATGTTTTCCGAACCTGCTTAGTCACCCGCAAGATTTTCTGGGTGTCCTATGCCATCATTATTTTCTTCCAATTCATTACAAATGGAATGTTCACCGGATTTCAGATCGTCAAATATGACGGCGAAGCGATCATCGGTTCAACGTCACCCACAGATTCGCCACCACCCTTCATCGGTGATGGGCGCATAGCTTTTGCGCCGGCAGAAGACGTGCTCTTCGGTTTCGCTCTGGTGCTGCTGTCACTGGTTTTGTGGGTTTACTGGGGGCGTCGAGGGATTGATCGCACCCCTCTGTCCGGGCCACCGATCTGGCGTGACCGAAAATCGAGGTAATACCACTTACACCGCGGGATGTAAGCCCTGAACTTTCCCAGGGCCATATTTCTTGCGGGCTTTACGGGCTCGACGCCAGGCAGGGAAAGCTACCCAGAAGCGGGTCCGCAAGGGCACCTTGGCTCTTTTAGTAAAGACGGCAAAGTCGATTTCCTCTACTTGATCAGCTATTCCGCAATAGAGCACTCGTGCTGCCTCAATGCAATCGCGGGAGGACGGATGCAACATCTCGATTCCGGGTTGGGATTCCCGCTCCAGTCTCCTCACTCGGTCAATTTGATGTCGCAGAGCTGCTTTGATTTCTGGTGTTAATTGCCGTTTTTCCAGATCGCTGCGGGTGACACCGAATCGAGCGAGTTCGTCCAGGGGGAGGTACACGCGACCGCGGTCAAGGTCCTCGTTGACATCGCGAATGAAGTTGGCCAGCTGAAAAGCAACACCTAAATCCTTAGCTCGGTCGTACGCCTCCGGGCAATCTGGTTCAAGAATGGGGACCATTTGCAGCCCAATGACGGCTGCTGAACCGTAGACATATTCGTACAGGTCGTCGAATGTGGGATATTCCGTCACCGTCAGATCCATGGTCATGGAATGAAGGAAAGCCTCGAAATGTTCAAGCGGAATATCCCAGCGGCGAACTGTATGTACTACTGCGCGACAAACAGGATCAGTGGACGTTCCGGAGCGAACATCCTGCATGAATCGCTCACCCCAACTGCGCAACCACTCGGCTTTCTCGTGATCGGTGAGGGTTGAATCCAGGTCGTCGACTATTTCGTCGGCGTAACGGGCAAAGCCGTAGAGGGCGTGAACATAGGGCCGCTTGCCGGGTGGCAGCAGCAACGTGGCGAGGTAATAGGTCTTGCCGTGTTGCGCATTGAGCTCACGGCAGACTTCATAGGACGCAACGAGATCGGGATCAGTGATACCGGCCTGTTCATATTCCTTGCGGTGCACCCGACTGACTGCAGGAACCGATCGGGGAGTGGGTGGACCACTCACCGCGTAGCTCTGGATCGATAGTTTGGATCCTTGCCGGTAATGCGTTCGGCTGCGAGTCGTCCGGAAATGAGCACCATGGGGACGCCAACACCGGGTTGAGTTCCGGATCCAGTGAAAACAACATTCTCACCCCACATATTTCCTGGGCGGAAGGGGCCTGTTTGTCCAAAGGAGTGGGCCGCGGCAAATGGCGCACCTCGTTCCATGCCGCGCTCAGCCCAGTCCAGTGGTGTCGTGATGTCTTCGATCTCAATCGAGTCACCTAAACCAACGTAGCCGCGCTCCTCGAGTACTCGAATGCATTCATCACGGTATTGCGGGCCAATTGCTTTCCAGTCAATG
>DIUQ01000015.1 GCA_002422375.1 bacterium UBA6154
CGCGCTCGCCATTGACGTGAATAACGTCCCGCTCTGGATCAACTCGCAGGCCCTGCTCGGACACCACATTCCCGTTGACCGTGACGCACCGTTTATCGATAAGTGCCTCACATGCACGGCGACTTCCCAGCCCAGCTTGGGCCAATACTTTCTGCAGGCGAATACCGTGTTCGGATTCGCCCGAGGTGTTAGTCACCCGAAGCAACCGACTCAAGTACCGCATCGAGATCGGCGAGATCAGGGAGATGCTCAGCTAACGGAGGTAAATCCTCTATCGACGCAATACCCATACGCTCGAGGAAGAACGACGTCGTCTTATAAAAGATCGCCCCGGATTCGTGCTCCGTGCCCGCCTCTTCAATGAGCCCCCGAGTCAGCAGAGTTTTAATAACACCATCCACATTGACCCCTCGGACAGCGCTCACACGGCCCCTAGTAACCGGCTGTCGGTAGGCGATCACCGCCAAAGTTTCTAGGGCGGCCTGCGTTAGGCGAGCCTGCTGGCCGTCAATAACCCAGCGTTCAATCAGGGGCGAACACTCCGCACGGGTGTAAAACCGCCACCCACCAGCAACTTCACGTAAATCAAATCCTCGGAGATCGGCCGTATAGCTCTCGGCGAGACTGATCAAAGTCTGCTCCACATCAGCTTCCGGCGAGCGGGTGACTTGGGCCAAATCCCGGGAGGTCATGGGTTCATCGGTGAGTAACAGCAGGGCTTCTAGTGCTGCGGCCAGGCTGGGTGCGCCGAGTGAAGAGTCGTCCTGTTCGGAGAGATCCTCAACAACTTCGTCAACTGTGTCCTCGGTCATGGCGTTTCACCTGCTCCTTCCGTGGACGCAATTTCCACGACGTCACCTTCCACTGTGCCAACATCAATTGCATCGATATCACGTTCAATATCGAATTCATCTGTTACTTCTATTTCACCGTCGTCTTGCCCCACCCACCGAATAGTGAGATCTCCTAATGGGCTTACTTGTTCAAAGACCACGACCTGTTCCCGATACAGTTCGAGCAGCGCCAGGAAGCGCCCCACGATTAACAAGGTCGTGTCGCAATCAGAGGTTAATGCTCTAAAGGTAGAGGTTCTTACCCGACGAAGCCTGTCAACAATGATGGCGGCTTGCTCACGAACCGAAACGCGTTGAACGTGGATATGTGAAATACCCACTTCCTCAATCGGTTTCGGTGTCAGGGCTCGAGCCGCCATGGCTGCGAATTGATCGGGACCCAACCCAATCATCACTTCGGGGAGTAGCTCGGAAAATTGCGGTTCTAATCCAACGGTACGCGGGAAAGACTTGCTCGCCGTGCTCATCATGTCGGTGAATATGCGCGTGATCTCTTTGTAGGCGCGATATTGAAGGATGCGGGCAAAGAGTAGATCTCGGGCTTCGAGTAGCGCGAGATCTTCCTCGTCTTCCACTTCACCTCGGGGTAGCAAACGTGCTGCCTTAAGATCGAGCAACGTGGCTGCGACGACAAGGAAACTACTCGTTTCATCGAGGTCCCATGATTCGCCTTGTAAACGAATATGGGCAATAAAATCGTCCGTGACCTGATGTAACGCCAGTTCTGTGACTTCCAGTTTGTGTTTGGAAATGAGTGACAGAAGAAGATCAAAGGGGCCTTCGAAGTCCCCCACCCGAACAGAGAATCCGGTGTCAGACGCGATTTCCTCAGACGACTCGGCAGTAACAGATGTCACCGAGCCAGAACCTCACGAGCAAGCCGGCGATACGCCTCTGCACCAGAACTGGTTGCCGCAAATTGAGTGATCGGTTCCCCCGCAACTGCCGAATCAGGGAACTTGACCGTTCGGTTAATCGTGGTGGTGAACACGGTATCCCCAAAGGCACCCGTTACCGACTCGAGGACCTCGCGACTGTGCAAGGTACGTGGGTCGTGCATGGTTGGTAACACCCCAACAATCTTTAGGTTGGGATTCAACCGCGATGTCACTTTGTCGATTGTGTCCTTTAAAAGGGCCACACCACGCAATGCGAAATACTCGGTGGCCATGGGAATAATTACTTCAGAGCTGGCCGTTAATGCATTTAGTGTCAACAGGCCGAGTGACGGCTGGCAATCAATAAGCACAATGTCGTAGTCGTCGATAATGGGCGCGAGCGCGCGTTGAAGCGCATATTCCCGACCCACCTCGCTCACCAACTGCACTTCAGCTGCCGAGAGATCAATATTGCTCGGGATCAGATCGAGATCTGGAACATTCGTGGTGGTAATGACGTCCCCCACGTGACAATCATTGTCCGTTAAGAGGTTATAAATTGATAGATCAGCAGCATTGGGGTTCATGCCTAAGGCAACGGAGAGAGCACCCTGTGGATCGAAGTCCACCAACAGCACCTTGCGTCCATATCCGGCTAGAGCTGCTCCCAGGGACACCGTGGACGTCGTCTTACCCACTCCCCCTTTTTGGTTCACCATGGCAATCACCCGAGCAGGGCCGTGACTGCTTAGCGGCGACGGCTCAGGAATCTCGGGGAGACTGGAGAATTCGGACTCAGACATGGTGACTGCAGCCTACTGGGTTTCAGTGCTCCAGAGGGACATTGGTTGCACCCATCCAGCCACGGGTGTGCTACTTCGCCCGAGGGTGGGCATCCGCGTAGATTTCCCGGAGGGTATCTACGGTAACCATGGTGTAAATCTGGGTGGTGGTCACCGAAGCATGCCCCAGCAACTCCTGAACTGACCGGACATCCGCCCCTCGTTCTAAGAGGTGGGTGGCATAGCTATGGCGAAAAGAATGAGGGGTCACACCGGTCAGCCCGGCGACCGAAGCCGTTCGCGAAATAATCTCCCAGGCACTTTGCCTCGAGAGGGGCTTACCCCGACTATTGAGGAAAATGCGATGCATAAGTGAACTCGTGTTTTTTGCCATGAGCGCAGGTCGTTCGTCGTGGATATACCGTGATACCGCCTCGAGCGCCATGGACCCTACGGGTACTAATCGAGTTTTATTACCTTTACCGGTGACCACGAGCGTCCCCGTCTCCCGGTCAATGTCATCAAGGTCAGTAGTCACGAGCTCCGAAATCCGTACCCCCGTGCCGTAGAGCAATTCGATAATCGCGGTGTCGCGAGCCGGGTATTCCGATTGACCCGCCGAATCAATGATCGCCAGAATACTGTCATAGGACAAAGCCTTGGGTAACCGTCGCGGGATGCCGGGCGGCTTGACATCTGCCGCTGGATCACTGGAAACCCAGTTCTCAGCAATGGCGAATTTATGGAACCCGCGAACTGACACAACGACCCTCGCCGCACTAGAGGCGCTGAGATCGGATGCCAAGGACGCGGCAAAATCGCTCACTGCGTTAGGCGTGACTTGTTCGATGTCAATCAGATCGTGGTCAGCACACCACGCGCTATATCTTGCTAAGTCACGCTGATACGCCGCCACGGTGTTGGTGGATAACCCTCGCTCAATACGTACATGATCGAGGTATCCACGGATTGCTGACGTTAACTTCAGGCGAGCACCTGTTCAACGGTGACAAGCGGGAGTCCGAAAGACTCGGCAACAGCTGCATACGTCACCTGACCGTTGTGCACATTCAGACCCAAGGCTAATGCTGGGTCATCAGCGAGCGCCTGCTTCCAACCTTTGTCCGCTAACGCCACGGCGTAGGGCAGTGTGACGTTTGTTAGTGCGTAGGTGGATGTATGCGGTACGGCACCTGGCATGTTGGCCACGCAATAGAAGACCGAGTTATGCACGGCATATGTCGGCTCCGCATGCGTCGTTGGCCGAGAGTCCTCGAAACAGCCGCCCTGATCAATGGCAATGTCCACCAGGACGGAACCCGGCTTCATGCGCGAGACCAGCTCATTGGAAATCAATTTAGGTGCCTTGGCTCCAGGAACGAGTACTGCCCCGATCACCATGTCCGCGTCCAAGACTGCTTGCTCAATTTCAAATGTATTGGAGGCAACTGTTTGCATGTGTCCTTGGTAAATGGCATCCACCTGACGAAGTCGGGCAATGTTTTTATCAAGTAGAAGAACTTCAGCTTGCATGCCCAGTGCAATCGCGGCAGCGTTCATGCCCGCCACCCCAGCACCCAGAACAACAACTTTGGCTGCATAGACACCGGACACTCCGCCCATGAGCACTCCGCGACCACCGTGGGCGCGCATCAGGGAGTGCGCACCGACCTGGGGTGCCAGTCGGCCAGCGACCTCGGACATGGGAGCGAGCAGGGGCAGGGAGCCGTCAGCGAGCTCAACGGTTTCGTAGGCGATAGCGGTAGAGCCTGATGCAATAAGAGCGTCGGTGCACTCTTTGGATGCAGCCAAGTGCAGGTACGTGAAAATAACTTGGCCAGCTCGCATGCGGTGGTACTCCGCCGCTATTGGCTCCTTAACTTTCAAAATCATGTCCGCCGTTTCCCACACCAAGTCGGCGGTGGGAAGCATGGTGGCTCCTGCAGCAATAAAGTCTGTATCCGGAATCGAGGAGCCAATACCGGCACCCGCTTCAATGACAACCTCGTGTCCATGGGTAATAAATTCGTGGACACCGGCGGGGGTGATAGCGACCCGGTATTCGTGATTCTTGATTTCCTTGGGAACGCCAACCTTCACGTTTGCCTCATGCTCTCTCGCGGGTGAATATGTACCTACGCACACTACTCCAGATC
>DIUQ01000026.1 GCA_002422375.1 bacterium UBA6154
TCCGGGGAGAAGTGTGGAAAGTAGGTGTGGATCACCTCATCGTTGACTGTGGACCAACGGGAGTGACCGTCCATTGCCCGCCGGCTACGGCGCTCGGAGTACGGATCGGTGATCACATCGTGTTGCATACATCCATGGTGGTGCGGGAGGATTCATGGACTCTCTACGGATTTGAATCGGAAGAGGAAGTATCCCTCTTTGACATGGTGCAGACCGTCAGTGGCATTGGGCCGCGCATTGCACTTGCCGTTATTTCGACGCTGTCTCCCATGGAATTGCGCCGCGCTATTGCCAGCGAGAATACGGCTGCATTAACCAAAATTTCGGGGATTGGTGCTAAAGGTGCATCCCGCATGGTTCTGGAACTCAAGGACAAGGTGGGCGCTGTATCGACGTCGGGAGCTGCCGTGTCGGCGTCCGTCAACGCCTCGTGGCGGGTGGCGGTTGCAGATGCTCTCGGGTCATTAGGGTGGACGCGTCGTGAGGCGGATCTTGCTGTGGACCGGGTAGCCGAATCAGTTCCCGATCTGGTTGATGCAGTCGATCCTGACATTAGTGCGCTACTCAAGGTTGCACTCCGTTCATTGGATCGCTCATGAGTGACTCCGTCACATTCGATCAGGCCTACCCGGATGACTCGGCTATTGAGGGTGCATTACGTCCCAAGTCCTTGTCAGAGTTCATTGGACAAGACCGAGTCAAAGCCCAATTGGGGCTTGTGCTTGAGGCAGCCAATAGGCGCAATGGTGTGGCGGACCATGTCCTGCTCAGTGGACCTCCAGGACTGGGCAAAACCACATTAGCCACCATCATTGCCGCGGAACTGGGTGCGCCCGTTCGCATGACCTCTGGCCCGGCTCTGCAACATGCGGGAGACGTTGCTGCCGTGCTGTCGAGTTTGCAGCCCGGAGAGGTGCTCTTTCTCGACGAAATACACCGAACCGCCCGAGCCGCCGAAGAAATGCTCTATCTGGCCATGGAGGATTTTCGCGTTGATGTGATTGTGGGTAAGGGTCCCGGTGCCACCGCGATCCCGCTGGAGATTGAGCCATTTACGCTCGTCGGTGCCACGACGCGTGCTGGTCTGCTTCCATCACCACTGCGAGATCGCTTCGGCTTTACGGCGCATTTGGATTTCTATGATGCCGATGACCTCACAGTGATTGTCACTCGAAGTGCGGAATTATTAGGGGTAGAACTCACCCCGGAGGGCGCGGCGGAATTAGCCGGAAGGTGCCGGGGTACGCCTCGGATTGCTAACCGGTTACTCCGACGAGTTCGGGACTGGGCCCAGGTGCATGGGTCGGGGGTGGTTGACCTGGATTCGGCCCAGGCTGCCCTGGAACTCTACGAAGTGGACGAATTGGGACTCGACCGGATCGACCGATCGGTGCTCGTCGCACTCATTGAGCGATTCAATGGGGGGCCGGTAGGGCTATCAACACTCGCTGTTGCTGTCGCGGAGGAACCAGAAACAATTGAGTCGGTGTCAGAACCCTTCCTTGTCCGTCACGGCCTGTTGACTCGGACTCCTCGGGGGAGAGTGGCCACTCCTGCCGCCTGGCGTCACCTCGGTCTGGTCATGCCGGCCTCAGCAACAGGTTTCACCGACCCTCCCGGCCAAGAGATACTGGATCTCAACTAGAAACCGGCTCCGTTAGTCTTGCAGCATTCGTATCCACTCATGTGAAGGATCCCCATGGATTTACTCGGTTTGGCGCCTATTCTGCTGCTCGTTGTTGCGTTCTATTTTTTGCTGATCCGGCCGCAGAAGAACCGGCAGAAAGCCCAAGCCCAGATGGTGGCCAATATTGCGGCTGGCACTGATGTCATGACCACAGCGGGGATATTCGGGACAGTGCGCAGTGCCGGCGAGGACGAACTCCTGCTCGAAATCGCGCCAGGCACCATTATTCGGATCCTGCCGGCGGCCATTGCCAAGGTAATAACGCCCCCGGCTCCCATGGAACTAGATCAACCTGAGTAGATTTTGGTGCTCGCCTGAGTGGCGAGCCCTGTCCCAGTCCGACGTCGGAGGATTTTTGTGGCTACACCGGTAAGAACCAGACCTTGGCGCATGCTGTCTGCACTCCTTGTGATTCTCGTGGGGTTTAGCGTCTGGGCATTCTTTCCGGGAACGGATTCCTCCGTGCGTTTAGGGCTGGACTTGCAAGGTGGAACCCAAATCATCTTGGTCCCAACGCCGGTCGTTGACGGCGCCAGTATCACCGACGACCAGCTGTCTCAAACGGTGGAGATCCTGCGTGCTCGAGTGGACAGTCTGGGTGTGGCCGAGTCCGAGGTCACTACAGCTGGATCTGGTGACGATGCCGCGATAGTTGTGTCCGTTCCTGGCGAGAATCAAGATCGCTTAGTGGAACTCGTGCAGCAAACCGCTCTCTTAGATTTCCGTCCGGTATGGAACGTGCTAGCTCCGTCGCCCGTTGCCCCAGTTGACGGAGCGGCGGAGGTGACTGCACCGACTGGAATAGTTCAGGCAGCGGAGAACACTCCTGAATTCGAGTCTGAACTCAATGCGCTCGATTGCCTAGATCCTGTCAACTACGCGGGGGGTACGCCAGATAATCCTGAGCAATGGTTGGGCACTTGTGAACAGAGCGGTGCCGCAAAGTATTCGCTGCAACCGGCATTCATCAAGGGAACAAATGTCACGAATGCCACGGCGGAGTTGCCCCAAGGGGGCGTTGGCTGGGTAGTCAATTTGGAATTTGATACCGATGGTGCATCGGCATTGGCCACGGCGTCTACGGACCTCAGTGCACTACCAGAATGCGGCACCGGACAAAGCCCCTGTAACGCCTTTGCCATTGTGCTGGACGGGGTTGTGGTGTCCGCCCCTCGATTCAACGAACCTATTCTCGGTGGCCAAGCGTCGATTGAAGGTGACTTCACGGCCCAGGAAGCCCGCGATCTAGCCAATATCCTGAAGTACGGCGCCCTTCCCGTGACTCTCGACCCGGTTGATATCACCACCATCTCGCCGACGGTTGGTAAAGATCAGCTAGAGGCCGGATTAATTGCCGGAGGCATTGGATTGCTCCTGGTCACGGTGTATCTACTTTTCTACTACCGGGTACTGGGAATCGTTGCCGCATTGAGTTTGGTGGTTGCTGCGATTCTCCTCTACGTCGTTTTCATCTCATTGAGTAAGTCGATAGGGCTAACCCTGACCTTGGCAGGAGTGGCGGGTGCCATTGTCGCCATCGGTATTACTGCGGACTCTTTTATCGTGTATTTCGAACGCATCCGAGATGAAATTCGCGACGGCAAATCTTTGCGACAAGCATGTGATACCGGATGGATTCGTGCGCGGCGAACGCTCTTGGCGGCAGACTTTGTGTCCATTCTTGCCGCGGTAGTTCTCTATTTGTTGTCCGTGGGCAGTGTCCGAGGGTTTGCTTTTGTCTTAGGTCTCACCACACTCATTGATATCTTGATTGCTTTCTGGTTCACCCACCCTGTGGTTGTGCTTCTTGGTCGAACCAAGTTCATGCAACGGGGTTCGAGGTGGACTGGGCTAGACCCAGAGCGTCTCGGAGGTATCAGCCTGGCTGATGCCATGGCGGGGCAGTCTCGACGCAAGCGGAGAGAGGGTGTGGCATGAGCAAAGTTGGCAACCTCGGTCAGCGCATGTATCGCGGAGAAGTCTCCTTTGACTTCATTGGTCGCAAAAAGACCTGGTACACCATAAGTGCGATTATTTTGCTCATTAGCGTTGGTGCGATCCTGTTCCGCGGCCTGAATCTCGGAATTGAGTTCAAGGGGGGCGCCGACTTCACGCTGCCGAATGCGACGTGTTCCGTTGAACAGGCCCGTGACATTGCCGAGACGGAGACTGGCGCGCAGACAATCGTCACGCAGACCGGCTCGGGCACTGTACGTGTGCAGACTGAGACGTTGACGCCGGAGGCCTCCGAGCAGCTCGCCGGCACATTAGGTGACGCCTGTGGAGTGGCACAGGGGGACATTAAGTATCAAGTGGTTGGCCCCACGTGGGGTGCGGAAATCTCCAAGAAGGCCCTCCAAGGGCTCGGGGTTTTCCTTCTGCTCGTGACCCTATTCCTCACCATTTACTTTGAGTGGCGCATGGCTGTTGCTGCTTTAGTGGCTTTGGCGCACGACCTCATCATCACCATAGGTATTTATGCGCTTATTGGGTTAGAGGTCACCCCAGCATCCGTGATTGGACTGCTCACCATCTTGGGCTACTCCTTGTATGACACGGTGGTGGTCTTTGACAAGGTCAAAGAAAATACGCGTGGGCTGACAGGTCAGTCCATTCTGACTTATGACGAAGCCGCCAACCTGGCGGTAAATCAGACCTTGGTGCGATCCATAAACACATCTATTGTGGCGCTGCTACCTATTATCGCGATCATTTTTGTTGGTGCTTTCATTCTGGGTGCTGGAACATTATTGGACCTGGCTGTGGCCCTAGCGATCGGCATGGTGGCTGGAACGTTCTCATCTATCTTCATTGCAACACCGGTGCTGGCCCAACTGAAGTCAGCGACCCCCGAGATGAAGTCACTGGCCACGCGGGTGCGTGCGCGCCGAGCCCAGGTGGCGAAAAAAGTCGCTGCAGTGGACGAGGGGGCTGATACGGACAGCGGGGGAGCGGCTCGGGTTGCTACCGGAGCGTCTATCACGGACACTGGAATCGTGGAGCGTAATCAGCCCCGAAAGCAGCCTCGCTCTAAGCGCAAGAAGGGCTCCTGACCGTAGTATTACGGCAGGTGGAGGAAGTTACTCTCGTACTCCCTTCGACGGATTGCCCAAGGGTGAGGAGGTGAACTCGTGTCAGAGGACCTAGTCACGCCCGCCGAGACCATCTCGGTTCCAACCGATTCCGGGCTGCGTTCACGGCTGGGTCGATTCACGTCTCGATCGGGCAATTCGGAAATTGAACCGCTGCTCCGCACTTTGCGAAAGTATCACCCTAAGTCAGATACCAAGGTTGTTGAGCGCGCTTACGAAACTGCTCGGTACATGCATCGCGATCAAAAGCGTCGGTCAGGGGAGCCGTACATAACGCACCCTGTCGCCGTCGCAGAAATCCTGGCCGAGCTCGGCATGACATCGACGACCTTGGCTGCTGCGCTTCTTCATGACACGGTGGAGGACTGTGGCTACTCGCTCGACTCCCTTCGCGAGGATTTTGGCGACGAAATTGCACTGCTCGTTGACGGTGTGACCAAACTGGACAAGGTGTCCTATGGCGAGGCAACGGCTGCGGAGACGGTGCGAAAAATGGTCGTTGCCATGGCCCGTGATATTCGGGTACTAGTCATCAAGTTGGCTGATCGACTTCATAACATGCGAACGTTGAGGTACCTCCCGGACACTAAACAGGACAAGAAGGCTCGGGAAACGCTGGAGATCTATGCACCGCTAGCGCACCGACTGGGCATGAATGCCATCAAGTGGGAACTAGAGGATCTTGCGTTTGGAACGTTACACCCGAAAATGTTTGAAGAAATTGATCGTCTTGTTGAGCAAAGGGCTCCTTCTCGCGAACGTAATCTCAACGTGATCCTGGGGCAGTTGAATGAGGATCTAAGGAAAAGCAAGATAAAAGCCCAAGTAACTGGGCGTCCCAAGCATTACTACTCGATTTATCAAAAGATGATCGTGCGAGGACGCGATTTCACGGACATTTATGACTTGATTGGTGTCCGTATCCTCGTGGACGATATTCGTGATTGCTATGCCGCTTTGGGCACGATCCATGCCAAATGGAGTCCCGTTCCGGGGCGCTTCAAGGACTTTATCGCCATGCCAAAGTTCAACATGTATCAGTCGTTGCACACAACCGTTATAGGGCCCGACGGCAAGCCTGTTGAAGTTCAGATCCGCACCCATGAAATGCACAGGGCAGCGGAGTATGGCGTTGCCGCGCACTGGCGGTACAAGCAAGGGTCAGACATCAAGATGGACGACTTTGCCTGGCTCAGGCAGCTGGTGGACTGGCAAAAAGAGACGACGGACCCCAGTGAATTTCTTGACTCACTGCGCTACGACCTCGGCAGCGCTGAGGTGTACATATTTACACCCAAGGGCGATGTTTTCTCACTCCCTTCTGGCTCAACACCGGTTGATTTCGCGTACTCCGTTCACACGGAAGTCGGACATCGGTGTGTGGGAGCCAGGGTTAATGGGAAATTGGTGCCGTTGGAATCGGCCTTGGCCAATGGAGACGTTGTTGAAATTTTCACCTCGAAATCAGAAGGCGCGGGTCCCAGCAGGGACTGGTTGAATTTCGTTTCGTCGGCGCGAGCACGTAGCAAGATTAAAGCGTGGTTCTCGAAAGAGAGGCGCGAGGAAGCGATTGACACGGGCAAAGACCAAATCGTCCGCGCTGTTCGTAAACAAGGTTTGCCCTTACAGCGCATGATGACCAATCAGGCCCTGCAGACGATTGCCGCGGATTTACATCAAGCGGATGTTTCAGCGTTGTATGCCTCAGTCGGGGAGGGCCGCATTTCGGCCCAGTCGATTGTGAGTCGATTGATCGAGGCTTCTGGCGGAGTGGACGGTGCCGCAGATGACACCGCGGAAACCATGTTGCCAAGTTTTGGAACCCAAACGCGATCCCGCACCCACGACGTCGGTGTTGTGGTGAAAGGCACGGACGACGTATGGGTGAAGTTGGCACGCTGTTGTACCCCGGTGCCAGGTGACCCGATCTTTGGTTTTGTGACTCGTGGTTCAGGGGTTTCCGTGCATAGGACGGACTGTGTCAACATGGAGTCGCTCAAGAGTCAGCCGGAACGACTAGTGGATGTCGAGTGGGCACCCACGCCTCAAAGTGTTTTCCTAGTCAACATCGCGGTTGAGGCACTGGATCGATCTAGGCTCTTAGCTGACGTCACCAAGGCTCTTTCCGACACCCATGTCAATATTCTTAATGCTTCGGTGGCTACCACCCGAGATCGGATCGCGACTTCACGTTTCACCTTTGAGATGGCGGACCCTAAACACCTCGGTTCGGTTTTGAAAGCCGTGCGAAATGTCGAAGGTGTTTTTGACGCATATCGCGTCTAGGCCACGAAAGGACTCTTAGCGGTTGTTCTGGGCTGCCGCGTTTTCTGCAGCTCCCAGCAGTGCGGTGAGATTGTCGATAGACAATTGAATTTCTGCCGCCTTCTTCGAATCTCCTTTTTCTTGAGCCTTAGCGAGCTCCACTTGGTATCGAGCTAGTCCGTCGGAGAATGCATTAGCTGTATCCATAGCTCTGGCAACAACTTCCGGGTTCACCGCCGTCCACTGCTTCTCATCTTCTTTGCGAATAGTGTCCTCGACCTTTTTCAAGCGAGCATCGAGCCGATTTCGATCAGCTTTTGGTAGGTCGCCAGCTTTGTCCCACGCTGTTTGAATCTCTCGAAGGGAGCGCTTGACCGACTTCAAATCCTTAGAGCCAAGGGGGAGGAGCGCCTCTGCCTGGACGACAAGCGCCTCCTTGGCCGGCACATTCTCGGCGAGTTTCTCGTCCTCACGGGCTTCCGCTTCCTTCAGTGAGGTAAAGAATTCATCTTGAGCGGCCTTGAAGCGTTTCCACAGTTTGTCTTCGTCCGCCCGTGAAGCGCGCGGGGCTTTCTTCCACTCCGCCATGAGGTCCTTGAACTTCTTAATTCCCGCTTTGGGGTCGGTTGTAGTTGCAGCAGCTTGAGCCAAGGCAATCAGTTCCCTCTTGCGGCCCAGGGCTTCCTTGCGTACCGCATCCAATTCATGGAAGTGGGCACGGCGCCGTTTGTCAAAAGACGTTCGGGCCGCACTGAGTCGCTTCCATAATTCCTGTTCGGTGCTCCGATCAACTCGTGGGAGCACTTTCCATTCTTCGACTATTGCTGCGAACCGCTCAGCCGTGTTCTTCCATGATTCGGAGTTAGCTAACGACTCTGCTTCTTCGGTCAATGCCTCCCGCTGGGCGCGGGAAACAGCCCTGAGTTGCGCTTTACGTTCCTTCTCGGCAGTCCGATGAGTCTCAATAAGGGCGTCAACAGCCTGGCAACGGGCTTCCAGGGTCTGAATATCGCCGACAAATGAGCGAGCAGTGAGTGCCTCTCGCACCTTTGTTAGGGCGGCTACCGCGGATTCTGGGCTGACTTTTGATTCCTTGAGACGGGATTCCAAGATGTCTACTTCGACAACGAGGTCGTCATATTTTCGCGCATAGAAGGTGAGGCCTTCGTGGGGTGTGCCAATGGTGTATTGACCGACCACGACTTCCCCCTCAGGAGCTTTGAGATAGACCGTGCCGTCGTCGGTGACTCGGCCCCACTGCGACGCCTGAGAAATGGCGGGGCGAATAACGGGTCTCAAGGAGGCGGGAGTTGGTTGTTCGGTCATATCTGTAACCTTTCAATAGGTTGGGCTGCAACGGGAGCGCAGCCACCGCATTTCTCTCTAGCATGTGGTCGAGTCGGGTCGGTCGGGCATCGAATCTACCGCTCCTGGTAGACAACACCCACTGTGACCCAGGAATATCCATATTGGGCAGAAAAGATCGAAACGTTAAGAAACTGTTGCTGAATTGATGAACACCGGCTGGATTGGGGTGCCGTCGGTCAATCCGTCCACGACTCCAGCCGCGGCGACCTCTTGGACAATGTCCAAACCGCTGACCACCTGGCCCCAGATGGTGTAACTCGCCGGCAGAGTGGTGTCTTGATAGACAATAAAGAACTGGGATCCTGAGGTCCCTGGTCCCGCATTGGCCATAGCGATAGTGCCCGCGGGGTAATTTGCCTCACCTTCAGCGGGAAGATTTTCGTCCGGAACCGTGTAACCCGGACCTCCTGTGCCGTCGCCGGCTGGGTCCCCGCACTGCAGCACGTAAATCCCCGCAGTGGTTAATCGGTGGCACGCTGTGTTGTCGTAGAACCCGGAACTGGCGAGAAATGCTTCCGAATCGACCGTTTGGGCAGCTGAGGGGTTGAGTTCAATCACAATATCGCCGCAATTGGTTGCCAGTGTGAGCGTGCTGGGCTGTGGGTCGACGGGGGTAGGTCCGTCGGGATAGCTGATGTCGTTTGCCCGAGGCGTTCCGACGGGGTCACACCCGGCCAGGCTGCTCGCCGCCGTCGGGGTGTCGAGAACTGTGGGGTCTGAAGCGATGGGGGCTGATTCCTCGGATCGAGTGGCATTGAAACCCACCCAACCCAGAGCTGCTATCACAATGGCGGCCACAACGACAACGGCAGCAATACGCTGATTGCGGCGAGCCTGCTGTGCGCGAGCCGCCCGGCGTTGTTGCTGTCGTTCATATTTGGCTCGGGCTAATTCTCGTTCGCGCTTTTGAGTGGACATTGGGCTCCAGTCACCATTGTGTGAATTATCAGTCGGGCGTTTTATTGCCGTGGCGCAGTCTAAGCCGTCCCCATCGGTAGGCTGAGACCCTTATGTTGATCGAGGGATTTCCAGCAGGTTCATGGGCCACAAACTGCTACGTCGTGGCAGCCGGCCCCGGTGAACCGGCTCTGATCATTGATCCCGGCCAGGATTCCATACGGGGGATTCGCGAGATTGTGGAGAGGCACAAGCTTCACCCTGCGGCTGTCCTATTGACGCACGGACACATGGACCACATCTGGTCAGTGGCACCATTAGGCAAGGAATTCGAGATTCCGGCCATGATTCACAGCAAAGACCGGTATCGGTTAGCAGATCCTGCGGGTAGCAGCCTGGTAGCGGCTCGGGAGCAGCTGCTGGCCATGACCCAGGGAGAGCTTGAGCTGACCGAGCCCGAGGACATTGTGATTATTGAGAACAACACATTCATGTCTCTCGCCGGTTTAGAACTGGGATTTGAACACGCGCCGGGGCACACGGAAGGCTCCATGATCATTCGCCACACGACACCGGACGCTGAGGTTGTCTTCTCCGGCGACGTGTTGTTCGCCGGATCCATTGGTCGCACCGATTTGCCTGGTGGAAGTTCGACGGACATGCAACGGACACTGGAAAGTGTCATGCTGCCGCTGCCGGATCAAACCGTCGTTTTCCCCGGACACGGTGAATCGACCACCATGGGAGTGGAGAAAGCAACCAATCCTTATTTGCGCATGCCGTCCAATCCCCACTCGACGTCCACTCCCTACCCGACGAGGGGGCTGTGATGTCGGACGCCATTCAAGCGCCCAAAGGAGTGCCGGACTACGCGCCACCCCGAAGCCGGGATTTCCGGTTTGTGAGAGAGGCATTGTCGGCACCCGCTGTGCTGGCCGGTTACGACTACATTGAACTTCCGGTATTTGAGTCGACCGAACTGTTTGTACGCGGTGTTGGCGAAAGCACTGATGTCGTCAGCAAAGAGATGTACACCTTCACTGATCGCGGTGAAAGATCGATCACACTTCGACCCGAAGGTACGGCGGGGGTTATTCGCGCCATTATTGAGAACCGACTGGATAAAGCGGGTCTCCCGGTGAAGTTGTGGTACGCGGGTCCCTTCTTCCGAGCCGAAAGGCCACAGCAGGGAAGGTATCGCCAACTGCAACAAGTTGGAGTAGAAGTGGTGGGCAGCGACGATCCTGCCATTGATGCTGAAGTGATTGCCTTGGCCTATCAAGGGTTCCAGAGTTTAGGGTTGCGCGACTTCTTTCTTGACCTCACATCATTGGGATGCGCAACATGCCGACCGCCGTATCGGGACGCTTTGCAAGACTTCCTACTCACGTGCGATCTCGATCCGGAGACGCGGCAACGGGCTGAGATTAATCCTTTGCGCGTGCTTGACGACAAGAGAGAGTCCGTGAGGGTGCAAATGTCCCAGGCCCCGTTGATGGTGGATCATTTATGTACCGAATGCACCCAGCATTACGCGAGCGTCCGAGAATTTCTCGCAGCTATGGGTGTCACCTGGAGAGAAAATCCACACCTTGTTCGCGGGTTGGACTACTACACCCGAACCACCTTTGAGTTTGTTCACCCGGGGCTCGGGGCCCAATCGGGTATCGGAGGGGGCGGAAGATACGACGGTCTGATGGCGGAATTAGGTGGATCGGACATGTCCGGTATCGGGTTCGGGTTAGGAACTGACCGCACTTTATTAGCATGTGAAGCAGAAGGGTTGACCCCGTTCAAGGACAGTCATATTCAGGTGTATTTCATCCCGCTCGGTTCGCAGGAGCGACTTACCGTGATTGGTTTGATGCAGGAATTGCGACTTCTCGGTGTTTCATGTGACATGGCTTTCGATTCCAGATCATTGAAATCCGCCATGAAGCATGCGGATCGGCTAGCCGCTCCATGTGTTGGTGTCCTGGGTGGGAGTGAGTTGGAGCATGGATCGGTAAGCATGAAAGATATGGCAACAGGTACACAAGAACTAGTTCCTGCAACAGCGGCATCTGTGCTGGAATTCCTAGAGGGCACCAATCGAGAGGTAAGACGTTGATTCGCACCGCACTGGCAGGAAATTTGAGCTCGGCTGACGTTGGCAAGGACGTAGTCCTTGCTGGTTGGGTAGCTAGTCGGCGAGACCATGGTGGTGTTGCCTTCTTGGATCTTCGGGATTCCTCGGGGATTGCGCAGGTTGTTGTGCGAGATACAACCATGGCACAGGATCTACGCGACGAATACTGCATAGCAGTGACCGGAACGGTGGAATTGCGACCTGAGGGGAACAGTAATCCGGATATTGCGTCCGGTGACATTGAAGTAATTACCAAGGAACTGACGGTCTTGTCGGAGTCCGCTCCGCTGCCCTTCCAAATTGATGATCGCACATCTGTGAACGACGAGATCCGATTGAAGTACCGGTACCTCGACCTCCGACGCAAGAGTGCGGGAGACGCACTGAGAATGCGATCAAAGGTCAGTCATATCGCTCGAAACGTTCTCTTCGACGAAGACTTTGTTGAAGTCGAAACCCCCACCTTGACTCGGTCCACACCAGAAGGAGCCAGGGACTTTTTGGTTCCTGTTCGCCTAAAGCCTGGGCATTGGTATGCGTTGCCGCAGTCGCCTCAATTGTTTAAACAATTACTCATGGTCGGTGGCATGGAACGCTATTTTCAAATTGCCCGGTGCTATCGCGATGAAGATTTTCGTTCTGATCGACAACCAGAGTTCACCCAACTCGATATCGAAATGAGTTTTGTCAATCAAGAAGATGTTATTGACGTCGGCGAAAAAGTCATCAAGAGTATTTGGTCCGGCATCCTTGATTACAGCATTGGCGATATTCCACACATGACCTACCACGAGGCCATGCGTCGATTTGGAAGTGACAAGCCTGACTTGCGTTTTGGGCTAGAGCTCGTTGATCTCACCGAGTTCTTTGCCTCGACTCCCTTCCGAGTTTTCCAAGCGGATTATGTAGGCGCGGTTGTCATGCCTGGCGGTGCGGATCAACCGCGGAGGGCTTTCGACGCATGGCAGGAATGGGCCAAACAACGTGGAGCCAAAGGACTGGCTTATGTCACCGTCACTGCTGACGGTCTTGGCGGACCGGTAGCCAAGAACATTACCGATCAAGAACGAGATGCGCTTGCCGCAGCTGCGGGCGCGCAAGTGGGCGATTGCATCTTTTTCGCTGCTGGTCGGGCAGCTGATGCGCGAGCGCTACTCGGTGCGTTGCGCAATGAAATTGCAGACCGGCTCCAGCTGATTGACACAGCGGAGTGGAGTTTTGTGTGGATAGTCGATGCCCCCATGTTTGAGGAAGTGCAAAATGACGCCGGGGAATGGGTGTGGACCGCGGTTCATCACCCTTTTACGTCGCCTAACGCAGAGTGGCTCAGGTCCTTCCAGGACAGCCCTGGCGAGGCATTGGCGTGGGCTTATGACCTCGTGTGCAACGGTAACGAGATCGGTGGTGGATCCATTCGTATTCACCAAGCTGATATCCAATCTGAAGTGTTTCGTGTCCTTGGGATCAGTGAGCACGAGGCACAGGAAAAGTTTGGCTTCTTGCTCGAAGCCTTTGCGTATGGTCCGCCCCCGCACGGTGGGATTGCCTTTGGCTGGGATCGGATTTGCATGCTCCTCGCTGGCGCCAATTCACTTCGCGATGTCATTGCTTTCCCGAAGACGGGGGGTGGGCACGATCCCTTAACGGGTGCTCCAACGGCCATCACGGTGCTGCAAAGGCGTGAAGCTGGGATAGATGCGAAACCGCAATCGGAGTAACTCGTCAACTTATGAATCCCGTATTTCGAAGGGTTCGTCAGGCGCAAGCGACCACGGAGTTGGTGAGTGATGGCATCTACATCTGGATCAGCACTCAAGGTGACATAGCTGCGTGGCCGGATCATGAAATGGATGCAATGCAATTTTCGGAATTGATCAGGGCGCATGTCGACTCCGATATCAACTCCCTCAGCATTCCTGAATCCATGATCTCGGACAACATCCTTCAGCGGTTCGGCGCACATTCGGTGGACAGATGGTCTTTCTTCGATCGAGTGGTCCAATCAGAGGAATCGATAACCAGTAGTGCAGGTATGGAGTTACTCCAGCCAGAAGACCCTCGAATTAATAAGCTTCTCGCGTATTCGGACTCAGCCTACATTTTTGCCGGGGACTCGCGCGTCCATGCGTGGTACGGCATCAGCGACTTTGCGACAGGAGACTTGGTGTGCGTTGGTCACGAGCGTCGCGATGTTCCGGGCATGCTGCACGTGGGGAGTATCTGCACGGCACCGTCAGCCCGAGGTGCCGGATTAGCTGGCCGTTTCCTTCGTCACGTGTTGGGAGAAGCTCAACGGGAGTCCAAGGATGCAGTCTTCCTCGGAATGTATGCAGATAATGCAGCTGGACGTCGTCTGTATTTGCGGGAGGGATTTCAGGAGACGGGGCCTATTGCCTCCCTGCATCGGAGGAAGTTGTGAACGCTGCCCCTAGGGTTTCACCATGAACTTGTTCGAGTCGGAGTCGACATCCCTGGCTCCCTTGGCGGTTCGGATGCGGCCTCGAACTTTTCAGGAACTCGTTGGGCAATCACGCGCGCTGGCTCCGGGGGGAGCGGTGCAACAGCTGCTTGCGGGACAATCGACCGTTTCCGTCATTCTCTGGGGCCCTCCAGGATCTGGGAAGACAACGATCGCCCACTTACTCTCATTGCACACCGAGAGCAAGTTCCAAGAATTGTCAGCGGTCACTGCTGGTGTGAAAGACGTCCGATTTGTTATTGATCAAGCGCGTGAACAGCAGAGCTTGTACGGGCGTAGGACAGTCTTGTTCATTGACGAGGTGCATCGCTTTAGCAAGTCTCAACAGGATGCACTGTTACCCGCCGTTGAAAATGGGTGGGTGACTCTGGTAGCTGCCACAACCGAGAATCCAAGTTTTTCTGTGATCTCGCCCCTGCTATCTCGGAGTGTGGTGGTGCAGCTGGAATTACTGGATAACGCGTCAATTGTCGAGTTGCTCCATAGAGCAGCAGCGTCTGAACGTGGTTTGACTAACGACTTCACGGTGGAAAGCGACGCAATCGACATACTTGCCCAGGCGAGTAGTGGCGATGCTCGACGGGCATTAACTGCGCTGGAGGCCTCTGCGAATGCTGCACGTGCACGTCAGAGCACTGTCATATCTGTGACAGATGTCAATACGGCCGTCTCGTATATCGCCATTAATTACGATAAAGACGGTGATTCCCACTATGACGTTATTAGCGCTTTTATTAAATCGGTGCGGGGGAGTGACCCAGATGCTGCTATGCACTACCTAGCGCGCATGTTGCATGGCGGTGAGGATCCACGTTTTATTGCCCGGCGTCTCATGATTCTTGCGAGCGAGGACATAGGGCTGGCGGATTCGTCTGTCCTACCTGCTTGTGTAGCGGCAGCGCAAGCGGTTGCTCTGGTTGGAATGCCGGAAGCGCAAATTATTTTGGCTCACGTGACTCTGCTTGCTGCGCTGGCGCCCAAGTCCAATAGCGCGGTACTGGCTATTGGTGGGGCCATGTCTGATATTCAGCAGGGGAAGGTGGGAACAGTTCCCCCGCACTTACGAGATGGGCACTACCGGGGAGCAGAGCAATTAGGTCATGGAGTCGGGTACATCTATCCGCATGATGTTGAGCAAGGAGTAGCGGAGCAGGACTATATCCCCGAGCTGCTCAGCGGAACTCGGTATTACCAGCCGACTTCCCATGGAGCAGAGGAGAAGTGGAAGGTGGTCTCTGAGCGCCTCAGGGATTTACGCGAGGGTCGCTCGTTAGACTGAACTATGCGTAGATTGGTGTGGGTATCACTCGGTGCCACGGGCGGAATTCTTGCCTATCGCAAGGCTCAGGATCTCCTCGAGAGTGCCAAAGAAAAAGGTATGTTGCTGACCATCTCTGACACGTCGGCGTCCTTGCGTGGACTGGCGCAGGGCGCCTCCGAGCAGATCACTAAATTCCGAGAGAGTTCAACGCCACCTCGAGCCATGACCGGTTCCGCTGCGTCAGCGGTGCGGGATCGCGCGGAACAGTGATCTTGTTTGCCCTATCGTGTCTAAGTAACGTTTATTGACTAGCCTTGACTAGCAGAGTTTTTCAACCACCTAGTACAGAAGAAAATAAGGGAGAGATTCATGGATTCCGCCGAGATCAGAACGCGATTTTTGACGTTCTTTGCAGAGCGAGGCCATGAAATTGTGCCGTCAGCGTCACTACTTCTCGACGACCCGACACTTCTTTTTGTGAATGCGGGAATGGTGCCATTTAAACCGTACTTCCTGGGAGAAGCACCCCCTCCCTACCCGCGGGCAACAAGTGTTCAAAAAGTCGTCCGCACACTAGATATTGAGGAAGTAGGCAAGACAACTCGTCACGCATCCTTTTTCCAAATGGCGGGGAATTTCTCCTTTGGTGACTACTTCAAAGAGACGGCCATTCCGCTGGCTTGGGAACTCCTAACAACGCCAATTGCGCAGGGTGGATACGGGTTTGCACCTGAGAAGCTGTGGGTGACCGTTTATGAAGATGACGATCAGGCGGAACAAATCTGGCATGAGGTGGTGGGGGTCCCCTCTGAACGCATCCAACGACGCGGAATGTTGGACAATTATTGGTCCATGGGCGTCCCCGGCCCTTGTGGTCCCTGTTCGGAAATTTATTACGACCGCGGACCGGACTACGGTGATGAAGGTGGTCCTATCGCCGACGAAAACCGGTATCTCGAAGTATGGAACCTAGTGTTCATGCAATTTGCCCGAGGCG
Organism: bacterium UBA6154; assembly: GCA_002422375.1. The sequence goes on from DIUQ01000026.1 coordinate 16,175, forward strand.
AAGGTCCAGGCAAAGAGGGCTACCCGATACTCGGCGAATTGCCCGCCAAGAACATTGATACCGGCATGGGATTAGAGCGCATGGCTGCGATCCTGCAAGGAGTCGACAATATTTATGAAATCGACACCACGCGAGGGATTCTTGACACAGCATGCGCTATTACGGGAGTGACGTATGGGCAGAGCGAAGAGAAAGACATTCTGCTGCGAGTAATTGCCGACCATTCGCGAACCTGTGTGTTCTTGATCTCCGACGGAGTTGTTCCTGGCAATGAGGGTCGCGGATACGTTTTGCGGCGTCTCATGCGCCGCGTTATTCGCAATATGCGCATCCTCGGAGCTGACCAGCCATCCATGCCGCAGCTTGCTGAATCCTCCATCGACGTCATGGCGCCGCAATACCCGGAGTTAAATGATTCGCGCCATCGCATCGTGAGCGTGGTGACGGCTGAGGAACTCTCCTTCCGGCAGACTTTGACAACCGGATCACAACTTTTCGAACAGGCGGCGGAACAAACACGCCGATCTGGTTCAACATTGCTCACTGGCGACAAAGCATTCGCCCTGCACGACACCTATGGGTTCCCCATTGACCTCACCATGGAGATGGCCGCTGAGGCAGGTCTCACCGTTGATCGCGAGGAATTCACTCGGCTCATGACTGAGCAGCGTCGTCGGGCCAAGGCAGATTCCGTTGCGCGGAAAAGTGACTTTGCTGCAACGACGGCCTATAAGGACATCTTGACGGCCGGTGGTTTGAATGATTTCTTGGGTTACTCCGAAACGGTGACGGAAGCAACCATCACCGGACTGGTTGTTGACGGTGATGCATGCCCAGCCATTTCTGTCGGTGACCACGCGGAGATCATCCTGAATAGAACGCCTTTTTATGCCGAGTCCGGTGGCCAGCTCGGGGACCACGGTGTCATTAGTGATTCCTCGGGCGCAGTTTTCGCGGTGACTGACGTGCAGTCGCCGGTCCCTGGACTTTTCCTACATCGAGGGGAAGTGACCGCCGGTGAATTTACCGTTGGCCAGGCGGTAACAGGCCGGGTAGATGTTGAGCGTCGAAAAGCGATTTCACGGGCGCACACAGCCACACATATGGTGCATCGGGCCTTTCGCGAACGACTGGGGGAGACAGCGACCCAAATGGGTTCGGAAAATTCCCCTGGTCGATTCCGATTTGATTTCCCAAGCCCTGAGCCGGTTTCCGCCCAGGTATTGCGGGACGTTGAGCAATATGTCAATGCCATGCTGATAGAGGACCTTGAAGTCAGCGCTGCGGTCATGTCCCAGCAAGAGGCACACTCCATGGGTGCCATGGCGCTATTCGGCGAAAAATATGGCGCTGAAGTTCGAGTAATTTCCGTGGGTGATTGGGCACATGAACTCTGCGGTGGAACGCATGCTCAGCGGTCAGGACAGCTCGGACTCGTGACATTCCTCAGCGAAGGCTCTGTTGGAGCCGGAGTCCGACGTGTTGAAGCTTTAGTCGGTGCAGACGCCTACCGATTTATGGCAAATGAGCATGTCCTTGTCAATCAGCTGACCGAACTACTCAAAGTGCCCAGCGAACACCTAGTCGGCCGTATCGAGAAAACTCTGACCAGTCTTAAGGAAGCCGAGCGAGCTATTTCACACCATAAGCGGGCCGCTTTGCTCAGCGATTTTGCGTCAATTGTGGGAGAACCGGAGAAAGTGGAGGGGCTGACTCTGTGGATGTTTACCGCTCCTAGTGGGTTGACCGCACAAGATCTCCGGGAGTTAACATCCACTGCACTCAAGAAAACATCCGACCCCGCCGTGTGCTTAGCCTTTGCGCTCGAGGACTCTAAAGTTGTGACCGTGTCTGGTGCTAATCAAGCGGCAATTGACGCTGGTGCGTCCGCCCAGAATATTCTCGCCACGGCTCTCCTTGAACTCGAAGGGAAGGGTGGAGGAAAGGCCGAGTTTGCTCAGGGTTCCGGCACCAACATAACGGGCATTGATGCCGCTATGAAGCGTGTACGCGCCCAGCTGCAGGGACTGTAACGGGTGGGGGTTCGGGTCGCTTTCGACGTCGGTTCAGTTCGCATTGGCGTCGCTGTTTCGGATCCATCAGGGATACTGGCAAGCCCACAGCCGGCTATAGCTGCCGGCGAAAATTCGGTACAACAGGCAGCCGATCTGATCGCCGAACTCAACGCTAGTGAAGTTGTTATCGGTTTGCCCAGGACCCTTCGCGGTGGTGAAAGCAGTTCTACGGAATTAGCTCGCACCTGGGCATGTCATGTTGAAGCGGCCATCGACATTCCAGTTATTCTCGTAGATGAACGACTGACCACTGTGCAGGCTCAGAGCGCCTTTATTCAGACTGGACAGAAAACAAAAAAGACCAAGGGAAAGATCGATAGCGCAGCGGCAGCCGTGATCCTTCAGAGTTACTTGGATGGACTCGGGCGGTAGTACCGCGCTGACGTGACGTGAGGGAGGGATTGCAGCAAATGTCCACACTAGATGACATGTTCACTGCTGATCCGTTGCCACCATCGCGTCACACCAAGACGTGGGGCCGACGAACCATGGTGGTGCTCCTTGTGGCTGGTGTCATTGCTGTACTAGCTGGAGCATTCGTCGCCCTGTCAGGGGGCTCTGAGTCGAATGATTTTGTGGGAGAGGGAACAGGTGAAGTCACCATTGTGGTTTCTCGTGGGCAAAGCCTCACAGCCATCGGTGAGACTCTGGTAGCCGCGGGGGTAGTGAAATCAGTTGAACCATTTATTGCCGCGACCGAGATGAACCCTGATAGTTCAACACTGGGACCTGGTCGGTACACACTACGGGAAAACATGAGTGGTGTTGCGGCGCTAAATCTCATGCTGGATCCAGTTTCCCGGACTAATTCGCGATTAGTCCTGCCGGAGGGTTTGCGCCTCGATCAGACTTTGACCCTGGCGTCGGAGGCTACGGACATTCCCATCGGTGAGTTTGACGAGGCGGTAAATAATCCCGAGCAATTGAGTTTGCCTGAATGGGCTAATTCGAGGCCTGAAGGATTAATGTTTCCGGCCACCTACGATTTAGCCGGAGACGAAAGTGCGGTGGGCCTGCTCAATTCCTTCGTTAAGCGTTTCAATCAAAGTGCAGCGAACGTGCAGTTGGAGCAAAGGTCGGCCGAACTGGGGTACAGCCCCTATGAAGTACTTATCGTCGCTTCGCTCCTCCAAGCGGAATTATTACCGGAGGATTTCGCCAAGGGGGCAGCAGTCATCTACAACCGACTTGAGGCGGACATGCCGCTGCAGTTCGACTCAACGGTGTCCTATGCCCTAGGTATAGCAGAACTGCAGTTGTCGGCAGAGCAATTGGAGACAGATTCCCCGTACAACACCTATCGCGTTACTGGTCTCCCACCTACCCCGATCAATTCTCCTGGTGAGGCGGCGCTCGAGGCGGCGTTATCTCCGGCAAAAGGTAAGTGGTTGTATTTCGTGGCGGTGAATCCCGATACTCGGGAGACTAAATTTGCCAAGGACTACGACAGATTCCTGAAACTCAAAGAGGAATATCGCCAGTTCCTCGAGGCAAATGGGTAGTAAGCCAGTGGCACTTCAGGCTGCGGTACTTGGCCACCCCATTAGTCATTCTCTATCGCCCGTTCTACACAGTGCGGCAATCGCTGCGTTGGGCATCAACTGTGAATATTCGGCTATTGACGTCACTGAATCAACTCTCGGTGCGTTCCTGGAACAGCTGGATAACAATTGGGTTGGGCTCTCACTCACTATGCCGCTGAAGAATAAGGTTTTGGAGTTCATTGGCCCGCGGGATCACCTCGTGGAATCAACTCAGGTGGCCAACACGGTCTATCGAAACCTCGATGGAGAGTGGGCTCTTGCTAATACCGATGTATTCGGACTGGTTACTGCTGTTCAACAGGCTGGAGTAGAGGCACCTCGGCATGTTGTGATTTTAGGATCCGGTTCAACAGCACGTTCGGCCGTTCAAGCTGCTGCTGAATTAGGTGCCGTCTATGTTGACATCAGAGCTCGAAATCAGCGCGACCGAGAAGCACTTGTAGTCCAGTCTGAATCGGTAGGCATGCATGCCCACCAATCAGATCTGAGCCTGACCAGATTGACGGATGTGGATTTAGTGATCTCAACGCTGCCCAATGGCGTTGATATTGGCACCATCAGTGCCAAGATCCCGGCCACGGGTGCCGCACTCTTAGATGTTGCGTACTCTCCATGGCCGAGCTCTTTGGCCCGGCAGTGGCCACATGATCGAGTGATCAGTGGCCTGGACATGCTGTTGTGGCAGGCAACCCGGCAATCCGTCCTGTTCTATGGCGGAGAAGCACCAGTTGACCAGATGCGGCGTGCCCTGTTCATGGAAGAGAGAGATATCCACAGTTCGTAGATAGCTTCTTGCGGTTCGGTAGTGAAGCGGGACATTCTCAGCAGATGGATCGCCTCGCGGAACTAGTCGGAATGCTGGCGTGGATGAGCTTTGTAGTCACCGGTGCCTATCTCACTCGGATAGACATGAGGGAACACCGATTACCGAACATCATCGTGCTGAGTGCAGGAGGCGGAGGCGTCCTGAGCATTGCTCTGTACTCGGCATTAACACAATCATGGGGCGCATTTGGTCGAGCTGTTCTGGCCGCAGTAATCAATATGGCGATCTTCTTGAGTATCTCCGTCCTGGGTGGCATGGGAATGGGTGATGTTAAGTACGCGGCAGTCACGGGGCTCTATCTCGGTTGGTTGGGATGGGAGTATTTGTGGTGGGGCAGTTTCCTGGCATTTGCCGCTGCCGGCGCTCTGGCCGTGGTCCACATTCTCAGGCGTCGCACCCGAACGGCGATTGCTTTCGGGCCCTTTATGTTCGGCGGCGTTATTGCCGGTTCGCTGCTGTCTGCGGCCGCCTAGTTTGACCCCCGAGTTTCACCCCCGAGTTTGACCCCCGCCCGCGGTTCTGAGTGCGGCGACACAGCCGTGGAATCACCTTCTGACAGGATAGGGGCATGGTTGAACGCATGCGGTGGCTCACGGCGGGGGAATCGCACGGTCCGGCGCTGACGGCCATCTTGGAGGGAATTCCCGCGGATGTGGAACTCACCACAGCCGACATTGACCGGGAGCTTGCCCGACGCCGACTCGGTGTGGGTCGTGGTGCCCGAATGAAATTTGAACAGGACAAGGTCACCATCAAGGGTGGTGTGCGCCACGGTCGGACACTGGGAGGTCCGATTGCCATTGATGTGGCCAACTCCGAATGGCCCAAATGGGAAAAAATTATGAGTGCGGATCCCGTAGATCCGGCCGAGATAGCCGATTTGGCCCGAAACGCTCCACTTACCCGTCCTCGACCCGGTCACGCCGACATGGTTGGGATGCAAAAATATGGATTTTCTGACGCACGTCCAATACTGGAACGCGCCAGTGCTCGGGAGACAGCAGCACGCGTGGCCCTCGGAGCTGTGGCGCGCCAGTTCCTCAACCAAGTTGCTGGAATAGATCTCGTCAGTCATGTTGTGCGCATTGGTGTCGCTACATCGAGTGGCGGCGCACTCCCCACGGATCGGGATGCTATTGATAGCAATCCGGTGCGGTGCTTAGATCCGGTCGCTGCCGCCTTGATGGAAGAGGAAATAACATCTGCGCATCGAGATGGTGACACATTGGGTGGCGTCGTGGAAGTGGTTGCTACCGGGTTGCCGCCAGGGTTGGGCAGTCACACGCATTGGGATAGACGCTTAGATTCACGGCTTGCGGCTGCGCTCATGGGTATTCAAGCCATCAAGGGTGTGGAAGTGGGCGACGGATTTCATTTGGCGGAAATTCGTGGGTCAGCCGCACAGGACGAAATATTTCCGGGTAACAACGGGGGAGTGTCCCGAACATCTGGCAAATCTGGCGGCACGGAGGGCGGCATGAGCACGGGGGAGACCCTCCGAGTGCGAGCCGCCATGAAACCTATTTCCACAATCCCTAAAGCTTTGCGCACCATTGACACAGCCACCGGTGAGGAAGCGGTCGCGATCAATCAACGCTCCGATGTCTGTGCGGTGCCTGCAGCCGGTGTTGTCGCTGAAGCCATGGTTGCGCTTGTTTTAGCCGAAGTAATTTTGGAAAAGTTTGGTGGAGATTCACTGACTGAGTGTCGTCGGAATATCACTCAATACCTCGAGGCTCTGGCAATTCCTGTCTCACCGGGTACATAGCCCATGCCGTCACTTGTCCTGATCGGGGCACCAGGAGCGGGGAAGTCCACTATAGGAAAACTTCTAGCGGAATCGGTTGACTGCGACTTTGTAGATACAGATATCGCGATCGAAGAGAGCGAAGGGCGGAGTGTTTCCGATATTTTCCTGAATGACGGTGAAGCCTACTTTCGTGAGGTGGAACAGAAGTCTGTTCATGAAACATTGCAGCGAGCAGGCGGACAGGACATGGTGGTGTCGCTGGGGGGTGGTTCGATTCTGTCGCCACAGACGCGAGAGGAACTGGGCGGGCTTCGGGTTGCATGGCTTCAGGTATCAATATCTGATGCCATGAAACGTGTTGGTATGAACCAATCCCGGCCCTTGCTGCTGGGGAATGTGCGAGCAAACATGATCACGCTCCTCGCAGAGAGAACACCGCTGTATGAATCGGTTGCGGATGTGGTTATTGACACATCGACTCATTCAGTGGACGACTGCGTGCGCGAGCTTCAGCCATTGCTTACGGAGAAAGGCGGCGTCGCATGATCCATCGCATCAGTGTCTCAGCTGAGATTGACTACACGGTTCTTATTGGCAGAGGTTTATTGGCTGAACTTGTTGCCACAACCCATCTCAGCATGCGCGTGGCTGTTATTCATCCGAGTGCTTTGCGTCAGTCTGCTGAGCTGATCCAGAGCGAACTCGAAGCTGCTGGAAAAATCGTTATTCTCATTGAAGTCCCCGAGGCGGAGGATTCAAAAACTGCGGCGGTGGTGGAGTTTTGCTGGAATGCACTGGGCGCTTCAGGGTTTACGCGCAGTGACATGGTGATCGGACTGGGTGGAGGCGCGACCACTGACGTAGCTGGCTTTGTTGCTGCTACCTGGCTGCGCGGAATCTCGTGGGTGGCAGTACCCACCACTTTGCTGGGAATGGTTGACGCGTCGGTAGGAGGCAAGACTGGCATCAACACTGAAGCAGGTAAGAACCTAGTGGGCGCTTTCCACAGCCCTCAAGCGGTCATTGTCGATCTCAATTCCCTCCAATCACTCCCGGAAAACGACTTGCGCGCGGGATTGGCTGAAGTAGCCAAAGTCGGTTTCACCAGTGATCCGAGCATCCTGGACACCATTGTGCAGTTCCCGGACCGCATAGTTGATCCGGAATCTGAGCAGCTCGAATCACTCATTACTCGATCTGTCACAGTGAAAGCGACCGTCGTCTCGTCCGATTTCACCGAGCAAGGGGGAGTCGGTGGGTCACTCGGCCGCGAAGTACTTAACTACGGTCACACTTTTGGTCACGCGGTAGAAAAGTACGAGAATTATCGATGGCGCCACGGGGCGGCAGTGTCGGTCGGGATCATGTACGTTGCTGAGCTTGCGCACATTGCCGGGCGGTTGTCGTCTGCCGATGTTGATCGGCACCGCGAAGTGCTCGGCATCATTGGACTTCCGCTCACCTACCCGGCCGGGCGCTGGGATCAGTTGTATTCCACCATGTTGCTTGACAAAAAGTCGCGCGGGTCACTCTTGCGCTTTGTTGTGCTCGACTCCATCGGTGTGCCGGCCATCTTGGAAGGGCCGGATCCGTCCCTGTTGGTGGCGGCCTACAGCAGTATTAATCCGGATTAGGCCGATAAGGTACAGCTGTGAGCACCCGCGTACTCGTTCTCAACGGCCCGAATATTGACCGTTTGGGGTCACGGGAACCGGAAATTTATGGTTCGACCACCTATAACGAGTTGGTGGAACTGATTGACAACTCGGCTCGTGAGTTGGGAATGTCAGCTGAAGTGCGTCAAAGCGCCTCAGAGAGCGAAATAATTTCGTGGCTGCATGAGGCGAGTGACACGTCGACGCCCGTGATTTTCAATCCGGCAGCGTTTACCCATTATTCTTATGCGATTCGCGATGCCTGTGCACTGTTAACCGCTCCACTCATTGAAGTGCATATCAGCAACCCTGCAGCCCGTGAAGAATTTCGCCACACATCTGTTATCAGCGCCGTGGCCACAGCAGTGATTGCCGGATGCGGAGTGCGGTCCTACACGCTTGCCCTGCGGGCCCTCCGCGACCTCTGACGGGAGTCCATCCACGCCTCACGGCATGCAACGGATATTGTTCCGTCTGCGCTTGCGATTTTCGAACGAAATACATAGATCCTCAACAGATAGAGATCCTCAACAGATAGGGCATAGACGTGGCAACGAGCAACGACCTTAAGAACGGCATGGTTCTCAATATCGATGGACAGCTGTGGACGGTCATTGATTTCCAGCATGTCAAACCGGGTAAAGGCGGTGCTTTTGTCCGCAGCAAACTCAAGAATGTCCTCTCGGGCAAAGTTGTTGACCGCACCTTTAACGCTGGTGTCAAAGTAGAGACAGCGAGCGTTGACCGTCGTGACATGCAGTACCTATATCGCGACGGTGACGATTGGGTATTCATGGACAATGTGTCCTACGACCAATTTCAGGTGCCCAATGCCGTTGTCGGCGATAACGCCAAATATCTTCTGGAAAACCAGACCGCCCAAGTAGCGATTCATGAGGGAACGCCCATCATTGTGGAATTACCGGCGTCGGTGGAAATAATGGTTACCTACACCGAACCAGGTCTTCAGGGTGATCGTTCGAGTGGGGGAACTAAGCCGGCAACGCTGGAGACGGGTGCTGAGATCCAGGTTCCGCTCTTTCTGGAGTCTGACACCAAGGTTCGGGTGGATACCCGCGATGGATCATATTTGGGTCGCGTGAACGATTAATGAGTGCACGGAGCAAAGCTCGCAAGCGTGCCCTCGACATAGTCTTTGAGGCGGATTCGAAGGGTGTTCCCATTGTCATGGTGTTGGGAGAGCATCAACGCCGCCGGGAAGCTGAATCTGAATCGAATCTCAACGACTACACCGTGGAATTAGCAGAGGGTGTGGCATTACACCTGGCAGACATCGATGCCCTCATTAGTGAACATTCCACCGGATGGTCCTTAGCGCGCATGCCTACGGTGGATAGGGCAATACTCCGGGTTGCAGTTTTTGAGCTCGTCTATGGGGAATCTGTGCCCGATCCAGTCGTTATTAGTCAGGCTGTCGAGTTGGCCAAACAATTATCGACAGATGATTCCGGTTCATTTGTTCACGGAGTCCTCGGTGCGATTTCACGGCACCAGGTGTCATCCTCAGGCACCGTGTGAATCGGTATTGACGTCCCCGAGTCACGTCTTAGAGTGAGGGGTTAATCACCACGGTGATCTCACCGGGGTCGCTGGGCTTCTCGCCCGGAGTTGCGCTGACGGTGATGTCCAGTTTTTGACCGATCGCGAAATAGACCGTTATGGACTCAGTACTGAGGTCAGGAGCGGGGGAGATCTCGAACCCGGATAGTTCAAGCTGGGAAATGTAATCGGACTCGGCCACACTGAGGTCCGCATCAATTTGCCAGGTTGCTACTGCAGTGGCTGGATCGGCTATGGCGACAGCCACCAGACGACCCGACGGGACAGGCACACCGCTCGGCCATTCGTTGGGCAGGTCCAGATCGTCTCCGACCACCATTTCAGTGCCCGCGTCATCAGTGAAAATCGAATCATTCGGGTCATCAGACTCAAAGTGATTTCCAGATGTGGGTGAAACGGTGGACGTGTCATTCGAGCTGGAGCACCCGACCAGCGGCACTGCGCACAGCATGAGACCTACCAGAATCGCTGGGATGCTGAGACGTCCACGGGTCATGCCGTCCATTATGTGCCCCGGGTGGGATTCGAACCCACACTGGACGGTGTTTGAGACCGCTTCCTCTACCGGTTGGGATACCGGGGCGCAGGGCGTAACTCTAGCGATCCTGTTACCAGGGATCAGCGCAGCCCGCCTCCCTGCCGCGAGCGCTAATCTTCAGGGGTGACGCCTGCTGAGCCCCCCGCCCCACTGCGCATACTCATTGCCGAAGACGAAACGCTCATTCGTCTAGACCTGGTGGAAACGGTCAGCGAGCTCGGTTTTGTGGTCGTGGATGCGGTGTCCACCGGGCAGGCCGCCGTTGATTCCGCCGTGGTTCACGCCCCGGATGTGGTGTTAATGGACGTATCCATGCCGGTGCGAGACGGTATTTCAGCGGCCGAGCAGATTATTTCTCGTGGAATTGCGCCGGTGGTCATGTTGACCGCTTTTACCGATATCGCCCTGCTGGAACGCGCTACGGCAGCAGGGGTTTTTGGGTATTTGGTCAAGCCATTGCGTGACGCTGAACTGGCGCCTGCCCTCGCGGTTGCCCATTCGCGGTGGCAACAGTTCGTTGAACTCACTGCCGAAATGGAACACTTGCGCCAGCGAAAGGGATCCCAGGATCTTGTCGAAGCAGCCAAGGCCCGGTTAATGCAGGATGGCCTCACGGAGGAGGCCGCATTTAGCCTTCTCCGGCGGTGGGCTATGGACAAACGGCAGACAATCGCCGAAATAGCGGCCACCGTGGTCGCGTCAGCAGGCTGAATCGGCCAGTTCCGGCCGGTTTCAAGGTCACAGTCGCATTACAAATACCTGTTTTAGGGGCGGGCGACTACTCAAATACCGGACCCACGCCCTAGTCTAATGGCTCGAAGGGCTTATCCGACGTGTCAGATCAGCCCTTTTCTCGGTGCCGGCGAGTGTCGGTATCACTTTGATCAAGGAGAATGCATGAAGCGCACTATGGTCCTCAAGACCGTGGCCGTGCTGGGTGCGGCGTCTCTCGCTCTGGCTGCCTGCAGCAGCGATAGTGGAGACACCGAAGCTAGTGCGACCACCGAAGAAACCTCAGCCGAGGCTACTGCCGAAGAAACAGCAGAAGCCGCTGAGTGCAGCAACCCCACCCTGGTTCTGGGCACAATGCTCCCAGCAACAGGTGACCTTGCGTTCCTCGGACCACCCGAGTTCGCTGGTGTCGAAATGGCTCTCGCTGACATTGATGCCGCAGGCGGCGTCCTGGGTGCACCTGTCACCTACATCGAGGGTGATTCGGGCGACACCACCACGGATATCGCCAGCCAGACGGTCGATTCCCAGCTCGCCCAAGGCGTGCAGGCGATCATTGGTGCAGCGTCATCCGGTGTGTCCCTGACCGTGATCGACAAGATCACCTCCAATGGTGTTGTGCAGTTCTCCCCAGCGAACACTGCACCAGCACTGACCACCTACCCAGACAACGGTCTGTACTTCCGTAACTCACCTTCTGACGTACTTCAGGGTGCAGTCATTGCCGCTCAGGCAGTGGATAGCGGAATCACATCCATGGCTGTTATTGCTCGCCAGGATCCCTATGGTGAAGGCCTTGCTGCCGCTACCGCTAAGGATTTCGAAGCGGCAGGTGGAACGGTCACAAGCAACCTGCTCTACGATCCAGCAGCTCCTTCCTTCGAGGCTGAGGTTGCTGAAATCAAGGCTGGCGCCCCTGAGGCCGTTGCCGTGATTGGTTTCGAGGAGAGCGTCAAGCTGCTCCAGGAAATGATCAAGCAGGGTGTTGGCCCACAGGATGTTCAGGTGTACCTGGTGGACGGAAACCTTTCCGCTACCGCGTTCGAGAACTTCCCAGCTGGCACCATGACCGGTGTTGTCGGAACAATCCCAACCGGTTCCGTTGATCTGCAAGCCTTCTACGACAAGATGAAGGCGTTTGACTCCTCACTGACCGACTACACCTACGGTCCTCAGTCCTATGACGCAACCATGGTTATCGCCCTGGCTGCTGAGCAGGCTGGCTGCGCCGACGGTGTGGCGATTGCAGCTGCACTGCCCGAGGTTGCCGGTAACGGCGGCGAGCAGTGCTCCACCTACGCTGACTGCGTAGCGTTGATTCAGGCCGGAACAGATATCGACTACGTCGGTGTCACCGGTGGTGTTGACTTCAACGAGTACGGTGACCTCGCAGAGGGCACCATCTCGATCAATGAGTACACCAGCAACACTGAGTTCAGCGAAGTCGGTTCCGTCACAGCGATTGTGCCGCTTCCGTAAGCATCACGTACACCAGCGAAGGGCCCGCATCCAGATAGATGCGGGCCCTTTCGTTGATGTGATGAGCACGCAGGCGGCTCGAGAAGTCCAATAGCGGGACCCCACGGTGTAGCGGGAGGGTCATCAAAATCGAGGAGTGCTACACCTTGGCGAGGGTTCCTAAATACAGCTCAATAACTTTGGGGTCATTTGCCAAGGACTGGCCGGTACCGGTGTAGGCGTTCTTGCCTTGATCCAGGACATAGCCGCGATCCACAATCTGGAGGCATCGTCGAGCGTTTTGCTCGACGATGATAACGGTGACCCCGGTGGCATTAATCTCCTTAACGCGGACAAAAACCTCGTCTTGGAGAGCGGGACTCAGCCCTGCGCTGGGTTCATCAAGGAGGAGCACACTGGGGTTCATCATCAAGGCGCGTCCCATGGCCACCATTTGACGTTCACCACCGGAGAGGGAGCCAGCGCGTTGCTTGCCCCGCTCACCCAGGGTGGGGAACAGCGCCACTACCTCCTCAAAGCGCTGGGTGAATGAGTGCGGATCTTGAAAGGCCCCCATTTGCATATTTTCTTCAATGGTCAGTGAGGGGAAAACGTTATTGGTCTGCGGGACGAATCCAACCCCACGACGAACCAGTTGATCGGCTCGAAGGTTGGTGATGTTCTCGTCACGGAGCGTGACAGTGCCTGAGTTGATGTGGACAAGACCGAAGAGCGCCTTCAGCAGAGTTGATTTTCCAGCGCCATTGGGGCCAATAATTCCGACGAGTTCCCCTTCATGGGCGTACAGGTCTGATCCATTGAGAATATTGACTCCGGGAAAGTAACCGGCATAGAGGTTGTCGGCCCGGATAAGGGCGCCGACGGACTCCGCAGGATGAATTTGCTCCGGGGTAGCCGGAGTGGGTGCGGCGAGTTGGGAGGCGTTGATGTCAATGTCTGACTCAAAGACGGCCGGGTTGTCTGGGCTGTCCTCGTTGGGAAGGTCGCTGGGTTCCGTGAAGGTCACGAGGCATCTCCTGCTGTCTTGTTGGTGAGTTCTGTGCCGTCGGCGGTCAAGGCCTTGTCATGGTGTGCACCGAGGTAGGCGTCGATCACCTGAGGGTTCTTCATGACCGCGTCTGGAGGACCCTCGGCAATTATTTGCCCCTGTGCCATGACAATAACCCAGTCGCTAATGTCGTGGACCATATCCATATCGTGCTCCACAAAGAGCACGGTGGTGCCTTCCTCGCGGATATTCTTGATGTGTCCTAAGAGGCTTTGGGTCAGGGCCGGATTGACACCTGCCATGGGTTCATCGAGCATGATCATGGACGGGTTGGCCATCAAAGCACGAGCCATTTCGAGGAGCTTGCGTTGCCCTCCGGACAAGGAACCGGCGAAATCATCCACCTTGGCATCCAAATTAAATCGGGCGAGCAATTCCATGGCACGGCCTTCATTGGCTTTTTCTTGGCCAGACCAGAGGAAGGGGAGCAGCGAGGGGATAAACCTTTCACCCAGTTGCCCGGATGCGCCGAGCCGCATGTTGTCCATCACGGTCATGCGGGAAAGTGCCTTGGTGAGCTGGAACGTGCGAACCATGCCTAATCGGGCAAGGCGATAGGGAGCGGTACCGGCGATCTGGCGGTCGTTGAAAAGCCACTTGCCCGTGTCCGGCTTGTCAAAACCGGTTAGCAGGTTGAACAGCGTGGTCTTTCCGGCGCCGTTGGGGCCGATCAGAGCGGTAATTGCTCCCCGTTGAATTTCGACGTGGCCCACATCTACAGCTTTGAGGCCACCGAACTGCCGACTGACGTGATCAGCCACCAAGATCGGATCGGGTTTGCGGGCACCGGGTATTTGCTCAACATCGGCGAGAGCGGCATAAGCCGCCCGACGGCCGGCCGGGGCATCTGACTCGAGGGATTTAGCGGGCATCGAGTGCCAACTCCTTTCGGTCGCCGAATATGCCTTGGGGTCGGAAAATCATGAGCAGCATCAGGCCGAGGCCCATCAGAATGAAGCGAATGGAACCCACGTCGGTGGCGGAGAGGAAATCGATGTACCCGGCGTTGATCGCTTGGCTGAGTACTTCGCCGATTCCCGTGAGGAGGAACCAGAAAATGATCGATCCAACAATGGGGCCAAAGACGCGGGCCGCGCCTCCGAGGAGCAGGATCGTATAGACGAAGAACGTGAAGTCCGGCTGGAAGGTATCGGGCTGAACGGACTGCTTGGCAACAGCCCAGACGATACCGCCAAATGCGCCGATAATGCCGCCGAGTACCAGGGCCTGCATCTTGTACACGAACACGTTCTTGCCTAATGACACCACGGCGTCTTCGTCCTCGCGGATGCCCTTGACCACCCGGCCCCACGGGCTGCGCACCAGACCCCAAACTAGGAGGGTGAACAGGGCGACCAGTGTCCACCCCACAATCACCACCCAAATGTCTTGGCGGGTCCACGTCAGCACCGGTAGGGGCTGGAAATCCAGTGGTAATGGATTGAGATCATGGAATTGCTGTCCGAGCTTGCCATTGAGCCCTTGAGCTCCGCCAAAAGTGTCTTTAAAGGCAATGGAGCGAACCAGTAGGCGGAGCAGCTCGCTGGCAGCGATCGTGACAATAGCCAGATAGTCGGCTCGCAGTCGCAGGGTCGGAATACCGAGCAGGAGCGCCAACGCGGTGGCGGCCACAATTCCCACCAGGATGGCTAGCCACAGGCTTAAATCGAAGGTCAAGACAATGACGCCTACGGCGTAGGCACCCGCGGCGACGAACGCCACCTGGCCAAAGTTAAGCAGACCGGTGTATCCGAACTGGACGTTCAAACCAATTGCTGCGAGGCAGTAAATGATGGCGGTAATGCCGATCGCTTGCGTGAGGGTTTGTGAGGCAATGATGGAAAAGTCCATGGTTAGCCCACCCTCTCTTTACGTCCGAGGAGTCCTTGAGGCCTCACCAACAAAATAATGATCATGAGGAACAGGGCTCCTACGGTCTTCATTTCGGTAGGGATAAACAGGGTCGTCATTTGAATAAATACGCCGACGACGAGAGCCCCGACGATGGCCCCATAGATAGTGCCGAGCCCGCCGAGAATGACGGCGGCGAAGAGCACTAGCAAAATACGTTGCCCCATGTTCCAAATGGAGCTTTGGGTCATGCCGAGGTAAATACCAGCGAATGCGGCGAGACCAGCGCCCACAATCCAGACGACGGCAATCACTCGCTCCACGTCGATGCCGGTGGCAGAAGCCAATGCGGGATTGTCCGATACGGCCCGGGTGGCTTTACCAATCCGGGAACGCTGGAGCCAGATGACGGTGATGGTGAGGGCTACAGCCGCGAGGGCTCCCAAAATAAGCGCCTTGGGGGTCGTATTGAATGGCCCGATCGAGATGCCCTCTTGCCCGGCGAACTGGAGATAAGTCTGCGGCCCTGACCCGAAGATCAGCGCAATGGTGTACCGGAGCACGATCGCGAGGCCAATGCTGACGATCATGGCGGCGATGAGGCCCGTCTTTCGGCGACGCAGCGGTCTCCACAGGATCTTGTTCTGACCCCACCCGTAAACGAAAGCAGCAAAAACAATGGCAATCGGCGCGGCAATAATGATGTTGATTCCGGCCTGATTAATGGCCAGGGCGGTAAATGCGCCCAACGTGAGTAGTTCACCGTGGGAAAAGTTGGTCAGGCCGGTGGTGCCAAAAACGAGGTTCAATCCCACAGCCCCGAGGGCAATCAGGAGGCCATAGAGAATCCCGTCGAAAAATAACTGAACAATGCGTTCCCCTGTGCCACCAGCGGATTCCCCGATTCCCCCCGTATCGCCACCTTCGGCAAGGGGGATGAGCAGTTTCTTGGACCCGCCCAGAACGAGTAGGGAACGAGAGGCATCGTCCTCCCGAGCTAGCGTTACTCCTTCGGGGAGGCTGGCGACATCGATCTCCACGGTGTAGGTGCCACCACCCGGTAGATCCACCGAGAATGAACCGTCTGCCCCCGATGTTGCAGTACCGGAGAATCCGTCCTCCGCGGTCACCGTGATAACAACACCTTCAACAGCCGTTCCGGCTGGCGTGGTGAGCACGCCATTGATTGTTGTATCGGCGGCATGTGCCGGGGAGAAGCCCCCAGCCACGAAGAAGGCCATCAGACCCAGGAGGAGCACACCGAGGGTATTTCTGAGGCTTTTCAGCACGGGGTCATACCTCCATATGGGTCAATGTCGCTTGTCATGCCCCGATTCCTCGTCGGGATCCTGGCAGGAGTTAGCGGCCGAGGGCTCGGGGTGAACTGAAACTTACCCATAATCGTCGGGATTGGAAACTCCTTTCGCCAGAAAAAACATGATCGTTACCTGTTTGTTCTAAGGTCGTGAACCTGTGAAATGGTCCGTGACCACCTCACGACGGGAGCGTTCGAACCAAGCAGGTCAATCTCGCCGTGCAAATAAGTCGATCGTCAGCATCGCGGATCTCAATGGCTGACGTCACCACGGTTTTGCCCGCGGTAATGATGTGGGACTGTCCGCTGACCACTCCCTCCCGAGCGGATCGATGGTGGGTGCAGTTCAAATCAATTCCCACGACAACATGTCCTTCACCCCAGAGATTGTGCGCCGTAATACCCGAAGCGACTGAGCCCAACGATTCCGCGAGAACAGCGTTAGCACCACCATGGAGCAAGCCATAGGGCTGGGTATTGCCTTCGACCGGCATGGTTGCCCTCACGCTCGCATATCCCCGGTCGTCGATCTGGGCTGCTTCGACGGTGATCCCCATGCGCTCACCGAGTGCACCCATTCCAATCGCTCTGACTTGTTCCGTTACGTCTGTGACAATCATGTGGCGGAGCCTAGACCGTGTCGGCAACGAGCGGATGGAGATTTCTTCGACGAGTACGCCCTAGTATCCAGTGGTGGCACATGTGGAAGCGGCGAAGAATCGATTACTCCTGATCGATGGTCACTCCATGGCCTATCGAGCCTTCTTTGCACTGCCCCCGGAAAACTTCACCACATCCACGGGCTCGCCAACCAATGCGGTGTACGGATTTACGTCCATGTTGATTAATTTGCTCAAAGAGTTTGCCCCCACACATATGGCGGTGGCCTTCGATGTCTCCCGCAAGAGTTTCCGAACCGATATTTTTCCCGAGTACAAAGCGGGCCGTGCCAAGACTCCCGAGGAATTTAAGGGACAGGTCGAACTGATCAAGGAAGTTTTGTCCGCTATGTCCGTTGTGACGGTGGACCGAGAGGGTTTCGAGGCGGACGACCTTATTGCCACGCTGGCAACGCGTGCGGAAGCAGAGGAATTTGCTACGGAGGTTGTCACGGGCGACCGTGATTCATTTGCCCTCATTAGCTCCGCCACGACCATTTTGTATCCCCGCAAGGGAGTTTCCGATCTCGCGCATATGACTCCGGAAGCGCTGTACGACAAATACAACCTGACACCAGCTCAGTATCCGGATTACGCCGCATTGCGCGGTGATCCCAGTGACAACCTCCCTGGAGTTCCTGGTGTGGGAGAAAAAACAGCGGAGAAGTGGATTAACCAGTACGGGAGCTTGAGCGGCATCATCGAGAACGCTGATCAGATAAGCGGGAAAGTTGGTGAATCGCTGCGAACCAATCTTGAGCAGGTGGTGACCAACCGAAAAATCACAGAATTGGTTCGGGATGTACCGATGGACCTCACGTTGAATGACTTGCGTGTTCAGCCGTTTAGCGTGGCTCAGGTATTCGAACTATTTGACACCCTTCAGTTCCAGGCGCTGCGCACCAGGATTCAGTCACTTCCCGGTGCCGAGGCGGATGCTGAATCCGCGAGTGGCGAAACATCAGAAGTTATTTCGTCTGACATCCCCATCACTACCGTCACGTCCGTCCACCAATTAACAGCGTTGACCGGGGTTGTGTCGATTGCCTACCAAGGTGTCTTTTCCCACGGCTCAGGGCGTGTGACGGCCATGGCTGTTGCCAATGCCGAGGCGTGCCATGTGCTGTCTAATATTGCAGATCACGAACATGATCACCTGGTGGCCTGGCTGGCAGATCCTCAGATCACAAAAGTACTGCACAACGGTAAGGAACTCGATTGGGCGATGCAGGTGCATGGATCACTTGTCGCGGGTATTTCCATGGACACCGCGCTGGGCACGTACCTGCTTGATCCGGGGCAGCGCTCCTATGCATTAACTGATGTTGCGCAACGAATTTTAGGCGTGACGTTGGAAACCGAATCCGAGCAATTAACCCTGATGGACGACACGGATTCAACGATTCTTGGAGTTCACGCGCTCACCATTCAGCAATTGAGTGACGTGCTGTACCAACGATTGCAGAATGAGAATCTTCTATCGCTCCTGATCGATATTGAAATCCCCACCCAATCGGTACTGGCCACCATGGAGCATTGCGGGATTGCCGTGGACCTTTCAGCACTAAAGAATCTGTCCTCGGAATTTGCCGCCCGCATTGCGACTGCTGAGAAAACCGGATTCGAGATTGTGGGTCGTGAATTCAATTTCGGGTCACCTAAACAACTGCAGGAAGTGCTCTTTGTTGAGCGCCAATTACCTAAGACAAAAAAGATTAAAACCGGCTACACCACTGATGCGGAAGCGTTACAGCAACTCTTTGCCCAAACAGGTGACCCGGTGCTGGAGCAGATTCTGGCGTGGCGCGAGGACACCAAACTGCGCCAGACCGTGGAATCTCTGATGCCGTTAGCTGACGAGAATTCCCGAATACACACCACCTTCAAGCAAACGGTCGCGGCCACGGGTCGACTCTCCTCGGTGGACCCGAATCTGCAGAACATTCCTGTTCGAACTGAGGCTGGCCGTCGAATCCGCGCTGCCTTCGTTGTCGGTGAGGGTTTTGAGTGTCTCTTAACAGCCGACTACAGCCAAATTGAATTGCGGATCATGGCCCATCTTTCCCAGGACGCGGGTCTTATCGAGGCGTTTAAGAGCGGTGAGGATCTCCATGACACCGTGGCGCGAAAGGTCTTTGATGTGGACACAGTGTCCCCGGACCTGCGTCGCCAAGTGAAAGCAATGTCCTACGGCTTGGCGTATGGCCTGTCGCCGTATGGGTTGGCACAGCAGTTGGACATATCGACCGAGGATGCCCGGATTCTGATGGATGACTACTTCCGCCGGTTTGGCGGTGTTCGAGATTATTTGGCCGAGGTCGTCGACAAAGCGCGAGCGCAGTTGTACACCGAGACCATCTTCGGACGGCGACGGCGCCTGCCAGACCTCGGGAGCGATAACAGGCAGCGCCGCGAAATCGCCGAACGTATGGCGCTCAACGCACCGATCCAGGGGAGTGCCGCGGATATTGTCAAAATCGCCATGCTCAAAGTGGAGACGGCGTTTCGCGCCGCATCGCTGCGGAGCCGATTGTTGCTGCAGGTTCATGACGAATTAGTCGTCGAGGTCGCCCCAGGGGAACTCGACATGGTGAGTGAATTTGTCCGGACAAATATGGAAGGGGCGGTCTCTCTCACCGTCCCGATGGATGTCAACCTGGGAACTGGACCCAATTGGGACGCCGCTGCACACTGAACTGGGGCCTCCCGTTAGGCTCAGTGGGCTCGCGCCTGGGGAAATAGACAGAGATTTCCGATCCACCCACCAGACAAAAAGCGCTCATAACATCTATCCACCGGAGCACATTTCTCCATGACTTCATCAACCACTACTACTCAGGTCGCCATCAACGATATTGGAACGGCTGAGGATTTCCTCGCCGCCATCGATGCGACAATCAAATACTTCAACGATGGCGACATTGTTGAGGGCATCGTGGTCAAGGTTGACCGCGACGAAGTCCTTTTGGACATCGGATACAAGACCGAGGGTGTCATTCCCTCACGCGAACTGTCTATTAAGCACGATGTCGACCCCAGTGAGGTTGTTTCCGTCGGTGACAGTGTTGAAGCCCTTGTCCTCACCAAAGAAGACAAAGAAGGCCGTCTGATTCTCTCCAAGAAGCGTGCTCAGTACGAGCGGGCATGGGGAACCATCGAAAAGATCAAAGAAGAAGATGGTGTTGTTGAAGGCCAGGTTATTGAGGTTGTGAAGGGTGGTTTGATCGTAGATATCGGTCTCCGCGGCTTCCTACCTGCCTCCTTGGTGGAAATGCGCCGTGTTCGGGACCTCCAGCCGTATGTTGGCAAAACTCTGGAAGCCAAAATCATTGAGTTGGATAAGAACCGTAACAATGTTGTGCTCTCCCGTCGCTCCTACTTGGAAAAGACCCAAAGCCAGGTGCGTCAAACATTCCTCAACCAGTTGCAAAAGGGACAGATCCGCAATGGCGTTGTCTCCAGCATCGTGAACTTCGGCGCGTTTGTGGACCTTGGCGGAGTCGACGGACTCGTGCACGTGTCCGAGCTCTCGTGGAAGCACATTGATCACCCATCCGAGGTCGTTGAGGTTGGCACCGAAGTCACTGTTGAGGTTCTCGAGGTCGACATGGACCGTGAACGAGTCTCACTGTCGCTCAAGTCCACCCAAGAGGATCCGTGGCAGCACTTCGCTCGCACACACGGCATCAACCAGGTTGTGCCGGGTAAGGTCACCAAGCTTGTGCCTTTCGGCGCCTTTGTTCGCGTTGATGAAGGGATCGAGGGCCTAGTTCACATCTCCGAATTAGCAGAACGCCACATTGACATGCCCGAACAGATAGTTCAGGTCAACGACGATATTTTTGTCAAGGTCATTGACATTGACCTCGAACGTCGCCGGATCTCCCTGTCCTTGAAGCAGGCAAATGATTCGTCTGATGCTCAAGCGGTTGAGGAATTCGATCCCTACCTGTACGGCATGGCCCCAGCATTCGACGAGGCTGGAAACTACACCGGCCCTGAGGGCTTTGATCCCGAGACAGGCGAATGGAAAGTTGGCTTTGAAGATCAACGTGCCGAGTGGGAGCGTCAGTACGCTGAAGCGCATGCTCGCTGGGAAGCCCACCGCAAGCAAATGACCGAGGCGCAGGAAGCGGATCAGGCTGCTGCTGTGGAAGCTGGTGATGCGAATTCATACTCCTCAGAAACCCAGTCATCTGAGGGAACCCTCGCTACAGACTCCAATCTGCAGGCGCTGCGGGACAAACTGACCACCGACTAATCCATGCCATTTATTGTCGGTCTCACCGGCGGAATTGGTTCGGGCAAGTCAACCATGGCGTCGTGCTTTCACGAGCACGGCGCCATTGTCATTGATGCTGACGGCATTGCACGTGACTTGACCGAGCCTGGTTCACCCGTTCTTGTCGAGTTGGCTGAATCATTCGGTGCGGACATTGTGGACTCTGCAGGGATATTGCGAAGATCGATCCTTGCTGAGCGTGCATTTAGTTCAGATGAAAATACGGAAATATTGAACAGAATCATGCATGCCCGTATTCGGGAGGAAGCGGAACGTCAAATAAGCCAATTCACTAACGACGCCATTGTTGTCTACGACATGCCGTTGCTGGTAGAAACCGGGTCGGAAGCAATGTGCGACTTTGTCGTAGTCGTCGAGGCGCCAGTGGAGATTCGAGTTTCCCGGTTATTGGAGCACCGGAGCCTGACCGAGTCAGATATTCGTCAACGAATTGGGCAACAAGCCAGTGATCAGGCTCGCGCGGAGATCGCCGATCTGGTGGTGAAAAACGATTCTGGTGTGGCTGAACTGCGCGCTCAATGTGAAACGGCATGGAAACGCATTTGCATGGCAGCTGGGGCTTGCTGACCGCGTAGTCTGTCCCTGTGACTCGTCCCGTGACCGACCTGCAAAGGACAGTTGCCCCTTTCCAAGTGGTCTCGGATTATCAACCGGCCGGGGATCAACCGGACGCCATTGCCGCTTTAGCCGAGCGAATTTCACGAGGCGAGAAACATTCAGTTCTCCTCGGGGCAACAGGAACTGGCAAGAGCGCAACAACGGCGTGGTTGGTAGAGAAATTACAACGTCCGACTCTGGTTATGGCTCCGAATAAAACTCTTGCCGCGCAGTTGGCTACTGAGTTCCGAGAATTGCTACCTCATAATGCGGTTGAGTACTTCGTGTCCTATTACGACTACTACCAACCTGAAGCATATGTGCCGCAGAGCGATACATTCATTGAAAAAGATGCCACTATCAACGAGGAGGTGGAACGATTACGCCACTCGGCAACAAACAGTCTCCTGACTCGCCGTGACGTGATTGTCGTTGCCACCGTTTCCGCCATATATGGATTGGGTACTCCCCAGGAGTATGTCGACAGAATGATCCGATTGCGAGTAGGGGAGTCCTATCCCCGTGACCAGATTCTACGTTCCCTGGTGGCCATTCAGTACACGCGAAATGACATGGCGTTCACACGAGGCACTTTCCGAGTAAGGGGCGACACCGTTGAAGTGTTTCCCGTTTATGAAGAGAACCCCATCCGGATCGAGATGTTTGGTGACGAAATCGAACGAATGATGACATTGCATCCGCTGACTGGTGAGATCCTCTCTGAGGACACGGAACTCTATATTTTTCCGGCAACACATTACGTGGCCGGACCCGAACGCATGTCACGTGCCATGGGAGAGATTCAACAGGAACTTGATAGTCGCGTCTCTGAGTTGGAAGGCCAAGGAAAGTTACTTGAGGCGCAGCGATTGCGCATGCGAACAACATTCGATTTAGAGATGATGCAGCAGGTTGGTTTCTGCTCTGGAATTGAGAACTACAGTCGGTTTATTGATGGTCGCGAACCAGGGAGTGCACCAAACTGTCTTATCGATTATTTCCCTGAGGATTACTTGCTTGTCATTGACGAATCTCATGTGAGTGTGCCACAGATAGGTGCCATGTATGAGGGTGATGCGAGTCGGAAAAGAACCCTTGTGGAGCACGGTTTCAGGCTCCCGAGCGCTATGGACAATCGCCCGCTGCGTTGGTCAGAATTTGAGGAGCGTATCGGGCAAGTTGTGTATCTCTCAGCGACACCTGGCCCCTATGAACTCACGCAGGTGCAGGGAGATGTAGTTGAGCAAGTGATTCGTCCCACAGGATTAGTGGACCCAGAGATTGTGG
The DNA here is from genome assembly GCA_002422375.1 of bacterium UBA6154. The sequence goes on from DIUQ01000026.1 coordinate 39,415, forward strand.
TCAAGCCCACCAAAGGTCAAGTAGATGACCTGATACACGAAATCCGTCAGCGCTCGGAAAAGGGTGAACGGGTTTTAGTAACAACTTTGACAAAGCGCATGTCGGAGGACCTGACGGACTATTTGTTGGAGCATGGGATTCGAGTTCAATATTTACACTCGGAAGTTGACACTCTCCGGCGCGTAGAGCTACTCAGAGAGTTACGTTCAGGAGTATTTGATGTCCTTGTAGGGATTAACCTTCTACGCGAGGGATTGGACTTACCAGAGGTCTCCTTGGTAGCAATTCTCGACGCGGATAAAGAGGGATTCCTCAGGTCGGGAACTTCCTTGATTCAGACAATTGGTCGAGCGGCTCGGAACGTTAATGGGCAAGTGCACATGTACGCAGACAAAATAACTCCATCTATGGCCAAGGCTATTGATGAAACAAATAGGCGGCGTGCCAAGCAAGTTGCTTACAACGTGGAACATGGAGTTGATCCCCAACCCTTACGGAAGAAGATCGCGGATATTACTGACCTGATCGCGCGGGAGGATGTAGACACTGAGCAACTGCTTAAAAGCGCCTCGACCACACAAGCGCGGAGCGCTGCAGGAGTTGATCTCACCGCGCTCATTACCGAACTCACCGAGCAAATGCACGGTGCAGCGGCGGAACTACAGTTCGAACTTGCGGCTCGTTTGCGTGATGAAATATCCGATCTCAAGCGTGAGCTGCGCGGAATGCATGAAGCAGGTCAAGCCTAATGCTGGAAAAGAGGTAGTCGCCGCACAATGGAAGTCTCACTAGGACTGTGGGCTATCACGATCTTGGGCATCATGCTCTTGATCGTCCTTGACTTTGTGGCAATTACCCGAAAGCCACATGACGTGGGATTCCGGGAGGCGCTGCTCGGTTCGATTTTCTATATTGCATTGGCTGTAGCCTTTGGAGCGTTCATTTGGTGGTGGCAGGGCTCGCAAATGGGTTCAGAGTTCTATGCCGCGTATTTGGTAGAGAAATCACTGAGTGTTGACAACTTGTTTGTCTTTATCATCATTTTGACGCAATTCGCCGTGCCATCCAATTTGCACCAACGGGTACTTCTGGTTGGTGTCGCGCTTGCCCTGGTTTTGCGAGGAGTATTTATCGCCATAGGCGCGGCGGCACTCGCTGCTTTCAGTTTCACATTTGTGGTTTTTGGTGCAATCTTGATCTGGACCGGTGTCCAACTGATGAGGCACCGAAATGAGGATCCCGATCCACAGGACAACTTTATGGTCCGGATCGTGCGCCGGAAAGTTGCGCTGTCGGATAAGTACGAGGGGACCAAACTATTCATCAATGAAAATGGACGTCGTCTGGCGACACCACTGCTGTTGGTTATGTTTGCAATCGGTAGTACCGACCTCCTGTTTGCTCTTGATTCCATTCCCGCAACGTTTGGTGTAACTCAAGAGCCCTACCTCGTTTTCGCGGCCAATGCATTTGCCCTACTGGGGCTTCGTGCGCTCTATTTCCTTCTCCGGGGATTGCTGGACAAACTCGTATATTTATCAACCGGTCTGTCCATCATTTTGATGTTCATTGGGTTGAAACTCTTGCTCACCTACTTCCACGAGCTCAACGCCTCGATACCAAAAATTTCGACAAACATGAGTCTGGTATTCATTGCTGTGGTTTTGATCGTCGTTTTTGTTGGTTCGGTTATCAAGACTCGCCTGGATCCCAGCGCACGTGGACACGCGGGTCGGGTAACAGACAAAGAACCCGAAACGCTCCCTGAGTCGGAGGACTAGAGACCGGCACTTACCAGCCTCGCTGGCGCCAATCGTCAAGTTGCGGGCGTTCAGCACCCAGGGTCGTGTCCTGCCCATGTCCGGGGTAAACCCAGGTGAGATCACTGAGAGGATCAAAGGCAACTTTCGTCACGCCATTGAGCAATGTGCGAAAATCCTCGTCCGTCTGGGTCTTACCCACTCCGCCAGGAAATAGCGCATCTCCGGAAAAAAGGTGCTCATGACCGAAGGGGTCGCGATAGAGAAACATGCTGCATCCAGGGGTGTGCCCACCGACGGTGAGGACCTCCACGTGGCAATTGCCGAACTGGACTAACTCTCCGTGACTCACGCGGCGATCTGTCGGGACGGGTATGGAGGTGGCGTCAGCTGTGGGTGCGACGGTGAGCGCACCGGTGTAGGCAACAACCTCGGTCAACGCCTGCCAATGATCCCCATGTGCGTGTGTAGTGAGCACCATCTCCAGGGAATTGGTACCCACCATGGATAAAATTCGGTCTGGCTCTGCGGCAGCGTCAATGAGCACCTGCGCACCGGTCTCTCGGCAACGGAGTAGGTAAACATTGTTGTTCATTGGTCCTACCGCCAATTTGCTGATCATCAGCTGAGGGAGCTCTCGAACTTGTGCGGCACCACCCACATGAACGTTTCCGGTGTACAAAGTGTCTCCTTTGCGGTGTGCGATGAGAGCCCTTAGGCTCAGCTGACAGTTTAGGCTAGTGATAAGTGGGGCATGAGCTCGTCCAGTGCCAGGTACATCAAAAAAAGAGATAAGGGAGATTGCGTGGAGCGTCTAGTTATTCGAGGGGCGCGTGAGCATAATCTCAAAGATGTATCGCTGGATTTACCGAGAAACGCATTGATCGTTTTTACCGGATTGTCTGGTTCAGGTAAATCCAGTTTGGCATTTGACACCATTTTTGCTGAGGGCCAAAGGCGATATGTGGAAAGCCTGTCAGCGTACGCCAGGCAGTTCCTTGGTCAAATGGATAAGCCGGATGTGGACTTCATTGAAGGGCTATCCCCAGCCGTGTCCATTGATCAAAAATCCACATCTCGTAACCCTCGTTCGACGGTGGGAACCATTACTGAGGTTTATGACTACCTTCGCCTGCTATACGCTCGAATTGGCAAGCCACATTGTCCCGTGTGCGGTGATCCCATTGCACGTCAAAGCCCGCAGCAGATCGTTGATCAAATTTTGGACATGCCAGCCGCGACCAAATTTCAGGTTCTTGCGCCCATGGTCCGTGAAAGAAAAGGTGAGTACCTGGAGGTATTTCGTCAACTACAGGCAGATGGCTATTCACGTGTCCGAGTAGATGGAACCGTTTATACCCTCGACGAAGTTCCGAAACTCAAGAAGCAGGATAAACACACGATTGAGGTCGTTGTGGATCGTCTGACCGTGAATCCAGAGTCTCGGCAACGAATGACGGACTCGGTGGAGACAGCCTTGGGATTGGGGCACGGCAACGTGGTTTTGGACTTTGTTGACCGCCCCGCTTCGGCTGCGGACCGGGAACTAGCGTTGAGTGAGCACCTGGCCTGCCCTAAGGATGGTCTATCTTTCGAGGAGCTCGAGCCCCGGTCTTTCTCCTTCAACTCCCCGTTTGGTGCCTGTCCTTCATGTTCTGGGTTGGGGACTACTCGTGAAGTGGATGAGGAATTAGTAATTCCTGACACGAGTGTAAGCATCCTTGACGGCGCGATCGCGCCGTGGTCACGTGGCACTGTCAGTGAATATTTCACTCGACTGTTGACATCTTTATCCGAAGAAACTGGAATCAACCTGGAGACACCGTGGAAACAGTTGTCGGCCAAGGCCCGAAAGATCGTTCTCTACGGAACCGATGCGGAATTACATGTTCGGTACAAAAACCGATATGGACGTCAGCGCTCGTACTACACAACGTATGAAGGAGTTATTCCGTTTATCGAGCGACGTCACTCGGAATCGGACTCGGACTCGTCGAGGGAGCGACTCGAGGGTTATATGCGAGAAATACCGTGCAAAGCCTGCGGTGGATCTCGACTTAAGCCGCTAACTCTTGCTGTCACTATTTCAGATCATTCCATTGCGGAAATCGCCGCGTTACCCATTAGTCAGGCACGTGAGTTATTGGCTGAGCTCACGCTGTCCGATAGAGATGCAACTATCGCTTCCAGGGTGCTCAAAGAAGTGAACGAGCGGCTACAGTTTCTTGTTGATGTCGGGCTTCATTACCTGTCACTGGATAGAGCAGCGGGGAGTCTGGCTGGAGGGGAAGCGCAACGAATTCGATTGGCCACTCAAATCGGTTCGGGTCTAACAGGCGTCCTCTATGTCCTTGATGAACCAAGTATTGGGCTGCATCAACGTGATAACGAACGCTTGATCGAAACGTTGATCAGGCTGCGGGACCTGGGTAACACGCTCATTGTGGTGGAGCACGACGAAGACACCATTAGAACTGCGGATTGGATCGTAGATATTGGACCTGGTGCTGGGGAACACGGAGGAGAGGTCATTGTCAGTGGGACTCTGAAAGATCTCATGAAAAACAAGAGATCTATCACAGGTAGGTACGTTTCGGGAGCCACCAAGATAGCGATTCCTGATATTCGCCGTCCGCAGGAGCGAGGATGGATCGAGATCCATGGCGCACGCGAGCACAATTTGCAAAATGTCACTGTGGGCATTCCCCTAGGCAATTTTGTTGTGGTGTCTGGTGTCA
>DIUQ01000029.1 GCA_002422375.1 bacterium UBA6154
GCGGCATGATTTCCAATTGCATGACCGATGCCGCCCCCTGCCGGTGCGCGGTACCCAGACAGTCTGCTCCGGTATCACCACCACCCAAAATCACGACATTCTTTCCGGCAACATCGACAGGTGATTGCTCAAAGTCCCCTTCCTGCACGCGGTTAGCGAACGGCAGAAACTCCATAGCCTGATAGATGCCATCAAGTTCCCGTCCGGGCACCATCAGGTCGCGCGACACCGTGGCCCCCACCGCCAGAACGATCGCGTCGTAGCGTCGCCGAAGATCCGTCGCGGTCACGTCTACCCCGATTTCGACACCGGGGCGAAACTTCACCCCCTCGGCCTCCATTTGTCGCAGACGTTGATCAACGTGGTGCTTTTCCATTTTGAATTCAGGAATTCCATAACGAAGGAGCCCACCGATGCGGTCGGCTCGTTCAAAGACCGCCACCGTGTGACCCGCGCGGGCCAACTGCTGCGCTGCTGCTAACCCTGCAGGCCCTGAGCCCACCACAGCAACAGTTTTCCCGGACAGGCGATCCGGAGGTGCCGGTGTGATCCATCCAGACTGCCAAGCTTTGTCCACGATCGACACCTCAACCTGTTTGATCGTGACCGGTTCGGCATTTATGCCGAGGACGCAGGCAGCTTCACATGGCGCCGGGCAGAGGCGTCCCGTGAATTCGGGGAAATTATTCGTCGCGTGCAACCGCTCAATTGCTTGACCCCAATCGCGTTCAAAGATCAGGTCATTCCATTCGGGAATCAGGTTGCCCAGTGGGCAGCCGTTATGGCAGAACGGAATACCGCAATCCATACACCGACCGGCTTGCTCCTCCACACTTCGGGCTTCGAATTCTTCATAGACCTCATGCCAGTCACGTATTCGAACATCCACCGGTCGCCGCTGCGGAAGTTGGCGATCAGTTGTCAAAAAGCCTTGTGGATCTCCCATGTCGCACCTCCTACAAACTACTCATGATGGCGGCCATGGGATCTTCTCCCGTGGCTCGTGCTTGTTCTTCAATGTCAAGGATTCTCTTGTAGTCACGTGGAATTACTTTGGTGAATCGATTGACAGCAGCACTCCACGCGGCCAGCAACTCCAAGCCACGGGGTGAGTCGGTGTTTTCCACGTGCGCAGCAACTAATTCCCGCAAAACAAGGGAGTCCGATTCGCTGAGGGTGTTGAGTTCCACCAATTCCGAATTGACAAGTGATGGGTCCAGATCAAGAACAAAGGCCAGCCCTCCAGACATTCCCGCAGCAAAATTGCGGCCGATTGTCCCCAAGACCACCGCAATACCGCCGGTCATGTATTCACAAGCGTGGTCACCTACTCCTTCGACGACCGCACGTGCTCCCGAATTTCGGACACAGAAGCGCTCACCCACCTTGCCACGAATAAAGAGCTCGCCACCGGTTGCTCCGTAGGCCAGTACGTTGCCGGCAATGGTGTGCTCCTCAGCAACGAATGTGGCAGCCCTGTCAGGGCGGATAATTATTCGACCACCGGAAAGTCCCTTTCCAACATAATCGTTGGCATCTCCCTCCAGTCGAAGTGTTAACCCTTGGGGAATAAAGGCGCCAAAACTCTGTCCCGCAGATCCGGTGAATGTGATGTCGATGGTGTCACTTGGTAAACCCCCATGACGGGTAATTTCGCTGCCCAACATGGTTCCAACTGTGCGGTTTACATTTCGAATTGGAAGTTGAATACGAACTGGCTCACCTGACTCCAAAGCAGGCCGACTCAATTCGATCAATTGGTTGTCCAATGCTTTCTCGAGTGAATGATCCTGTGACCTGACACAGCGGCGCTCGGTTCCTGACGGCAATTCCACCGGGAGGAGGATCGGCGAAAGGTCCATACCCGCGGTCTTCCAGTGATCAATTGCTCTCTCAGCGTTGAGTGCTTCCACATGGCCGACCGCCTCAGCAATGCTCCGGAAGCCCAACTGGGCAAGAATTTCCCTGACTTCCTGCGCAATATATTCGAAGAATGTCTCCACAAATTCCGGTTTGCCGGTGAAACGTTCGCGCAATAGTGGATTTTGCGTGGCAACACCGACAGGGCACGTGTCGAGATGACACACCCGCATCAGAATGCAGCCCATAACGACCAAAGGTGCTGTGGCAAATCCAAATTCCTCCGCACCGAGCAGTGCGGCGATCACGACATCGCGGCCAGTCTTTAGTTGACCATCGGTTTGCACGACAACACGATCCCGCAGCCCATTGAGAATGAGGGTTTGTTGGGTTTCTGCCAGACCTAACTCCCACGGTGCACCGGCGTGCTTGAGTGATGTGAGCGGTGAAGCACCCGTGCCTCCATCGTGACCGGAAATCAAGACAACATCAGCGTGGGCTTTTGCCACACCTGCAGCCACTGTCCCCACTCCCACCTCGGCTACCAACTTCACATGGATGCGCGCTTGAGCATTGGCATTCTTGAGATCGTGAATCAGCTGAGCCAAGTCCTCAATGGAATAAATATCGTGATGAGGCGGTGGCGAGATCAACGTCACTCCGGGCGTGGAATGTCGAGTCTTGGCGATCCATGGGTACACCTTGTTCCCAGGTAACTGACCACCTTCACCTGGTTTCGCCCCCTGCGCCATTTTGATTTGAATATCGTCACTGTTGACGAGGTATTCGCTGGTAACGCCGAATCTTCCTGAGGCAACTTGCTTGATCGCCGAACGCTTAGAGTCGCCGTTATCCATCACAAGGAACCGCTCGGGATCTTCCCCGCCTTCACCGGTATTGGATTTAGCTCCGATTCGATTCATGGCAATAGCCAGTGTCTCGTGCGCTTCAGCGGATATGGAGCCATAAGACATGGCACCTGTCGAAAAACGTTTCAATATGTTCTCAATGGGTTCAACATCGTCAATCGAAATAGGCTCGCGGTCGGAAGCGAATTCGAACAGACCCCTCAGAGTCATTAGTTGCTCAGATTGATCGTTGACTCGCTCGGTGTACTCGCGGAAAATATCCATGCGCTTGGCGCGAGTCGCATGTTGCAAGCGGAATACCGTTTCCGGGTCAAAGAGGTGTGGTGACCCGTCTCGACGCCACTGATACTCCCCACCATCATGCAAGATCCGGTGAGCTGGAGAAATTCCCGAGGGAGGATACGCATCAGCGTGCCTCGAGGCATTTTCCTCAGCGATAACGTCGACACCCACACCGCCTAATTTGGATGTGGTGCCCGTGAAATAGGAGTCGATAAATTCCTGTGACAGGCCAATGGCTTCAAATATCTGAGCCCCTCGGTAGCTCGCGACAGTGGAGACACCCATTTTCGACATAACTTTCAAGAGGCCTTTACCCAAGGCTTTAATCACATTCCGCATGGCCTTTTCCGGGGAAATGTCCGTGATGACTTGACGTCGAACTAGATCCTCAACGCTCTCTAACGCAAGATACGGATTGATAGCGGCGGCACCGTAACCCACCAAGAGCGCAACATGATGCACCTCCCGGACATCGCCCGATTCGATCAACAAACTGATCATGGTTCGGTTCTTGGTTCGAACGAGGTGATGGTGCACCGCAGCACACAACAGCAAGGAAGGAATAGGGGCTAATGACGCGGTGCTATCTCGGTCTGAAAGAACAATAAATCTCTTTCCCTGCCTGATCAGAGCATCAACCTCATTGAAGATCTCCAGCAGTCGTTTTTCTAATGCAGCTCCCCCGCCGCCAACGTTGTATAAACCTTTGATGCGAGCAGCCGCAAACTCCGGAAGCGTCCCGTCCGCGTTGATGTGCAGAATTTTGGCAAGCTCGTCGTTATCAATAACGGGAAATGGCAGCACCACCTGACGAGCGTGACCTGGAGATACCTCTAATAGATTCCCCTCTGGACCGATAATGCTGCCCAACGAAGTAACAATTTCCTCGCGTATAGCGTCCAATGGTGGATTAGTGACCTGCGCAAAGAGTTGACTGAAGTAGTCAAACAACATTCGGGGTCGTTCCGAGATGGCGGCAATGGGCGTATCCGTACCCATGGAACCGATCGGCTCTGCACCAGTGAGCGCCATGGGCTCAAGGATCAGCCGGAGGTCCTCTTGCGAGTAGCCGAATGTCTGTTGTCGGCGCGCCACAGATTCATGCGTGTGCACAATATGTTCGCGCTCAGGCAATGTGTCGAGATGAATTAAACCGGCATTGAGCCATTCCTGATACGGGTGCTGTGATGCCAATTCGTCTTTAATCTCAGAGTCCTCAATGATGCGCCCCGCTGCTGTATCAACGAGGAACATTTTCCCTGGTTGGACTCGACCCTTGCGAATTATTTTCTCGGGCGCAATATCCAAGACGCCGGTCTCGGACGCCAGCACAACGAGGCCATCGTCCGTTACCCAGAAGCGACCCGGGCGTAATCCATTGCGATCGAGAACGGAACCAATAACAGTCCCATCTGTGAAGCATACGTTGGCTGGACCATCCCATGGTTCCATCACGGTTGCATGAAATTCGTAGAACGCCCGGCGCTCCTCGGACATGGCCGCATGATTTTCCCAGGCCTCAGGGATCATCATGAGAACGGCATGTGGAAGTGAGCGCCCGCCAAGATGCAAAAGCTCAAGCGTTTCGTCGAAAGATGCCGAATCACTCCCCGACGGAGAACAGATCGGGAAAAGCCTGGTCAGATCTCCGGGAATCAGGTCCGAAGTCAGCATGGCCTCTCGAGCTCTCATCCAGTTTCTGTTGCCCCTCACCGTATTGATTTCGCCGTTGTGCGCAATCAGTCGATACGGATGCGCAAGGGGCCACGACGGAAAGGTGTTGGTGGAAAAACGTGAATGAACAAGTGCCAATGCACTAGCAACCCGGTCATCGGTGAGATCAGGAAAGAAAGGAGCCAGTTGACCCGTGGTCAACATGCCTTTGTATAACAGCGTTCGGCTCGATAAAGAAGCGAAATACACACCCAATTCGTGCTCTGCCAATTTACGAAAACCGAAGACAGCACGATCAAGCTCAATCCCTCGGGACTGGTCATCGGTGATGAATATCTGCCAAAAAGCTGGCATACAACTCCGGGCCGTGTCCCCAATCATGCTGTCGTCAATGGGAACTTCCCGCCATCCGATCACCCGCAAGCCCTCTTGAGCGGCTACGGCATCTATTTCACGAATTGTCACGTCCACGTGATCGCGCTCAAGGAATACAGAGCCCACTGCGTACGCACCAGGATTAGGCAAGTCAAAGTTAACAACAGCGCGCAAAAAAGCGTCCGGAACCTGGATGAGAATTCCGGCGCCATCGCCGCTATCTGGCTCCGCACCGGATGCGCCCCGGTGCTCAAGATTGACCAGCGCAAGGAGGCCTTGTTGCACAATCTCGTGCGAAGGTATGCCCGTCAAGGTGGCCACGAATGCAACGCCGCAGGCATCGTGCTCGAAGTCTGGGTCATACAGTCCCTGGGCCAGAGGCGCTGACGAGAATGGGACTCGGTTCAACGCTCGACGCTCGGTGCTGGTGGACACGGTGGGCCTCCTTTTGTCGTCATGCCACTTCCCCTGGGTTAGGCAGATGCCGCCAGAGCGGTGAAGTGGACACACGGGACGACGTTGGCCCGTACGGTGGTGGTGCCCGAGCAGACTACCGGATGGGGGCTGGTTCGCTCTCCGAACCCTCGGCGGGCGGCTCCGCCGTCGGAGAAATGACCTCCCGACCCGGCCGGACGCGGCTCGAAATGACAATGTAGGCCAAGGCACCGAGTCCAACCAGAACAGATGTCCACACGTTCAATCGAAGTCCCAGAATTTCATTGGCGTTATCAATCCTGAGCACCTCAATCCACCCGCGACCCGTGGTATAGAGCAACACATAGAGCGCGAATGCTCGGCCATGACCCATGGTGAATCGTTTATCCGCCCAGATCACCACCAGTGCTACACCAATGAGCCAGAGGGCTTCATAGAGAAAGGTAGGGTGAAAAGTCAGGACGTCGGCATATCCTTCAGGTCGATTTTCCGGGGAAATTTCCAGTGCCCACGGCAGATCGCTCGGAGCGCCGAATAATTCCTGATTGAAGTAGTTACCTAGGCGCCCAATCGCTTGGGCGAGGGCAATTCCGGGGGCAATAGCGTCGCCGACCGGCGGCAGTGCCACACCCAGTCGTCGAGCACCTATCCATGCGCCCACTGCGCCCAGAGCGACCGCGCCCCAGATACCCAAGCCGCCGTCCCAAATCCGAACTGCGCCCGCCAATCCGGACCCATTAGCGCTGAAATATAGCTGCCAATCGCTGATCACGTGATATAGCCGACCGCCAATTATGCCAAAGGGCACAGCCCAAATGGCAATATCAAGAATGACCCCTGGTTGTCCTCCGCGCGCGATATAGCGCTTATTGCCCAGCCAAATGGCAACAACAATTCCCAGCACAATCAGAAGTGCGTAGGCACGTAGCGGAATAGGGCCGAGGTTCCAGACACTTGTTTCCGGACTCGGAATGGAGGTAACCACCATGGGGACTACTTGGACTCGACCGCTTCGGTTAACTTGACCTGGTCCGCCAGGATCTCCGTGCCTAGCGCCTCACCATTGAGAAAACCTGAAGGGGTTCCCGGAATCTGGTTGAGATAAAACTGTTCCGTCGCATTCGCCGCCCAAGCGAGGTACGTTCCGTCATTCACACACTGGGTGAATGTTTCTAATTCGGATCCGCCTAGACCAGATGTGGAACCAAAGGCAATCAGTTCATCGTTTGTCCAACCCATGCCTTCTTCGACGGGCTGATTGGCGTATACCTGCTGATGGAACTCATTGAGGGCGCCTGCATCGATCGCGCAACCCCATGCCGCAATGGCACGGTGGGACGAGTCATTGCCAAGATTGCCGTCGAGAAACGCCGTTGGTCGGTACACCAACTGCACTTTCCCTTCTTCAGCAAGTTGTTCAATGCCGGCACCGTTGGCCACCTCTAGTGAACCGCAGGCGGGGCACTGAAAGTCCTCCCACAACTCCAGAACCGGGGCGTCGGCTGTAGCTGTGCCGTAGGGCACACCGAAGGGAATCGGCGCATCCGCACCGAAGACGGTGGCTGGAGTTGCCGCCTCGGGATCAGGATCAACAATTCCGGCGAGGCTGTTAGCTGAGGTTGAATCACTGTTGCTGGATGCGTAGACCGCGACCCCAATAATGGCTGCCATAACCGCAACGACCGTGGCACCACCCACAATACGGACAAGTCGTTCGCGCTTCTTCTCGGCAGACTGTGCTGCTCCACGGGCCTCGGCGGCTCGTTCACGACGGCTTTTGGCGTTCTGGCTCATGTTCGGTCTCCAGTCGGGTGTTCACGTAATGACATCGGTGGTGCTATCTAACGAGATAGTACGTCAGGGTGCATCGGGCTGTTCTCTGCGGATCTAGTGATTGGCTTTTCGCACACCCTGGGCAAGTTCTGCCGCCAGTTCCCCCACCGCCGCGGCGCCTCCGGATTGAGCAGCACGCACGAATGCAGAGCCGACAATGACTCCGTCTGCGTACTCCGAAATGGCCGCCGCTTGGTCACCTGTGGAGACACCCAACCCAACGGCGACCGGCAGATCCGTGTGCTGGCGGACTCGCGCTACTAGTTCCGGAGCCATGGAACTCACCTGGTCGCGCGCACCGGTCACTCCCATGGTTGAAGCGGCATAAATAAACCCACGCGTGTGTCCAGCGATCGCGGCAATGCGTTGATCTGTAGACGACGGTGCCACGAGGAAAATAGGGTCGAGCCCGTAGGAAGCCGCCGAATCCAACCACGACTGAGCCTCCTCAATCGTCAGATCCGGTGTGATCAAACCAGAACCCCCACGAGCCGATAATTGGTGGGCGAAACGATCAACGCCATACCGTTCAATGGGATTCCAATAACTCATGACCACGGACGTGCCGCCGTGGGCAGTAATGGCGGAGACAACCTCGAGGACTGAATCAGTGGTGGCGCCGTGATCGAGGGCCATGCTCACCGCGTCTTGGATGACCGGACCATCCATTAACGGATCTGAATAGGGCAATCCCACCTCGATCAGGTCAACCCCGTTGTCGATCATGGCCAGCATGATGTCAATGGAGTCGGTCACGCTGGGGTATCCGGCGGGCAGATAGCCAATGAGCAGTGCCCGATCCTCGGATCGAGCAGTGCTAAACGCCGCTGAAACTCGAGATTCCGATGAAACTGTCGACATGGCGATTATCTGCCTTCTGATAATTCCGCTGAAACAACTTCCCCCAGATCAATGCCAAACCATCTCGCTGCCGTAGCCACATCTTTATCTCCACGGCCGGACAAATTGACCACGATGACGGAATCAGGGCCAAGTTCCGCGCCCAAGCGCATGGCTCCAGCGAGCCCGTGTGCTGTTTCAATCGCCGGAATTATTCCTTCGGTGCGGGATAGCAGCGAGAACGCCGTCATTGCTTCGGCGTCATTGATGGGTTCGTAGATCGCACGTCCCGTGTCATGCAGCCATGCGTGCTCTGGACCAACACCTGGGTAATCCAATCCCGCACTAATGGAGTGGGAGGGAATTGTTTGGCCCCATGAATCTTGCATCACATAGGTTCTCGCCCCGTGTAACACACCGGGTGACCCTGCCGAAAAACGCGACGCGTGTCTTCCTGTTTCCACGCCGTCGCCACCTGCTTCGTAGCCACGGAGTTGGACCTCTGGGTCGTCCACAAAAGCGCTAAACAAACCCATGGCATTAGATCCACCTCCCACACATGCCGCAACAGCGTCGGGGAGGCGCCCCTCCACGGCCAAGATTTGCTCCCGCGCTTCACGGCCAATGACAGAGTGGAAAAAGCGCACCATTTCAGGGAACGGTGCAGGACCGGTCACCGTTCCCAGGACGTAATGCGTTTGATCTACGGTGGAGACCCAGTCGCGCATGGCCTCATTGATGGCGTCCTTGAGTGTTCGACTTCCGGTGGTGACAGGAATGACCTCGGCACCGAGGAGTTTCATGCGGGCGACATTCAGCGCTTGGCGTCGGGTGTCTTCCTCCCCCATGTACACCGCGCATTCCAAACCTAAAAGCGCAGCGGCTGTCGCGGTGGCCACACCGTGTTGTCCCGCACCTGTTTCCGCAATGACCCGCGTTTTACCCATTCGTTTGGTGAGCAATGCTTGGCCCAGTACGTTATTGATTTTGTGCGATCCCGTGTGATTGAGATCTTCTCTTTTCAGGTAAACACGCGCGCCGTTGCAGTATTCGGCGAATCTTTCAGCGCGGGTCAAGGGTGACGGCCTGCCGGTGTAGTCGCGCTCTAGGTTTGCTAATTGGGAGAGGAACTCCGGTTCCGCAATGGCAACTCTGAATGCAGCATCAAGTTCATCAAGGGCAGTTGTCAGTGCCTCGGGGACGAATCGACCACCATAGGGACCAAAATGCCCAGGAGCATTCGAAGTGGACACGCTGACCACATGATCCTTGGCTGTTGTCATGAGCGGCCACGGGAACGGCAGGACGGATGAGCTCCGGCGGTCACCAGTTCATGTACCGCTGCCCGGGGGTTTCCGCCTGTGACCAAAGACTCGCCCACTAATACTGCATCGGCACCTGCATCTGCGTACGCCATGAGGTCATGATGGTCTCTAACCCCGGACTCGGCAATTCGAACACAGGAGGTTGGAATCCTGTCCGCAACGCGGGCAAATGTGTTTCTGTCGACTTCGAGAGTTTTGAGATCACGTGAATTCACGCCGATAACCACAGCGCCAGCATCGAGTGCTCTATCAATCTCGTGTTCGTCATGAACCTCAACCAACGGGGTAAGCCCCAGGCTATGGGTGCGTTCAACGAGTGACACGAGAGCCGGTTGATCCAGGGCAGCGACAATGAGGAGAACCATGTCGGCTCCATATGCCTTTGCTTCCCACAGCTGGTAGCTACTAATGACAAAGTCTTTTCTTAAGACAGGTATTTCGATCGCCGCTCGCACCGCAGCGAGATCAGCGAGACTGCCACCGAATCGACGCCCCTCCGTCAACACGCTGACACAGTGGGCACCGCCGGCTTCATACTCACTGGCCAAGTGCGCGGGATCTGGAATATCAGCGAGTGCACCTTTGCTGGGGCTGGATCGCTTAACCTCCGCAATGACACACACATCTTCACCGCGGAGAATGCTGATGACGTCTTGCGCCTCCCGAACCCTGGAGGCCTTGAGTTTGATGTCCTCGAGAGGCGTCTGCGCCATTCTTTCGGCGAGATCCTCACGGACCCCGCTAATAATGTCGTCAAGGACAGTCACGTTGGCAAGGGTATCCCCCGCCTCGAATTCAGCCGATCCCGGAACCCAGATAGGGCACAAAATTTCGAATCAGGGTGAAAACGGCAATGACGGCTACACCAACTCCAACCGCAATTCGTTGCTGCTTTCGCGACAGCGAGACAGCAGGAGCTTTCCCGGCAGTCCGTAGCGCTGCAACAACCCACCACGCTACGAGGAGCGGGAAAACAACGACCAACAGCAGATTGTGATCGGCAAATGACACGAGATCACCATGCAACAGAGCGCTCGTGGCGCGAAGTCCACCACACGCGGGGCAATCCACTCCCAGCAATACTTGACTGGGACACGGTGGATAAATACCAGTGGCGGGATCAACAACGACAAGCAAGCAGCAGGCGGCGCCAATGGCACTCGGTGCGAGCAGAACAGGGGAACGAATCAAACTGCTGAGGTCAACCGTCACGGCGCCTCCGGAATGTCAACTGTGAACGACGTACCCACATCTGGCTCGCTGGTCACATGTGCTGCTCCACCTAATCCCCGGGCCAGACGATCAACGAGTGCAAGCCCCAGTCCCGTACCAACAGGGCGCACTCCTCGATAACGTTCGTAGAGTGCTCCGGGCATGAATGCCACGGCGAGATCGTCCGCGTTGAGACCGGGCCCGGTATCGGCGAGGTAAATCCGCACCGCCCTGTGGTTCTGCTCACCGGTTCCCACCGGGGTTACTTCGAGGGAAAACGAAATCCGCCCCTGTGCCGGAGTTACCCGCAGTGCATTCTCCGCGAGATTGTCGATGATCTGGCGCAGTCGCACTGCATCACCTCGAAATTCCCCCGATGCTTGGATGTCACAGTCAAAGTTCACCTCCGCCTCCGCGCAGCGATAGGACCAGACCTCACATACCTCGGTCCCAAAACCAGCTAAATCCACCATGGTGGGGTGAATAGCAAAATCGACGGCACCAAGTCGGGCTAGATCCAAGAGATCGTGCACCAAGCGATCTAAGCGCTGCGCCTCGCGGGCAATAACTAAACCAGCAGCCACCACGTGGTCAGCCGGCATCACGTTATCGGCAAGTGCTTCCCCGTATCCCTTGATAGCTGTCAGCGGTGTGCGCAATTCATGGGACACCGAGAGGAGGAATTCGCGCTGGCGCCCCTCCGAAGTCGCCAGTGCGTGATCGAGGGCATTGAGCGCGATAGCAATGTCTGACACTTCGCGCGGGCCTTCAGCGCGCACCTCAATCCCGCGGTCCCCTTGAGCCATATCGCGAGCAGCTGCACTGGCATTTCGCAGGGGGCGGGCGAGTCGACGGGCGGCAAAAAATCCAATGGGAATAGCAATGATGAGCCCGATAGCCAAGGACAGCGCTAGACGAGAGAGGACTTCTCCCGCGCTAGCACCGGCTACAGAAACCGGCTGAACCAGCAAGACCGCTCCACCGATACTTAACGGCCGTCCTTCAAATAAGTAATCACCACTGTCTGTTCCAACGCGCTCGGAAATCGCTGTTCCTGAAACCAAGGTAGAAGCCATGTCCTGGGAAAAACCTAGGGGCAAATCTTCAAACACCGTGCCAGAGTTGGCGGATGCGCTAAATAGGTAGGCGGTAATGGATTCCCGTTGAAGAGTCGCGACCAAGTTCGCCCCTAGTCCACGACTATCAGCACCCCGCTCCAAGGAGTTTGCCGTGACGTTGGCCAATTGAGCTAGATTTTTTTGTCCTGCACTTTGTGAACTAGCAAGAATGAGTGGATAGGAAACCAGTGCGCCGATCACAATCGCAATTGCAGCAATCGCGCTGGTCAATAGGACCGTCGGCGTGACAATGCTGTATCGCCTCACGGGGCTCACGCTGGTTCCAGCCCAATCGGCTCGGCCGCGTAACCGACGCCGCGAACTGTCCTAATCGGGGCGTTCTCACCTAACTTGGCACGTAATTGGGCAATGTGGACATCTACCGTCCGAGTTCCTAGGCTCTCGGAATAACCCCAGACATGGCCCAATAACTCCTCGCGACTGACCACTGTTCCCGGTTGAGTGAATAGATAAGCCAGGACATCGAACTCCATGGCTGTCAGTTGAACCGGTACGCCGCCATTCCAACACCTCCGGGACGCGGTATCAATGCGCACCGGCCCCACATCCACGATTCGAGCTGAGTTCTCATGCTGCTTTGAACGGCGCACAATCGATTTAACGCGTGCGACCAGTTCCCGCGGGCTAAAGGGTTTCGTTATGTAGTCGTCAGCCCCTAATTCCAAACCGTAGACGCGATCAACTTCGTCGTCTCGGGCCGTACAAAAAATGATGGGCGTCCAGTTGTCTTCTGCCCGAAGCAAACGACAAATCTCCGTTCCATCAACGTGCGGTAGCCCAACATCAAGTATCAAGAGATCAAAATTCCCCGATCGAGCTTGCTCTAAGCCAGCCTGTCCGTCAGCTACGACGGTGACAGAAAACCCTTCGCGGGATAAATACAGTTCAATGAGATCCGCGATAGCGGACTCGTCCTCGACGACCAAAATATTCATGACACTATGTGCCGGACACGAGGCTAGTGACCGGTGGCCCGATTACTGCGCTTTCTTTCCAAAGCCCATCATGGACATGACCTTGCCGACAACTGCTCCGAGCACGGCTAACCCGGCAGAAACCCAGAACAGGACCCAATTGCCCCAAATGACTGACAGGGTCCCCAAGACAAACGCGAGGGTAATAATGACGACAGCTGTCCAGGCAGCGGGCGTTGATCCGTGATCTGCGTGAACTAATTCCTGGTGTTGTTGTGTTGTCATGGTGCTATCTAAGCATGTATCCGTCATTTACTCGGCGTGGAAGCCCCGCCGTAGTCGTCAGTGGGATCGATGCCGTGATCGAGGGCGGTCCACGGATCCGTCGTGGCCTCGACCGGTCTAGTCCGGTCATATTGACGACCAAGCACGGGCCAGCGACTCGCTTGGGTGACGGCCCACAGGTTGGTACCCACTAAACCGAGGTTTCCCACCACAACGACCAGGATCCATAAACGAACGGAACCCGCTTCAGGAATCCTGATAGCAGAGATGACGGCTACGACCGCGATCGTGGCTGCAGCTACGCCGATCAGGCGGCGTCCCCAGGGACCAGTCGCAATGACACCGAGCAGCGCTATCAGTGAAACGATTGCACTGAGCCCGATCAAGGGGTCCACGTCTGTGCCCGTCAACGTGACACGCGTGCCCACCGATTCGGTGAGTGGATCAACCAACGCCGTCTCCCAGGTGGTGTTACTAACCCAGAGCAGGCCAATGCTCAGCAGAGCCTGGGACAGAATAAACGCGCGGTAGAACGCGCGCGCGCGAGGTGGATGATCAGATTTATCCATGGAAACAGCAATTCTCGAGGGCAATCGGATTCGTCACGATTCAGATAACTGACCGTTGAGTCCAGGTTCAGCGAGAGACTGCGCCAGCGCAATCGCCCGCAACACTGCCATGGCCTTATTCACACATTCGGTGCTTTCGGACTCAGGATTGGAATCCGCCACTATGCCCGCACCTGCTTGGACGTGTGCCATGTGGTCTTTCAAGAGTGCAGTTCGGATTGCAATAGCCATGTCCATATTCCCGGCGAAATCGCAATAGCCAACACAGCCACCATAAAGACCCCGCCGACTATCCTCCAATTCCTCAATAATCTGCATGGCGCGGGGCTTGGGTGCACCGGACAATGTTCCAGCCGGAAACGTTGCCTGCAACGCGTCAAGTGACGACAGTGATTCCTGCAACCTGCCGGTAACGGTAGACACGAGGTGCATCACATGCGAATAGCGTTCGACGTGCATGAAGTCCAGCACCTTCACACTGCCAGGCTCACACACCCGACCTAAATCATTGCGACCAAGATCCACCAACATGAGGTGTTCAGCACGCTCTTTTGTGTCAGCCAACATTTCCTCGGCAAGTGCGCGATCCGTTTCGGGATCCGGCGACCGCCACCGGGTACCAGCAATGGGGTTAACCGTGCACTGCCTATTGCTCACGGTGACCAGTGCTTCAGGAGAGGAACCGACTATTTCAAAGCTTGTGCGCGTGAAGTCCTTGGGATCGGGCAAGCGCAAGAGATACATATACGGACTGGGGTTCGTTGATCGGAGCATGCGATAAACGTCAAAGCCGGAAGCTTCGCACGGAACACTGAAGCGTTGTGACAGCACCACCTGGAAGGCGTCACCTGCCCGAATGTATTCCTGGACTTGATCAACCTTTGTTAAGAAGTTCGCATCAGATGCAGCCTCCGGCACCTGCGTGGGTGACACATAAGCGGCCCCTGCAGCCTGCGCCCCGGTAATAACCTCCAGCATGGCGGTGAGGCGCTCCACCGCATCTGCATAGGCCAGCTCGGCGCGTTCCGGCGAATTGTCGTAATTGATGGCATTGGCTATCAGTGTGACCGTGCCATTGAGGTGGTCGAGCACCGCCATATCGGTGGCCAACAAAAAACCTATGTCGGGAATTCCGAGTTGGTCAACGGTGGAAGAACCAATGTCCTCCCACCGGCGCACCAGGTCGTAGGCGAGATAGCCGACCAGTCCGCCGGTGAGTGGCGGCAAATCCGCTCGCAGTGACGGAGTTGCTAGTAAATCCAGAGCTTGCCGCAGTGAGTCGATCCCCGCACCGCCGGAGATCACTCCCTCGGGGGCGCGCCCCAACCAGGTTGCAACGGAGTCGACTTCGGTGAGCATTGCCGAACTCCGCACGCCAATAAATGAATAACGGGACCAGTGCACTCCAGATTCAGCCGATTCAAAGAGAAATGTCCCCGCGCGATCGGCACAGAGCGAGTGAAATAGACCAACCGCGGTCAGGTGATCGGCCATGACCGTGATGGTGACGGGAATTACCCGATTGGACCGAGCCAGTTCGACGAATTCGGATACTTGCGGGGTGACGGGCGGGAGGCTCACGTGTCCCCCTCGGCGCTATCAAAGAAGCACGTCAAACTCCCCGTATGACATGCCGGTCCAGTTTGATTAACAATCATGAGTAGCGCATCTGAGTCACAGTCTTTACGTATCTCAACTACTTCTTGAATGTTGCCCGATTCTTCGCCTTTAACCCACAACTTTTGACGACTGCGTGAGAAGTACGTTCCGCGTTTAGTGTCGAGAGTCAGTCGCAACGCTTCGCTATTCATCCATGCCAGCATCAAAACCTCCCGCGATTGTGCATCTTGGGCAATGACCGGTACGAGTCCATCATGATTGAACGCAACGGTGCTCATGAATTCGGCCGGAGTGGTCATCTGACAGGAATCCCTTCAGCGGACAGCGATGCCTTCACAGCACCTACCGAAATTGTTTCATAGTGGAAGACACTCGCGGCAAGAACTGCGTCAGCACCCGCTTGGATCGCTGGAGCGAAGTGGTCCGCGCTACCAGCACCTCCACTGGCAATGACAGGGATGGAGACAGCCGCCCGAACAGCCCGGATTAGTTCGGTATCAAACCCCTGGAGGGTTCCGTCTGCGTCCATAGAGTTGAGAAGGATCTCCCCCACGCCATATTCCTCGCCGCGGCAGGCCCACTCGACGGCATCCAAACCTGCGCTCCGGCTACCCCCGTGGGTCGTCACACCAAATCCACTGGGCTGATCACTTTCTCTCCGAGCGTCAACGGATAGAACAATGCACTGCGAACCGAAACGCTCAGCTGCCTCGCGCAATAGTTCCGGCCTGGCAATAGCTGCTGTGTTGATAGACACTTTGTCTGCTCCCGCCCGGAGCAGAACGTCAATATCCTCGACGGATCGAACACCTCCACCAACAGTCAGCGGTATAAATACAGTGTCAGCTGTGCGCTTCACTACATCAATGGTGGTTCCACGGTCACCCGTGGATGCGCTGATATCGAGAAAAACTATTTCATCTATACCGTGCTCGCTATACGTCTGCGCAAGCTCACAAGGATCGCCTGCATCACGCAGGTTACTGAAATTGACACCCTTGACCACTCGGCCTTGGTCTACATCCAGGCAAGCAATCACGCGGGCTGTGAGGGTCATGGGCGTGGAGGACCCCACTGGTAGGGGTCGTACCGTGCCTCCGTGGCCACGATCGCTTCAGGTAACGTGAACTTCCCCTCGTAGAGCGCTTTGCCCACGATTGCTCCTTCAATACCTTTCATATCTGCCAGCTTGTGCAGATCTTCAAGATGTGCAATGCCCCCCGAAGCAATCACCGGGGTTTTGGTTGCCTGAGTTACTTCCTTCAACAAGTGAAAATTAGGGCCATGCATTGTTCCGTCTTTATGCACATCCGTGACAACGTATCGAGCACATCCAGCGGCATCAAGCCGCCCAATTGCCTCCCACAGGTCGCCGCCCTCTGTCGTCCATCCGCGTGCCGCCAAGGTATGTCCCTTGACGTCCAGCCCTACGGCGATTCGGTCTCCGTACTCGCTAATCACGTGCGCTGTCCAATCCGGGTTTTCCAATGCCGCTGTTCCCAAATTCACTCGGGTACACCCGGTTGCCAATGCGGATGTCAAACTATCGGAATCTCGAATCCCCCCGGAGAGTTCGACCCGAACAGAATCTCGCACTTGGTGAACGACATGCGCGATCAGGTCAGCATTTGAACCGGTCCCAAAGGCGGCGTCAAGGTCAACCAGATGAATCCATTCGGCCCCTTGATCCACCCATGAGCGAGCTGCATCGATGGGTGACCCATACACCGTTTCGGATCCCGCTTGTCCCTGAACAAGCCGTACGGCCTTCCCTTGGGATACATCTACAGCCGGAAGGAGGGCAAACGAGGTGGCAAAGTCCATTAGGGAAGTCTAGGCGCACCGGGCTCACCCAGCGTGGAGACCCAATTCCGCAGGAGCTGCAGACCGGCTGGGCCGGATTTTTCTGGGTGAAACTGTACGGCGCTCAATGGGCCATTTTCAACGGCCGCAATGAAACCGCCACCGTAATCACAGGTCGTCACCTGAGGGTGCCGCTGATAGGGGTCGGTGTCTGACATGACCCACTCGCGTGCCGCATAAGAGTGCACGAAATAGAAATGCGCATCCTCCACGCCTGCGAACAGAATGGAGTCTTCCGGCGCAGTAACCGTGTTCCATCCCATGTGGGGAATAACCGGCGCCTCTAGTCTGGTGACGCTGCCCGGCCACTGCCCCAGGCCTGGACAATCGACTCCATGCTCTATTCCCCGTTGAAACATGATTTGCATTCCCACACAGATTCCTAAAACCGGCCTCCCGGCAATGAGTCGAGCATCGACAATGTGCCCGCCATCCACCGCATTTATCCCCTCCATGCAGGCAGCGAATGCACCCACACCCGGAATAACTAGTCCCTGCGCCTTTATGGCTTGATCAGGATCGGCGGACACTTCGGGACGTGCGCCAACTTTTTCCAATGCGCGAACGGCTGAACGAATATTTCCAAATCCGTAATCGAGGACAACTACCTGTGGAGATGGAGTCATGATGCGATTGT
>DIUQ01000034.1 GCA_002422375.1 bacterium UBA6154
ACCCTGAGCTGACGAAATTGAGCCAACCATGGTGAACATCTAAGTGCGCGCATGAGACGAAGCGTTACATCACAATTCGACCAAACAGACCTAAAGTCCAATTCCCATAGGAGAAAGTAGTAGGGCGGGTCGGACTCGAACCGACGACGACCGAATTAGGAATTGCGCGCAAGGGTTTCACAGCGATTCCAGACGTTCAGGTTGGGGGCTCGATCCGATCTCTGGAGTAGACTTCGAAGTGGTTACCGATCCCTGCTCCGTCGGTGATTCACTCTCTTTGGCGGCGGCAGAACGATCAACCGGGCTAGAACACCCCGACGATGCAAAAGCCGCCAGAATCATAATGGCAGAAAGTGACATCACTGTCTTGTGACTCATGGACTGCCTTTCGTGGTAGACGTGGTAAATCGCCAATCACCTGCACACCAAACTCAGACTGGCTGGCGCGACTAACTCCCATTGTCGGGGATGAGTGTTGTAAACACGAGACGTGACTACCCCTCCGATTGGGCGTGGTCCACAAGTGAGGCGGGGGTGCGTTAGGGCACCGTGTCGTCTCGTGGGATAGCCCTTTAACCCTCTACAACAAGTCAGATGCCTCCCTCGTAGAGGCGCGCGCGGCGATTCATGCGGGCGGGTGTGATTGCGCCGTGGCCGACCTCGACCTTGGAGATGAAACGCCGATAGCAGAGACAGTCACGAGCTTTACCACCCATGGAATCCCCGTGGTGGTCGTGAGCGCAATGGCCGGACTATCCGGGAACTCACGCTCCGATCCCCCTACATAGGCATGCAATGCCTTTCGCAATGCGTCCTCAATGAGACTGGTGATCGTCTCGCCTCGACGGGCAGCTTCTCATATCGCGCAGGCGTACAACTCATCGTCAACATTGAGGACCGTTTGCATTAACGAAAGCTAGCGGAACTATCTGACATAAATTTGCTCACCAGTTTCGAAGTCCGCCAGATCGAGGGCCTTTGGATCCCCTTCCATGCTGTCGATGGTGAGGTAGGTCGGCTCCTAGAAGTCCACACCTGTGGAGATGGAACCATCAAGTAGACCAGCGACCACCTCGTCGACCTGCTGCTTCACGTCATCTGGAACGCGATCGGCAAGTTCACGATAGGACGCGAGTCCGATCTGACCTTCGAGGTTTCGCGCGAGTTCTTGGCCAGTTGCGACTCCGGTTACAGCAGCGTTAACGCCATCAGTGATTTTCTTCTCTGCGGAGGACAGCAGACATGGCCGTGCCTCGGGGACCGTTTCGTATTGGTCAACATCAATACCGATACAGAACAACGACGTTCCCGCTTCTGGGGTATCGGCCACGGCAATGAGCGCCCCTGTGCCCGTGGTGCCGCCAGCACCGAATACGACATCAGCTCCTTGCGCGATCTGCTCGCGCGCTGTCATCGCACCCCACTGCGGATCGTCGAAGGAATCGCCGTCGATGTTGTGGTAATTCATCAGCACGTTGGCATCTGGCCGGGCAGCGAGCGCACCTAGGCGATAGCCCTCACCAAAGCGACGTAACGGAACAACGTCTTCACTTCCCAAGACCGCGCCTACTACGCCTGTTTGGGTCATCGACCCCGCCAAGTAGCCAGCTGCGTACCCCGCTTGGTCATCCCTGAACATCACGCCAGTTGCGTTGGCGGGTGCAGTTGACATGTCTTGGCTGATCGCAATGAAGTAAGTGTCGGGATTGTTCTCGGCCGCCTCGATGGTCAATTCAGGTCGACCAACGTCCGTGGTCACGACCACATCGAAGCCGCGATTGGCAAAGTCGGCGAGGTTTTCGCGATATGCATCCGGTCCGTCGCTTTCGACGTACTCAGCCACTGACCCGGTGGCGCCTGCCGCCTGTTGAACACCTGCCCAGGCGGCAGCATTGAAGGCGCCATCGTCCACCGATCCACCTTCGAGCACGAGCCCGACACAGAACGAACCATCGTTAGCGCATTCGGCCGCACTATCCACATCAGTCGAATCCGTGGACGAGCAACCGGACATCACCAGCAATGCCAGCGCGAAAGCTGCCGAACCAGCGCTCCGTGAAATGCGCATCGAAACCCCTTCAGTCCGAAAAGGCAACCGCGCTCGGTAGTAACGGTGCGGCCCTGTGGTGAAAATGTTATTGGCCGCTCACCTGCATTCCTACGACTCTGCTATCCCCCATTAGGAGGGGTCGAAATCGTACGACATCCCACCTCAGTTCTCCTAAGGTTCAAGTATGCCTTCGCGGAGTGGGATGGTCGCGGTACTGGTTGCCGCAGCCTTCACGTTCGTTGCGTGCGGTATTCCGGACGAGCCTTCCGTAGCTCGTCAGGCCATGAGTTTGCCGACACCACCGTTGACCGTCACCGCCAATCTTGACCAATCCTCTCCACTGGCGGAGAAGGGGATCATGTTGTCAGTCACGGGCGTCGATAATGGTGACTGGAATGTGGATCAGCGCCCAGATTCACGCGTTAACGGATTTCATGAGGTGACTTTGACTCCGTCCCAACCGAGCGTCACCCGGAGTTTTTCTACCAACCCGCTAGCCGGCTCGGTGACTTTCGACCTGATCGCTTCCCATACAGAACCTTTTCGCGAGGTTGCATTGGTGCGACTGTCCTATCGGAATTCAGAGGGCTGGCACTTCGGGCTGCCTGGACAGAACTGGACACCCTTTGGCGCTGTTCAGCTGAGGGCACTTGGAGAGGCCAGTATCAGCACTACAAGCAATCCAGCTGAACTAGTCATTACCGTTTCCCGCCTCCCCTAATCGGGGGGTAGACGAACGTTTCGGCGCGCCCACCGCTGTGCATAGACTTTAAGTTCAGGGCCACCCGGACACATCGGAGACACAGTTATGCCACCAACACAACGATTCGTGTTGCTCGATGACCATGCGTTGGTCCTTGAGGGAATCGCCCGGCAGCTGCTCCTCGACTTCCCTGGAGCTACCTTCGTGTACTGCGGAGATTCACTGTCCAAGGCTCGGGCCAGCGTTCATCAACATGGTTGCGATTGCGCGGTGATCGACTTAGACCTTGGCGACGAAACTCCCGTGGCTGAAACAGTCTCAACCTTCACAACCCAAGGCATACCGGTGGTGGTTGTCAGCGCTATGGCCAGGCCGGAGGTCCTGCAAGCCGCTCTGGCTGCAGGAGCACAGGCTTTCGTTGCCAAACGCTCAAGCCTGTCGCAGCTGACCCACGCAGTGGAGGCCGTGCTTGCCGGTGGCACCTGGTTACCGCCGGATCTCGCCGGATTCGTATTGACGCGCCAGTCGACGGTCGAACTGTCCAATCAGGAGAAGCGCGCGCTGGTGCTGTACGCATCCGGCCTGACGCTGGAAATGGTTGCGCGTCGCATGGACATCACCCCAAATACCGTCAAGCACTATCTCGACCGAGTTCGCGATAAGTACACCTCCACGGGCATCGCGGCAAGAACCAAACTCCAGTTGCACAACGTGGCGCGGATGGAGGGCCTACTGCCGTAGTACGCCTATGGTTCATCCATCATGAACGATTCTGAGTTGCTGGTCCAGCGACCCTCACTGCGATCGGTCATTGCAACCATCTCGCTCTTTGCATTAAATACCGCCGGGCTGATCATCTTCATTCCCTCGGGATACTTCCTGGCGACGAGTGTAGGCGCTCAGATTCCTGATTGGCTGTCGTGGTTAATCCCATTGGGATTGTGGTGCAGTGGCTATCTGCCGTTGCTACGCGCAGCCCGGGCACACGTTCAGGTCGCCGCAGGTCTGCTCTTAGTGCTGATGAGCCTCGTCGTCCCGGATGGTCCTTCTTGGATACCCGTTGGTGTCGTGTCATTCGCGGTGATCGTGGCGGCGGTCTTCAATCTCCCCACCCGATCCGCACTCGTCGTGGTTCTTCTTGCGGCCGGACTCGACCTGCTGAGCATGGAATCCAACGCAGCGAGCATCGGCCTGTTCGGGGTAGGACTCATCGCCCCATGGGCAGGTGCCTTGCTCAACCTGATCGCCGGCGGTGGAATTCTGATCGCTTGGACTGCCTGGTATCGAAAAGTTCGGTTGGTAGATATCGAATTCGATGAGATCCGGGCAGCACGAGCCATCGAGGAACAAGCTATCGCCGCAGAGACAGGCGCGGAGGCTGTCCGTCGGCGCATTCACGAAACGATCTTGAACACTTTGGCTGGCATCTCAATGGGCCTTCCCCCTGAGGCCCAACACAGGGCTGAGGCAACCTGCCAACACGATCTTGAGCAGTTGCGCCGCGGACTCGACCGACTCGATGACGCGTCCATTTCGACCATCATCGCCGCGGCCCAGCAGGCCCTTGAGCCAACGGCCCTGGTGTGCACCGCCCACATCCCACGTGATGTCACCATTACCGCAGGAGTGGCAAATGCATTACGGGATGCGATCACCGAATCCCTGCGAAACGTTGAGCGTCACTCAGGCGTACTACGCGCATCAATCCACGCCGAGGTCACCGACGACGTTGTCATTGTGATCCGTGATCATGGTCGTGGTCCGGCCCCTTCCGCTCAAGAGCGCTTCGGGGTGCGAAATGCCGTGCGCGCCAACCTCAGCGCCATCGGCGGAAGCGCCTCGATGAATCGCGGGGTAACTGGGGGTACAGAAGTCACGCTGCATGCACCCTTGAGCGCACGCATAAGATCGCGAGTTCCGACATTCCCTGTTGTCGGTGTTGCAGACTCCACAATCTGGGGACGCCTTGGTGTGACGGGCACCAATGTCTACACACTCCTTCTGATGCCGTTCATCATCAGTGAGTTTGCTGCTCCTGGACTTACTGCCCTCGCAATCGCGGCCTATGTGGCCTGCATGCTGCTACTTGCGCTGATGTGGACATCTGCCATCAAAATGCTTCTCGTTGTCATCGGCATCGCACTTTTGCCATTGCCCTTCCTTGCTGCCGGCAGCGGAACACTGACGTGCGTCGCAGCGCCTGGCATTCAAGGACTGATCACGGGCATGGCAGGTGGTGGCGTTATGTTGCTGCTCATCGCCGCACCACGTTCCTGGATGCGCGCGGCCATCACCACCCTTGCTTTCTCCGCATCACTGTGGCTCGCCATGCAGTTGCCCAGCAATTGCGTGCAGGAGACTCTGCTGTCCGTTGGCGTGAATGCGATCTACATGATCGCGATCACCGTCGTGCTGACCTGGATAGACCTACGATTCGAGGCTCGTCGCACGGACGCTCAACTTGAATGGGAACGTGTCCTCGATGAACGTATCGCCCGTGAGCAGCGCTCTGCTGAGGAGGCGAGTTGGTTGGCCGTGCCATCGACCACTAAGTCTCTGCTCGAGGAGATTGCAGCCGGTCGAATTCACGTAGCAGACCTCGAGACCCAATCGCTCGCTGCACAACAGGCCGAAATCCTGCGCTCAAGCATCGGACTAAGTAGCAGTCATTCGGCCACGCTTGATCATCTATGCGATGCATTGTCACCAGCGGCTCGTCAAGCGGGAACCTCGATCGAGGTCGAAGCGCTCATGACAGGGCATCGCCGGGATCCGCTTCCTAGCGAACTCGTGTCCTTCCTTGATGATCTGATCCGGACCAATTCTCCGTCGTCGATCACCATCCGCACCATCATGGATGATGATTGGGAGGACTACGTGGTGGTCATGCCCGCAACGTATGTAACCCGCCCCGTGCCCGATCGGTTTGCAGACGTGTTGGTCGAACTCGGATACGACGATGGGATGCTCCACCTCTCATTCCGCAGACCGGGTTCACCGACGTGATCGGGTTCCTGGTCTTAATTACTGCAGCGTGCGCGAACCTCATCGAGAAGTAATCCTGAGTCCCAGAGCGGTCAGTGCCGTAAACCATGTTCGTCATTTCTATACACCACTCGGGCGAAACCAATTTTCGGACTGTTGTGGACTTAACGAATTTGACTCATTACTTCGAGTCACAGGGAAGCTTAGGAGTTGAGTGGGTAGACATGAACAAACTAAACCTTCGTACCGGAGCCTCTGTTTTATCATTCGACCCGCAGACCGACCGCAGGCCAGGGCTTATCACCACACGATTCATTGCGGATTCATGAAGGTTATTTTTTTCCCTAACGACTCAAACGGGATAGCGCCGACTTGTTCGGTCGCACTAAGAAACGCTTGCTGGCATGAAGCGGCTCGAATGTCACGCCATCGACCGTCGCAATGGGAGCAATCACGGTGACGATAACTGAACCTGATATGCGTTTTGGCTTCAGTATTACCCGAAGGACGTAAGCGCGCTTGTTTCTATCAAAGATGATCCGAGCAGATTTGACGCTTGGTGACTTGTACGTGACAGACCCTCGAGCGGTTTGCCCAGCGTTCGTCTTCATCCGAGCAGATTTTTCGAGGAACAGCTCCTTTGAGGATATGACAAACCGGCTTGCTGGCCACCTCCCAGGTAGAACCTGCTGAATAGACCGAGCATCTTGGTCAGCACCAAATGAACCATCGCTATTCGACCCAGGGATGGACGGACTTATGGGTGGATTGTTATTAGGGCCTGGACCCGGACTGGGTGCAGGCGCGGCGAGAGTTCTTACCCTGATGACCACCGGGTCAGACCAGCCACTGCCATTGATCGCCACGACGCTGATCGCGTAGTCGGTTGAGGGTCGAAGTCCGGTGACAAGCAAAGAAGTGTCGGTTGTCGATCGCTGCGTTCCATTCCATGAAACGAGATAGCCGACGATCTGAGAGCGTCCACTGAAGGTAGGAGTTTGCCAATCAACAATCACGGATGTATCCGTGGGCGCCGTGGCGCGTACCAATTGTGGAACTGACGGCCGCGGATTAGGGACAGGCGAAACCAGCGTGCGCCCTGTGATGGAGGTGGTTGGGCTTTGACCCATATCGTTCTCAGCAACGACCGATATCGGCAACTCCACGCCAGGCTCGAGCCCCGTTGCTGTGTAGACGCGATCCGTCACGGATACAGGCGACGCATCACCCACTTGAACCATGAACGTGGTGGTCGGGAGTATCGATCCGTCAACTATTGGCTCGCTCCAGGTCACAGTAAGACTCGTTGTCGTCGCACTCGCGACGGTCAAGTTAACTGGAGCCAAGGGGGCCGATGGACGCGGAGCAGGACGATAAAGCGTTGCGCTAGTTATCGATGAAGGCTCGGAGATTCCACTGTTATTGCGAGCGACGATGCGAAACGTGTACTCAGTGCTTTGTTCTAGGTCCTCAGCAAGAAACTCTGTTGCATTCACGGCCACGGATGGACCGCCGTCACGGTTGACAAGGTAATCGGTAACGGAACCCGCAGGCGCATCCCAGCGCAACAAGATTGAAGTCTTGCCGATCGGTTGCGCTTTCAGATTGCGTGGGGCAACGGGTGTGGGCGTGGGCGTGGGCGTAGGCGTGGGCGTAGGTGTCGGTGTGGGGGTAGGTGTGGGGGTAGGTGTGGGTGTAGGTCTGGGCGTGGGCGTGGGTGTGGGTGTGGGGGTAGGTGTGGGCGTGGGCGTGGGTGTGGGTGTGGGCCCCTTGGTGGTTTGAGCTACGACATTCACAGGTGCCGACTGGCCACCTAACGACACTGCTGTCACGCCGATCAAATACGTTTTCGAAGGTTGCAGGTTCCTTACGACGAACTCGGTGCCTCCTGCGAGTCCCGTCTCATCCACGTACACGTCGTTGACATAGAGGCGGTAACTCTGGATTGGCACCCCCATTACCAATTGAGGTGCGTTCCATTTCAACGCAACACTCGAAGACGTTGTCTGAACCACTCTCACGCCTGATGGTGGATTGGGCGGGGATGGGGTGGGGAAAGTGGACTCGCGAATCGACACTCCACCCGAGCGACCTACCGAGTTCAAGGCCAGCACCTCAAACCCATAGGACGTGTCGGGGTTGAGATCGGAGATAAGTGTCCTGGTTGCAGTCACGAGATTTTGGGGGACGCCGTCGACGAACACTTGATAGCCAGTCAATGGTGTGCCACCGTCGGATACGGGGGCGTTCCAGTCCAAGAGAATGGATGTCGATGTAACTTCCGCTGCCACAAGGCGGGTGACCGGCGCAGGTGCAGCCGGAGTAGTGACCGAGGTCGTGGCAGGCCAAGTTTGACCCGCGCTGTTCGATGCGGTCACTAGCGCTTGGTAAGTCGTATTCGGCTCCACGGCATCGAAAACGGCAGACCTCCCCACCACCGTCTGTGACCTTGAGGACGCAGTATTCGAATAGAGGCGTGCCGTGTAAGAAGCGACGGGAAATGCATCAGCGCTCTGCGGGGCGTCCCAGGACAAAGTAACCTGCTGAGGGCCCGTCAGAGTCGCTACGAGATTCGCCGGAGGGGAGGTCGGATTCGGGCCGGCTCTAGGTCCCTCTGCGCCGACGGAGGGTGAACCATTGCCAATAAGCAAGGTCGATGCAATGAATAATGCAGTCACTGCACGACGGATCCCCGCAGACACAGCCTCCATTTTATTTCAAAGACTTGGATTCAAAACCATCCAGATCCCCTCTTTTCGGGGGGCAACCATGACACAAAGAAGGCTCCGGATCCTTCCTGAATCAATGCCTAACGAGCACCCCCGAAAAGGGGGCATTAATTGGTCCAACATCTAAGGGTGTGTGACCTAACCTCACGAGTGTCCTGAGCACATCGACAAAGCAGGAGAAAATGAAGCGGCTTCGTGTTGGTATTTCGTTGGTGGCGATTTCGGCATGCGTCTCGCTTGTAGCTTCGGGGTGCTCGAGCGCACCAGTCGCTGACAACGTTGCCTCGAACAGCCCTTCCATCACGCGGGAGGCAGCAGGAACGTCGGGGTCATTGTCAGTGGGATTTCTCGCCAACCCGTTGGACATCGTCAACCTGATCTTGGGGAATCAGGACCTGTTGAGTTCACTCTTCGGGTGCATCATGGGATTCGGATGCCTTGAGAAACAGGAGGACCCGACCCAACTGGTGCTCCGACAGATCTCATCCGAACTAGCTGTCGTGAAGGCTGAGGTGCAGGCAGGAGTGGCGGCAACCCGGGTCGACCTTGCAACTGGCGAGTACGCGGCGGCGCAGCGGACTTATGACGAGAAGTACGGCGACCACATCGAAGTTGCCGCCGGGTACCTCTCCCGAATGACCGACTCGAGCCTCACCCAGACCCAGCGTGATTCAGCGAAGCGGTCTTTCATGCGAGAAGGAGCCGTTCTCATCCCTGCGACCTCAACTTCCTCAGCCCGCGGGTACCTCTCATCACTCGCAGGTAACGGTGGCGAACTGTCCAGCGGCGGCATGCTCGGCTCGGCCTGGAACCTCATCTCAGCGCAGGAACGCAGCGTCCAAGGTGACGGCTCGGGCGAACTGCCGGCATTCCTTCCTGCTAAATCCGCGAACCTTATGCTCGGGCTGGGGACCCAGCGCCTACTCGAGGGAACCCAATTCCTCATGGTGATGCTCGCCTACGAACTTTTGCGCAATCCCAAGCGATACGCAGACACCAGAGCGCAGCAGCTTCTGCGTCGAGACTTGAATGCACTTTTAGTTAACGGCACTGGCTCAATCCCTGGAATGGCATCGATCAGCGCGGCTTTACCCCGGGAATTGCCCAATCAAAGTGGTGTTTTCACGCAAGGTTTCGGGACTGACGTTGCTGCAACCGGCGGGCTACTAGTGCGCAATTTCAGCCCGACCGTCGAGTCCGCGACGCGTACTGGGCCCATTGTGAGTGCCGATGCCGGGTACTCGCTCGCTCCGGGTATCGACGAATGGCTAGTCGTGACTAGCGTTCCTGCTCCGAACCGACCCCCATCGAACTATGTCGCGGTGCGCGACCTTACAGTTTCACGAACGCACGAAGCATGGGCTTACGACCGCAATAGCGGAACTCTCTCCACGACCGTCACGTCGACGGACTTTCCAGAACTTCGGGGAGAACTCGGTCCCGTCGTTGCGACTCATCCGGCTGCACCGAAGTCAGGCGACACCGTCAGTTTTTCTGCAGCCGGCACGTCTGCGGCCGATGAGATCGGCTGGGACCTCGATCCCACCAACGCGCGGATCCGCGTGCGCGAGGCACCTGGGCTGTGCTTGGCGATTGCCAGTCGCGACGCTTCCTCCCGGGAGAGTAAGTACCAGTCGTTGCGTCCCGGGCTTCTTGGGTACCAGTCGGGGTACCGCAAGCTTGCTTGGTCCTACCGGCCGACAATGAAGATGTACAACGGGTTCATCGCGATTCCGCCGCGACTACAACTCGCCGACTG
The DNA here is from genome assembly GCA_002422375.1 of bacterium UBA6154. The sequence goes on from DIUQ01000034.1 coordinate 10,227, forward strand.
CGCAAACGACTCCCTCCAGCAGTGGTTCCTCCAAGGACCGGTTCCAAGTGAGGGCCTGCCGTTCGGTTCACCTTCGGCGTTACTGCCGCTCAGTGGCGCGAACGTCGAGGCGATCGATGCCGGTTATCCCTTAAGTGACTGGTCCCAACTCACTGGATCGGACGTCAGCGCTGTGTTCACGCTCCTCAAAAAGAGAGGAGTCGACGCAAGGAAACTGTTCAGCCTGTATGGGTCCGCCCTTACTCGTGGGGACGAGCGCGCATTGCCTCCCATTCTCCACCTGCCACTGACGTGGGGTACTCCCGGCTACAAGAGCTATTTGCCACCTAGCGAACTTGAAAAGAACGGGACGGAATCCATCAGTAACAACCCGGGCTTCCAGACAACTGGGGTGGCATTCCCTTTAGTTGGAGGTAAGTTCGCCGTGCGCACATTTGATGCGACGAGGCCACCAACCTTCGGTGAGAATGAAGTTGAACTACCGGGGCTATCGACGGCGGCGATACTCGGCATGCCCGTGGAAACGTGCGCTTTCACATTTCTTCCACCGCGCGGTACGGATTTCCCGTGTGCCTACAAAAACAAGAAGCGCAGCGAAATTGCTGGTCCACCGATGACCCTTTCCGCAGACTCCGTGCTCGAGCAGATGCCCGGCGACGAGACCGAATTGGTCGATGACCCGAGTACATCGCCTACATCTTCACCAAGCGCATCACCAACATCTTCGCCTTCAGACGTGCCTACTGATTCACCGACAGCTTCACCTAGTGCTTCGCCCAGCGCGTCACCCAGCATTTCACTGAGCCCGTCACCCAACGAGCCTTCGCGCGAGGCCGATGAGTCGGCCTCCCCAACTAGGAACGACGACGAAAACGAGGCAACACAGTGACAACACGATCAGGTAGCCGCGCACGTCGCCATCATCGCTTTGTCGCCGGACTCATCGGCGTGATTGCAGTCGCGCTGGTCGCGAGCGCTTGCACCGGCAACACCAACTCACAAGGATCCGCGACGAACACCGAGACTTCTTCCGCAAGCGTCCGTCAAGCAGCTGGTTACATTCCCTCGCTCCCCGCGAAGTTCCCCGCAACACCAGGCGAAGCGTTGAAAATCCTTCTGCCGAGTAAGGCTTTCTTTCAAGGGCTGATGAACTGCTTCAAAAGTATCGGTTGTTTCGGTGAGGACAACACGACTAACCGCATGATCGACGAGGTCATGACACAAATTGATGACATCAAGTCAGAAGTGCGGGCGGGAATCGCGGCGACGCGCATCGACGTGGCACGGGGTGACTATGCCGCTGCCGAGCGTTCGTACGACGACCGATATGGCACTCATATCGCTGAGGCCACAAATTTCCTCAGGCGTATGTCTGACCCGTCGATCAGCGAATTCGAGCGCAACAACGCGCGCGAGGACTTCCTTCTCGAGGCTCAGGTGCTCGTGCCGGCAACCCCGGCATCGGCGATCCGCGGTTTCCTCACCAGCGTCGGCGGCAATGGCAGCACTATGTCAAATGGTGGGCTGCTTGGTGCCGCATGGAACCTCATCACCGCAACGGAGCGCAGCGTCCAAGGTGATGGGCAAGGTCAGGTACCCGTCTTCCTACCAGCGAAGTCCGCGAACCTGATGCTCGCGATGGGCACACAGCGACTGTTGGAGGGTACACAGTTGGTGGCGATTCTTTTGGCGTACGAGGTTCTATCGGATCCGGACCTTTACGAGGACGACCTGTCGGCGCAGGACGCCCTGCGCGAGGACCTGCGCACGCTGTGGCTGAACGGCTCCGGCGCGGTACCCGGTGCCGCCGCGATCACGGCTTCGCTACCGCGCGAACTTCCGACCCAAAGTGGAGTATTCACACAGGGTTTCGGCGAAGACGTCGCTGCCTCAAGCGGACTACTGGTACGCAATTTCGGCCCAACCGTCGACGCCGCTTCGCGCACCGGAGCGATCGTTAACGCCGATGCCGGTTACTCCATGGCTCCCGGGATCGACGAATGGCTCGACTTCACGCGGCGTACCAGCGGCGCGCGACGAGAGCTCATCCTCTCGCGCGCTGGTGACACCTGGATCTACAACCAGGCAAATGGATCGCTCACCACAACGGTCACGGCCACGGACTTCCCGAACCTGAAAGGCGAGGTCGGCACGCTCGTCGCAACGCACGGTGCATCTGCGAAGGCAGGCGACGTCGCCGGGTTCGCCAGAGAGGGTTCGGCTGCTGCATCGAACATCGGCTGGGACCTCGATCCAGCTAACGCAAGGATCTCGGTTCGAGGATCGTCAAGTCTGTGCCTGGCGAACCTCACTCGTAATGACGGCAGCCCCGGTAGCACCATCCGCGGCTACGACAAGCTCGCAGGCTGGTGGCGGCCGATCTTCGCCGGGGGTAAAGACGCGTCGGGAGAACTTCTTGCATTGGTTCCCATTGCACCCCGTCTACGGGTGACGACCTGCGCGAACGACACCAGACAGCAGTGGTTCCTGGAAGGTCCCATACCCATGGACGGCCTGCCCTTCGGCTCGCCGAGTGAATTGCTGCCACTGAGCCCCACGAACGCGGACATCATCGACACCGACTACCCGCTGGATTACTGGTCGGTGCTGTCACCGGAAGATGTTCGCGCGATCTTCCGTGCTATCGCCGCACGCGCCGTCGACGCGACCCGGATCTTCACTCAGTACGGGTCCGCCCTGACCCCGGGATCCGATCGGGCGTTGCCACCCGTGCTACGACTTCCCGTCATCTGGCTGGACCTCCCCGGCAACGATCAGCCTCGAGTGCTAGGACGCAAGGATCGCGAGTCCGTGCCCAGTCGAGATCTTGGCAAGGTCAAGAACAGCGACTACTCGATGTCCGGCGTAGCGTTTCCCGTGACCGGTGGGGCGTTCTCAATCCAGCCACTCAATGAGAAATCTTTCGCGGTGGGATACGAGACTCTCACCGAGCCGGGACTTTCGACGGCAGCCATTTTGGGCATGCCTGTTGAGCCGTGCGTATTCACTTTCTTGCCGCCCCGTGGAGATTCGTTCCCATGCCAATACAAGAACGAAGTTCAATCCTTAGTCGCCACCCCGGGATCAAGCCTCTCTGAAACCTCGGTCCTCAACAAGGTGGTCAGCCCGTCAATGTCGCGCTCCCCCAGCGCTACTCCTTCGTCGTCAATTTCGCCATCTCCAACGCCATCTCCATCGGCGTCTCCATCGGCGTCCCCATCGGCGTCACCGACCGAGTCTCCATCGGCATCTCCATCCGTTTCTCCTGAGAGTTCATCGTCCCCGAGTCCAAGTGCGAGTCCGAGTCGTAGTGATCCTGACGAGTCATCGACGCCTGACGACGGAGAGCCAGCCAGCCCTTAAGTCACTCCTTCAAACTCGCACCGATAGCGCCACGTAGCGATACCGCATCAACTCACTGTTGCGAACTTGAGTGCAAAAATTCCCAGTGCTTTCGGTCGACGAAAACCGTATTCAGGGTGTTCTTGAAAACGACTAGGTAATCCTGGGCGAGGATCTCGCGGTAAAGACGTGCATCTGATTCAGATGCCGCCAGGATCTCTGGGTGATTGTCCATAAGTTCGACAATCAGCATGGTGGGGCGCCAACGATCCAGAGTCAATCCGGAAAACACCTCCTGCTCCATGCCTTCAACATCTACTACCAAAAGGTCGAGTCGGTTCCGGTCACCCTGCAGCCACGATTCGAGGAGGACATCCGCTGTCATGGCGGGCACTTTGAGACGCGGTGCACCCTCCATTGAGTCCTTTGCCCAAGCAATCTCTCGGTATGCATCCTCGAGCGCAACGTCCGCTGTCGTGAGTGGTCCAGCGACTGTCAGTTCGAGCTCATGGCGATTGGGACCTGTGATCGCAACCTCGACCACCTCGATCTGCGGGTGGTGTCGGTGGTTTTCACTGCACGCCCGCGCGTACTGGGGAACAGGTTCAACGTAGAGTCCACGCCATCCTTGGACAGCGAGCCCCCAAGTGTTGCTGGCATGCACACCATCGAATCCGCCGATCTCGACGAAAGTCCCATCGTTGCGACGACCCAAATATTTCTCCAAAAGAAACGACATGGGTGGAATCTGGCAAGACTTCTCTTGCTGGTAGTAGGGCTCAGTCACAGCAGTGCGCCCGAGGAGAAGGATTATCGGTCGATTCCCACTGGTCGCGCGCGCGGGCGAGCCACTCATTTTTCACAGGGTCTCGCTGACGCTGCGGCAAGGGTGCTCCTGTGTCGGTCCAGACCCGTGCTTGCGCCGACACAACGCCCACATGACGGGCAGCTCGCATGGCACTAGCTTCAGGATCAGCGACTATGTGCTCGAAGCACAAGCGCAACGGTTGCACTCTGCGATGTTCGAACCAGGCCTCCCATGCCACCTGCTCACGCGTGATGTCCTCAAGCGCCTCCGCAACAAGTTGGGCATTGAAGGGTCCGACTTCACCTGCTTTGGTCGTGTGGAAACTGATCCATGAGCCGGTACGTCGAGCCAAGGCCAACGACACGGCTTGGGCCAGCAAATCTCGTCGCTGGAGATGGATGATGGTTGTGGGATTAACGATCTCGAATGTGGTTCGGTCGGTAATTACCTTTTCCCAATGGTGCCAATGTGCCTTCAAGCCGAACACACCTGTTGCGGTGGTTCGCCGCTGTCGAATCTCAAGAAGTAGCGCGATGCGCTCGGGGTCGCTGATGTTGTCCCCCCGTTCCATCAGTTCCAACTCCGCTAGAAATGGATTCACGTACTCAAGGGGAATACCGGCGCCGCAGCGTGCCAAAGCGTGGGCGAGGAGATGGCTCCCGCTGCGCTGAGTCGTTGCAATGAGGTAAGTCTGCTGCACCACTGAAGGTGAAGGAAGGTCATACATCCGTTGGTAGGGCGACCACCCGCCAACACTCACCGCGTACGCGGCCGCCCCTACCGGATCTCGATACGACGTTTCAGCGCCCGACCGGCCACTCACTTGTTCGTCCTGACAGCAGCCACCGCGATCCGACGATGGGCGACGACGACCAGCCATGACGCGAGGCCGAACGTGACTACTCCTGCTATTGCCACAGTGTGCAGCGCCACGACTTGAGCTGCGTGCAGACCCTCTGCAGATCCGCTCAGCAATAGGGCGCTCGGTGCAGAAGTGACGTTGAGTTGCTGGGCCAGTTCCAGCACGAAAGCACCCGATCGAATCTGCTCGGCAACATGTTGGGCAGAGGGCAGGTTCAATCCGCTTTCCTGAAGTTGCGCAGTCAAGTCCCGCGTGAAGGCAGTGAAGCCGATTGCGCCAATGCCCACTCCACCGACGATCCCTCCCAAACTCCACGTGGCACTCTTGATAGACGATGCCGCGCTCGATCCATCTGCGGGCGCCCTCTGCATGAGCGACTGGGTAAGTGGGCCCACCATGCCGGCTGCTGGTAGCGCGAAGATACTCAAGATCGCGACAGGGATCCAGATCGGTGAATCCGCATCGACAAGGAGGAACGCAGACGACAAAACCGCCGCACCTCCCAGTGTGATGGCCGCCGCCCGCAGCGGCCCAATCCGCTCACTCATTCGACCTCCCAAGATGCCACCGATGATCGCCAACACTTGGGGAACTCCGAGCAGGAGGGCCAACCCGACAACCTCCGTCGGGAATCGATACTGAAGGAAAAGATTTGTGAAGAAGAAGAGATTCGTGAGTGTGGCGAGGACAACTGCTGCGCACAGCAAAAGTGCCCCAGGTGAACGCAGGAGGCGCAAGTCCAGGCCCGATCGTCGCAGTCTGCGATGAAGCACGAGAGCACCGACGGCGCACGCAAGAGCCACCAACATCGCAACCATGGCCGCAAACGGGCTCCCCGCCAGCAAAGCTGCACCCAAACCGACGCCGGCCAGTGCCGCGCCCGCAAGAAGCGGCGTCCAAGGCTCCCCCAGAACGCCGCCCGGGGTTCTAGGCAATCGGATTCGCCGGGCTGCGTACACAACGACTGCAGCGATGACAACCCACGCGAGAGGGACGAGACGCCATGAAACACGAGTTGAAATGGTCGAAGCGAGGAGCGAGGCACATAGGAAAGAGGCTGGCACCACAGCGGCGAAGTAGCCGAATAGTCGGCTTCTGATGTGCTCGTCCTCCGTCGACCGGGCGAGCACCGCCAGTCCCGTCACAGCGAGAGCGATGCCTCCGACACCGCCCACGGCCCTGCCCACAATGACCGTCGACCAGCTGCTGGACAGCGAGACGAGTACGGCACCCACAGCGAAGATGGCAGCAGCAATAATGAGCATGCGCCGAGCGCCAATGCGGTCACCCAGGCTTCCCACAAGGAAGACAGCCGTGAGGCTTGCGGCCGACGGAATGAGCGTGAGTCCTGTGATTTCATCAACGGAGAGTCCTAATTCGGACTGCAACGGAACCATCATGAATTCAAAACTCGCCTGGGAAAACGTACCGGCGGCCGCTGCAAGGTAGGCAGCTGTAAGGACACTTGCTCCAGCCTTCACAGCACTCGGCGCGGTCACGTAACTGGCCCCACGCGTCCGATCTTCCGCACCAAGGCGCTTACAGGTCCCGGCACTGCATCTTCTTGTCGACCAACGCACATGTCGCGAAAATTCCACCACTCGGATTCCGCATCTGCATATTCCATCCTGTACCCGATCCCGGCGTCGCGGTTACGTAACCGAATCGGATTGCCATCCACGATGATTTCGGTGCCGGGTAGGAAACTCCGGGGAACGTCGGTCCTGTGGCACCAATCGGTGCATTACCCGGCTCAAGCAAGGTCCCCCCATTACCGACTATGAATTGAGTCGGAATACCAGGGATGTTGATGGTCTGCGCTAAGTGGATGTGAGAAGAAAGGATCATCTGGTACGGATCGAGTAGCCCAACGCTGGCTACCGTCTCGTCGGCGGCGATCCAACCGCCATCCGGTGAGCAGTCATCACTCGGCTGCCACCCCACAATCGGTCGATGTACTAACAACCACGATTCCGAACCCCTAGCCAACGCTTGCGCCCGCTCGAACCGGGTTCGTTGCACCGGGACGATGCTCGTCGGTTCGCAATCCTCGTCACCAGCAGAGTCCACGACCACCAATCGCAATCTACGATCCGTATCTACCTGAAGATCAGCAGCGAAGGTCGGTGTCAGGTTGTTCACGGGGACGCTTAGTTTTCCATCCAGCCCCATGGTGGGCGCGCATTCGCCTTCGGTTCCTTTGCGTGGATCCATGTAGATGAAGTAACCATTGCCACCGCGAGAACATTCCTCATGGTTGCCGCGAGTGACGACGATCGGAGCAGACGCCAACATCGGTGCCATCGGGATGAAAACGTCAGCAGCCCAGCTGTAGGCGGTGTCCTTGAATGGCATCCCCGGAATCGGCGCCGGCGAGCCACCACACAGTTCTTCTTTGCCTGTAGGACAGGCCGCTTCTCGATAGAAGAAGTCGCCGGTGAACACAACTACGTCTGGCTCATCTCGAGCGATCGACGTAGCGATCTTCACTAATGGCCATTCATCGATGTCCGCACAGTCTTGGAAGTTGCTGCCCTTCATGCGACAACCCGTGTCACCAAGAATGACCATATTGTCGATACTTGCTGGCATCGCTGATGGAATTTCTGTCGTTCCAATTTTGGCCTCGCCCATTCCGGCAGGAATGTCAGCAGTGCACGCCATCAGAGCAGCGAAGGCAGCACCCGTTTCTTCGGGAGCCTTTCGCTCAATCATGGGCAGCGACGAATGACGCCCATCGTCATGAGTGAGTCGAAGGCGAGGGCACTGTGACCCTGCTGGAACCACAGCACGAGCCACCAAGCCAGAAGGTGACGCACCGATCGGCGCGACCAACGTGTACGCGGCCACCGGCTGCACGTGCGTTCCAACCGCGGCGGAGGTGTTGATACCTACTGTGAGAGCGATGATCGATATAGCCGCCGTCAAGCGGACGATTGCGTTGCGCACAGTTAAAAAGCCTAAAGATAAATAGTGCATCCATCTGTTATTTCCGGCCCTCACCCCCGAACAGGGGGTTCCAACCGCACGGTTAAATTATGAACATGATCGTCGTGCCCTCGGCATCCTGCCAGCAACGCCCGTCGACGTTGGGTTGCATGGACACCACCCCTCGCGACAGGAGCCTCGACGAGCGTCCACGCACCGTGATGACCACGACCCCCGGCCTGGGCAATCACCTCGTAGCCCCATGAGGAGACCACCGCAGCCAGCGCCGTGCGAGTGAAGTCGTCATCATCGACGACCAGCACCCCACCGTCCAACGCGCTTCTCCTCAACCCCGTGGCTGTGGTGACGCATGCCGGACCTACACCAGCTGGCGGCAGTGCATTCTTCACATATCTGGGGTAGGGCGGGTCGGGCTCGAACCGGCGACGACCGAATTATGAGTTGCGCGCAACGGTTTCACAGCATTGCTAGGCGACTCAGACTGTGACCGGCTCGCCTCACCGAGCGTGAGAATTAGGGATCCTGGTGATTCAAGGTGTGTCAGTAAGAGCCATATCGACTGCTGTTAGAAAAGCGTTAGAAAAAAGGAGTTGCGTCAGCACTTACAAGTCCAAGTGCTCCTCCCCCACCCGAACCTACGCATTACGAGTGCTTCACAAACCCTTCGTATGTCACTTATACGCATGATTATGGCAGTAAGGGAAGCTCACTGTCACCGCAACCGTTCGGCAAAGTTCGCTCACGTTCCATCCGAGTTCCATCCCGGATTGCGACCGACTCTTGCGCCATGAAGATGGACTGAATAATCGTCGAAACTGTTCTCGCGGGTCAAAGCCAGCCTTAGATCGCCAAGCCAAGCGCTCTCTGATCTGGTCGAGTTAATCGATACGGACGGTCACAATGCAGCCACCGTCGCTACTAGCTGAACGCGACCAGTCACCATGGCTCACAGTGTCGAGCAGACTCGACCCGAGCCCCGCACTAACAGCGGGCGAGACGCCGCAGCCGTTATCGGACACGACAAGGAACCAGCAACTCTCACAACGACGAAGTTCAACGTCAATCCGCGTAGCACCCCCGTGCCGGAATGCATTCGACAGGCACTCCTCGAGAACATCACCCACATCACGTACTCGATCAGCGGGGATCATTCCCGCATCTGCCGAGATTTCGACCTCCATCAGTGCGCACCACGGAGCGCTCACTTCACGAGCGAGTTGTTCAGCCGACACTGTTGTGACAACCGAAGTGGTAGCGAGCCGTTCGATTCCATCATCCAGAGCCTGACGAGCCAAGGCCGTTGAGTCAATCAGTGATCGCTGCGCCACCGCAAGCCTGCCCTGGACCACACCATGCAAAACCGAGGCGACTTCCTTTGCCAATTGCGCTCGTTGCTGCCCTTGGGAGCGCAGTTCGACTTCACGCGCATCTATGCCTTCCTGAAGCCGCCGGATCACCGACTCGGACTGCCGCACCGCCCCCTCAACCAAACTCACCGCGAGGGTTATCGACGTCAACCGCACCGCAGACGTCACCATGAGCGGCACTTCACTTGCCAGATCTCGCCCTCCAGCGAGCCACAATGCCACCAGAACTGCGAGACTGCCGCCGATCAAGTTTCCAAGAATGAAGATCAACGGTCCAAGGCTTGGTCGAACCCGGGTAATCCGATTGCCAAGCGTGAAGACAATGAGGAGTACGACGGTCCCCAACACACTCGAGATAACGCCGACTTGGAATGACTCCCGTTCAATAAGGGCCAGGAATGAAGACGGCAACCAAAACAACAGCGCAGCCGCAATGGGCAACGGTTGGTAGCGCAGGCTCGCCGTAAGCACCTGTCGGAAGCGAACCTGAATGCTGCTAGCAGGCGCCACGGATGCGGCCCAGAGTTCATGCGCTTGCCCACGCACATCGCGTGCGACATCCGGGACCGTCGAGGAATCCGCAGCTAGCCGATCCGCAAGTTCCCTTAATCGCTTTAGTACCGGATTTGTCAGCGCATCACGTAGAGCGAGGCTCGCACCCAGTTCTTCAGATTGGCGTTTCACCAATTCCGCTTGCTGCTCCAGTAGCCGTGAGCGCTCACTTCGATAGCGGTTCAGTATGGACAGTGCCATGGCAAGGAAGGGCATTCCAATTCCGAGTTGTGTTGCGCCTGTTGCCATCCGAATCGCGAGAAGCGGCCAGAGTTGCCTCGGAGAGTCCAGGGTGCCGACTTGATTCGCGAGTAGGACCACCGTCGCAGATCGCGCCGCCCCGCTAGTAATTCCCAGCAGCACCACCAGCCAAATGGGTACCGGTCGCTCGTTTCGATTCCGCAGCACAGTCACAGCAGCCACAAGCCAGACACCACCCATCACAGCAAGTGATGCTGACGAGATAGCAGCCAGCTGCAAGACTTGTTGCGCATTTGCCACCCGCACGTCCGTGAAAGCCGCCAAGAGCGCCACTGGAGTGACGATAAAGAAACCGACAAGGCTCACTGCCCATCGACCACCAATGTGCTCGCGCCAGGTCAGCCCAAGGATTACGCGGGGAAATCTCGGTGCGAGATTACGAAGGTCCACGGCCAAAGCCCGCCATCCGGTAGTACTCCCGCGCAAGCGCCACCCGTTGGTTCGTGCCTTCAACTTGACCGAGGTGCAAGGCATCGGCGATCCGCCGAATCGTCTTCTCCACTGCGGAGACCTCCACCACCCGTAATCGTGCGATCTCAGCATTGGACAGGCCTGCAGCTAGGAACCGCAGCGTCTCAGCCTGCAATGCCGTCAAATTCACCCGCGGAACCTCTCCCCCCTCGTCGCATCCATCGATTGCTGCAGCCAAGATTGCAGTGTCCTCAAGAGACTGCTTCACCACATACGCACATCGTTCCGGCATGTTAGTCAACCGCGAATCCAACAGACGTGGGTCTTCGAATGACGTTAAGAAGACGATGCCTACTCCAGGCTTAGCGCGACGCATGCCCACTGCAAGGTCGGCTCCTGTCGGGCCAGCACCTAGGTCTAGATCAAGAAGCGCAACATCAGGTAGACACGAGCGAAACGCTTCGATCGCCTCGATAGCAGTGCCAACGCTGGCCACTACATCGAATTCGTGGAAGCGCAACGCGCTCGTCACGGTTGCCCGCACGAAGGCTTCGTCTTCGACGACAAGTACGGATGTCACATCACAACTATGCCGCATGACCCATTACTCCGGGTGCAAACTACGACTCGTGACTAGTTCTCGAATAAAAATGTCTGGTTAACCAGCCAGTTTCCACGATTACAGTCCCAGGACTTGGCCTGGTGACAACCGGCACGCATTATTGCTCGCATGTCAAGTCATGCGTTTCGACGGATCACCTTCGGTGCGGTTGCAGCTGTGATGTCCTGTGCTCTTATTACGCAGATTGCGCACGCGAGCACGCTGGACATCGATTACTTAACACCCAACGTCAACAATTACTACACAGGCTTGCCATCATCGGAAAAAATCGGACAGTCCTTCATCCCAAACATTTCCGGTCAATTGACATCCGTCGGGTTCGTTGTGCAGCGCAACGACTGTCGTGGCTGTAGCTCACTAACCATCGCGGTGGAAGGTGCCGACGCCAATAAGCTCCCCAATGGCACACGGCTTGCCACTGAGTCCATCACTCACTACGCCCTACCGGGTATTCCCGGTCAAGTCACCACCGTCAACTTCACAACACCCACATCGGTCGAAGCAGGCAACCGGTACACCCTCGTGCTTGAGGCTGACGCCGGTGCCAGATACACCTGGTATTACGCCGATGATCTCTATACCGGTGAAGTCTGGGCATCACGGGGAAGCGGAACTTGGAGCTCCCCCCAAACGGCTAACACACCAGCATTTGGCATCTACATCACCGCGACCCAACCAACCCCAGCCGCTGAGGCACCAACTTCATGGGCACCTACGTTCGAAGTTGTACTAGCCCCAACTGATGGCACCACCTGTGTGAATTCAAGGGAATTGGCAACAGGTGGCGCATGGCTCACTCTTCCTGGTGCACATGACTGCACACCACCTGCATCGAAGGCCGGGGCGACATTGCTCGGTTGGTCCACCACACCGGACTTCCCCGTCGCAATCGCGCAGCGTCAGATCGACAACGGTTGGGGTGCCTACGAGACTTTCGACGACAGCGGCCAACTCACCGGGGTCTTCATTCCCGCCGGCGGCTACATGTTGCTGTCCATCGACACGAACCTGTATCCGATTTGGAGCGAGTGAACTTTTCGGCATACTCGTCTCTCATGATGGGACACCCCCGGCGAATTCATTGCGCAGGTCTACTTGGAGCCTTTCGGTGTGAGTGGCCGTGAGCTCGCCGGACTGATGGGCCTGGCGGATGGCCAAGCGGAGTTGCGCCGGGTCCGTCCCCAGCTCGCGACAGTCCTCGATGGTGCGCGCGACGGTGGTCACCGGAAGTCCGTCAACCATCGTCACGTCACCAGTTGGGAGGTCCCTGCGATGACACCGGGTTGGAAACAGCGGCTTCGAGCATTCCCGGAACGGTGGGGAACCCTCGTTGGCCGTACACATCTCCCGCCGGGTCATCTGGGTGATAGGCGTACGTAGCCTCGGACCACACCTGCGGCCCCTCGTACACACCAGCGGCACCACTGTTCGGGACGACTTCACCACCATCGAGGATGTCGATATACCAACGGGTTTCCAGCTGCGACAAGTTGTCGGCACTGTCACCAGTGCTGAGAGCGGAGGCCAGAGGTGCTCCGGTGACCGAACTCACTTGGGCGGCAGCAACACTGTCGACCATCGACGCAAGAACATGCACTGTCAGCGTGTCCTGTGGTCGGCAAGCATCGGTGAACCGTTCTGGAGCCAGGCTCTGGATGGCATCCATCCGCGCGGGTGTCTGCGCATCGATCACGTGAATGTCCGAAAGGTGCGCCAGATAGAACAGCGAACGGCGACTACTGGCGCGCGCAGGGTCGGCCACTCGCCCTAGAAGATCGAAGCGGGGGATGAATTCCTCACCGGCGCCCACCAACAAAGTCCGATAGACCCCGCGAAGGGGCTGTGCTGCCATCTTGATCGTCTGCAGCAGAGTCGTTGGTGCATCCTGAGCACGTAACGGCAGAGAAAGTGTTCGTCCCACCGCTTCACGGGAAAGACCCCACGTCGCAGCCAGTCCGGAGACTCCGGCAATGAACTGACGACGTGAAAGGGCCACCCGCGAATGCTAGGGACCTCAGCGGAAACTCGTAATGAAATACCTGAATCAACCAAGTATCGCACCCTGAAAGCCGGTACTCGGTCTATTGCCAAGAGGAGACATAACTACAGGACACTTTTCCGATGGCGGCTGAGGTTTGCTCTCCCCTATAATCAATAAATGAAGATCCTCCTGGGACTCGTCGCCTCCATCGCGCTCCTCATTAGCGCTCCCACAATCGCCCAAGCTCACGATCGAAAACCGGTCACACTCATTCTCTATTCCGAGAATGTTGCACTTGATCTTGTCGATACCAGCAAAGAGGGTGTCGATCACGGTGACCTATTTCACCGCAAGCTCAATCTCTCGAGGACTCTTGGTGGCAAAGTGATCGGCGTCGGCTACACCCAAGGTGAGGTCATTGCCCATGATGCTGAGCGAGATATCCGTAGGGTTTCCCTGCAAGCATTCCTTCCGAAGGGCAAGTTGTTTTTAGTGGGGACGAGTGACCTACCACTGGGTACCACGCCCGATCCTGGCTGGATCAACGACTACGCCATCATTGGTGGCACCGGAAAGTATGCAGGTGTTACTGGCGAGATGACGGCGCAACTACTTGCAGACGGAAAATCCTTCAAGAACACCTTGGTTTACCGCAGATAGTCAATTCGAACGAAGTCAATTGTTTGCCGGGACGACGTTCCAATGTCCTTTGGTTGGCCCTACAAACAGTTCGGTGGCCCCAATCACGGGCGCCGTTCAAGTAGTTACCTCAGCGCGGTGAGCATGGCGGGAACTCGATGGTGAGCAACCTTTGTTGGCACCATTCTCAATTATGACGAAGTCACCGGCGACAACCGACAGTCAGGAGAGAAAGTGTCAAGCATCAGCCGAAACCACCGTCAAGGATCAACCGAATACGCGTAAAGCATCAGGCGAACCCCAAACGTCAAGGATCAGCCGAAACAACACAATCACAGAGAGCCGCCTCGGGGATTTGAACC